>QMMC01000107.1 GCA_003647065.1 Deltaproteobacteria bacterium | reverse complement strand
GACGACGAGGTGCCGGCGGTCTCCGAGAACTCGCTGACCGACCTCGACCGGGCCCTCATCGCGACCGCGAAGGTGTCCGCCGAGGCGGCGGCGACGCACCTCGACGGCGTGGCGCCGCATCGCGCCCTCGACGCCATCTGGGAGCTCGTCGGGGCCGCCAATCACTACGTCGACACGACGACCCCGTGGAAGCTGGCCAAGGGGGAGAGCCCTGAGGACACGGCGCGGCTGGCGGTCGTGTCCTACACGGTGCTCGAGGCGCTGCGCTGGCTCGCTGTGATGCTCTGGCCGTACATGCCGGACAAGTGCGATGACCTCTTGGCGCAGCTCGGGCTGCCGCCGGTGGCGCCGACGGAGGGCACCAGCGCCTGGCCGTCGACCTGGGGCGAACTGCCCGCGGGCACCCAGACGGCGCCGGCCGGGGCGCTCTTCCCGCGCCTCGATGACGCCGCCCAGACCGAGATTCTGACGCGCCTCGGGGTCGCCGAAGGGGAGGGCGCTAAGGCGAAGCCCAAGCAGGCTGCCAATGCCAAGAAGGCCGCCCCGTCGGGAGACGCCGCCAAGAAGAAGAGTGGCCCCGTCCCGGTGAAGGAGACCGTCACCTACGAAGACTTCACCAAGCTCGACTTCCGCCTGGGCCTCGTCCTCGAAGCCGAGAAGCTCGAGAAGAGCCGGAAGCTGCTTCGTCTGACCGTCGACGTCGGCGAGGACAAGCCTCGCAACGTCATGGCGGGCATCTCTCAGCACTACGAGCCCGAAGCCCTCATCGGCAAACGAGTCGTCGTCGTTCTGAATCTCGCTCCCCGCAAGATCATGGGCATGGTCAGCGAAGGCATGGTCCTCGCAGCGAGCGACGACAGCGCGCTCTCGGTGCTGACCATCGACGGTGAGTTGCCGCCGGGCAGTCAGGTCAGCTAGGTCAGCGGTTCGGTCGCGTTCGGTGGCATCGAGGCCGCCCGTCCCGATACGGTGCTAGTCTCGCTGCATCGTGCCCAATCGCATCCAGAGCATCGGCGGCCTTCTTCTCATTTCCGTCGCGGTCGCCTTCGCGGTGTCCGTCGCCGCGGGCTGCGGAACCGACGACCCGCCGGGAAGTGACTCGGGGGTCGTTGCGGATTGCGTTCCTTCGCGCGTCGATTGGGATGCCACCGTCGGCGCCTTGGTGACGACCCACTGCGGTGCCTGCCACGGGGATACCCCCGACTTCGGGGCTCCGGTCACCCTGACCGACTACGACGCGCTCCTCGTTGGTGTCGAGGGCATGCGTCTCGTCGACCGCATGGTCACCCAGGTTGCCGGGGGGACGATGCCTCCGACCGGGGCGCCGCAACCGGCGCTCAGCGAACGTGACGTCATCGCCGAGTGGGCGTCGTGCGGCGCGGTTCGGGTCGAGGACCCGGTAGGCCTCGATGCGAACCGCCCCGTGTACGTCTCGCCCGCGGATGCTCCGGAAGGGCTCGAGGTCATCGACCTGACGGCCGGCGGCTTCGCCGTCAGCGCCACCGAAGTGGACCGCTACTTCGAACGCGATTTCACGGCTTTGGTGACCGAGGACGTCTTCATCCGTCGCTTCGATGCGATCGTCGACGACAGTCGCGTCTTGCATCATCTGACGCTCCGTCGCGCCGTCGGGACGAGTGGCGTCCTTCAGTATCTCTACGCTTGGGCGCCGGGGACCGGAGCCTTCGAGTTCCCCGAAGGAGGAGTCCGCCTTTCGGCGGGTGACCGCCTGGTCCTCCAGATTCACTACAACAACGGCGCCGCCTACGAAGGCGTGTCGGATTCGAGCGGCGTCCGGCTCTTCGTCGCCCCGGTCGCCGGACCCGAATACATGATGGCCGACCCCGGCCCGGGCACCGCCGGCTTCTCCATCCCGGCGCGGGGCTCGTCGACCGCCGAGCAGTCGTGCATCGTCCGGGAGCCCGTACGCATCCTCGCCAGCATGCCTCACATGCACGAAATCGGCGCCAGCTTCGAACTCGACCGAGTCCGCGGCGGCCGGAGCGAGAACCTTCTGCGCCTCGGGGGGTGGGACTTCGAGACCCAGCTCTTCTACGACCTGCCCATCGATCTCGCCGTCGACGACGAGCTTGTCGTCCGGTGCACCTACGACAACCCGTCCGACACGGACGTCAGCGCGGGCTTCCGGACCGAAGACGAAATGTGCTTCGCCTTCACTTATGTGACGCCGCCCAACGCCGGCTTCTGCAGCCCGGTCGCCGGGGATCTGGTCTACGCCCCCGGGGAGTGCGTCGGGGACCCCGTCGACGTTTCCACCCTCGCGGCGGTCGTGACCGAGGATGCCCCCGTCTTCGACGCCACCGGCGTCATTCCGGACGGCCGCTGGGCGGCCACGCGGGCGGTGATGGCCACCGACAACGTCATCGTGGCCAGCATTGCCGAGTTCTCCGCGGCCGGGCAGCTCGCGAGCGCTGCCGGGTCGGTCGAGGGCGACGCTTCGTTTCACGTGATAGCTCCCGTGGACCCGCTGCGAGCCGGCGTGCAAAGCGACATCACCTTCACCGGTACCCTCGACGAAGCCGCAGGCCCGAGCGCCCTCACCACGACCTGCGGCGACGCGGCCGGCACCCGCTTCGGCACCGTCGCCGGCGTCCCGGCCATCGCCGTCCCGATCCCCGCAGGCGACGCGATGATCGACCTCGAGCTCTGGGTCTTCTTCGACCCGAGCTAGCCGGAAACCAGCCCGCGGTGCTCGTACTGCGAACGTGCCGTCGCGTTCGTAGTGTGCCAATCTCGACTCCGGTCCCAATCCCGGCTCCGGTCGACTGACGTCGCCCTTACGCCTTCTTGCCGACCGCTCAGTCGGCGAAGACGGCGTCGAGGGATTCGGCGGTCGCGAAGAGCTCGAGCCAGCGCTCGAGCTCTTCCGGGCTGCCCTCGGCGATCCAGGCCTCGACCTCAGGCTCCAGGGCGCCGAAGCGGAGCTGGAGCTGGCGGGACAGCATGGTGCGGTTGGCCTCCAGGTGACCCTTCTTCAAGCCGCGCTCTTCGCCCTCTTGGCGACCTTTCTGAATGAGCTGCTCTGCGGGAGATGCCATGGCTGCCTCGACTTCTGGGATGACCTCGATGAACTTGTCACGGATCGTCTCGAACGGTACGTCCCCGGCGACCCTCCAAAGATAGCCCAAGACGGTCCCGATGTCGTCCGGGTCCCGGTTCGGGGCCAGCAGCTTGCGGAACTCCTCGGCCCACGGGGCAAGGCTTGCGAAGAGCGCGTCGATGGTGCGTGCATCGCGGAGCATCCAGAGGGTGACCTTCGGAAACGTCTCGAGGGGTCGGGCGAGGAGGCTCGGGTCATCGACGCGGGCCAGGTCATCGATGATCATCTCGAAGTTGGGCACCATGGCCCGGAGCTCCGGCATCTCATCGAGGCC
The DNA here is from genome assembly GCA_003647065.1 of Deltaproteobacteria bacterium. Lineage (GTDB taxonomy): Bacteria > Myxococcota_A > Polyangia > Polyangiales > B10-G4 > B10-G4. The sequence continues at coordinate 13,828 of QMMC01000107.1, read as the reverse complement.
CTCGACGAGATCGTGGAGCGTTCGCGCTTTGGTCCAGCCACTCTTCCCATGGTGAATCACGATGGGCACCACGATGGGCAGCGTCTCTCGTTTCGGCTCGTCGCGGAGGATGGCGGACCACAGGCGCTGGATGTACGTCAGGAGCCGGAACGCCATCAGCGCATCGGGCTTGCTCTGGTGCTCGAACAAGAAGTAGACGAAGGCCGTCTTTCCGTCGATCGGGACCCGGAAGACGAGGTCGGCGTGACGGTGTCTCAACCGGCGGTCGACGAAGCTCCCGGGGACGAGCTGGAGCTTGCTAAGGTCCATGCGCGCCACCAGAGCAGCGGGCAACATGGTGCGGATCAGCCCCGCCGCGTGTCGGGGCACGCTGAAGGCGCGCTTGAAGAGTTTGTCGTGGTCGCCCATGGCTGCGGCCTTATCGGCCCGAGGGCGGGGGAGTTGCGTGGAGAGTGTAACTCGGTCGTACTGCGAGCGCTCGATCGCGGCGATCGAGAACGGCCACGACGCGGGGGAACGGAGGCAGACGGGGCGGGGGGCTCGAGGTGGACTACGGGGTCAGCGGGGACGTCGAGGCGATGCTGGGTTTTGATAGTTCGGCACCCAGCGAGTAGAACTGACCCATGAAGGGGTGGGAATACGATGGCGGCCATATCATGCTCGTGCAGCTGGTTGAGGCGTCGTCCCGAGAGGCAGCAATCGCGAGTGTGCGAGCGTTGATCGATGAAGGCCGTTTGACGGACTACATGGACGATGACATCGGTGCGGCAATTCTTGCCGTCGCCGAAGTCTTGAGGGGCACGCCTCTTGCGGACTGCCCGCGACGCGTATTGGCGCTCAGGGGGTTGGATTGGCCCCCGCCGCTCAGGGAAGAGATCGCACGGGAGCTGGCGAGGCTCATCGGCGAGAAGAGCTATCTCTGGCAGGCTTGGAGCCTGCCGGAGGGCCGCATCGCTTTCGAAGCTTACGTTCAGGAGCTTCGCGACGCGCTCGCCACACCGATGATCGCCGTGGCATTGGGGCCTGAGCCGGGCGCCGGCTCAGCCACATTGCGCCATGGTGATATCGTGGAGTTCTGTGTCGCCGATCAGCGGGGTTACCTCAGAGTGATCGAACCGAAGCTCGCTTTTTGCGAAGTCTTTGGGCTCCTGCGTTCGGTCGGTGAGCCAGCCGCCTCGCTCGAGGAGATGCGCGGCGCCGGCATCGCATTTGTCGTGAAGGTGAAACTCGATGATGAGCCCTGGTCGGTGCGCGGAAACCTGCCTCTCGAAGACCCCTCTCGCGCCACACAGCTGGGGTTCTGGCGTCCAATCGTTGGGAAGGGTGAGGTCGTTAGCATTCTGAACGCATACGGTCTTGGAGAAGAAGGGCCCATTGAACAGGCGTACGACCTCGAGCGCTTCAAGCGATGGAGCCTTTCCAGATTGGCCCTACGCCTGAGAGGACGGCTTGATGGCGACGATGCGTGGTCGGCAAAGATGAAGAGCGAGCTCGACGAGAAGTGGTGGTACAGCCCGTAGGGGTGAGTGCGCGGGCTTGGAGGCCCCTCTGCGGTGCATCCACCTCAATCGCGGGCTTGCAGGTCGGACGTCTGAACTCCGGGGTCCCGACGTCGAGTCTCGTCGTCATTGCCCACGGTGATGAATACCCACCCGTTCGACCCGTGACGGCCGTAGACGGTTACGTCAGCGACGCCGAACGATACGCCCATCGTCTGAAGCTCTCGGGGCTACCGAGACCCACAGGTCACCCCGGGTACGTCCCATGAAAGAAGCAGCGGCCCTTGCCGTGCTGCTTGGCTTCGTACATGGCCTCGTCGGCCCGGACGAGCAGGGTCCGGGCATCCTCTCCATGATCCGGGTATAGGGCGATGCCGATGCTCGCGCCGACCTTCATGGCTTGGAGCGCTGGAGACGGCAGGTTCGAAATCGCTTCGACCATCTTCTCCGCGAGGGTCTTCACCTGGTCCGCGTGGTCGAACTCCTCGGCTAGGAGCACGAACTCGTCGCCGCCGATTCGGGCCAGGGTGTCGCTGCGACGGATGGTTTGCCGGAGGTTTTGGGCGACGTCTCGCAGTACCTGATCTCCCGCTTCATGACCGAGGGCGTCGTTGACCTGCTTGAACTCATCGAGATCGATGAAGAGGACGGCGAACTGCTTGCCGGCTCGGTTGGCCCGGGCGATCACCTGCTTCAATCGATCGTCGAAGAGAATGCGGTTCGGCAAGTCCGTCAGCGGGTCGTGCTGCGCCTGGCGGCGCAGCATCTCTTCGGCCCGGCGCTGGGCGGTGATGTTGCGAACGTAAACCGAGAACCCGAGGACCGTGCCGTCTTCGGCCCGGTGAGGGGCGTACTGCACCTGGACGTCTTGTTCCTTCATGTACCTGTAGTCCATGCGGTTGTCGTAGGTGACGAGCTCACCCTTCAGCGCCCGTTCCACATGCGGCCGCAGCTTGTCGAACCCCGCCTCGCCGACGAACTCGGTGACGTGTTTTCCGACCAGGGCATCGCGGTTCACCCCCTGTTCGGCTTCGTAGCGCTGATTGCACACCCGATAGGTGAGGTCTCGGGCGACGTAAGAAATGTGGTCCGGGATCGAATCCAAGATGAAGGCCAGGCGGTCGTGGTCGGCTTGGACAGCGGCCAGCTGCTTTCGCAGGCGACTGATTTCATCTTCCGGAGAGATTGGTCGTGCCGGTCGAGAAGGCGTGTCGGGGGTGTCCATGTCTCTGTCGACGCCGGATCAGTCGGCGTCTGTATCGGGTACCACCGGCAGGCCGTCGATCAAGACCAGATTTGTCGAGGCCGCGGCGTGGCGCATCTCTTTCCAGGGCCGGTAGGCCTCCGACGCGTACCAGGCATGAAAAGCGCCGCGATTCGGCCATTCGTGGACGACGGTGATCTGGCCAGGCCAGGCACCTTCGATGGTCTCGAAGTCCTCGCCGGCGGCCAGAAACCGCCCGCCGAACTCTGTCAGCGTCGCGCCGTGGCCATCGACATATCGCTGAAATAGCTCTGGGTCCGTGACGGTGACACCCACGATCGAATAGGTCGGCATCATTGGTGCTCCGGCTGCGTCATACCATCGAATCTGGGTGCGTTTCTCGTCTTGGGAAGGGGCTGACTGCCCTCCCAGGGGACCGTGTCCGGCCCAGTCAGCGCGGCGTGGTCATGCTGATGAAAGTATCCATCAAGCGGGCCTCGGACGGGCGTTGCTGCTTGCGTTGCTCGAAGAAGCGGCGCAGGCGGAACATGCTCGCGGTGTCTCGGCGCTCGCGCAGCACCTCCACGAGGGAGCGCAGCGCGCCGTGGGCGACGCGCTCGAAGTCGCGGCCCGTTTCGGGGTCGTTCATGGCGCGCTCGAGGTGAGGGATTAGGGCGTCGGCGGCGTTCGCATTACGGGCCAACGCGGGCCAGACCACGTACGCCCGGGAGACGGCCCCGGTGCCGAGGGAGAGGAACGCGTCGAAGTCCCGGCGATTCGCCGGGCCCCCATAGAGCCGCGCGAAGCCGTCCCAGTCGACGGGGCTCGAGCCGCGACCCGTCTCGATGCACGCGAGCAGGTAGAGCAGCGCCCCGCGGAGCCTCGGGTTTCGGCGCCACAGGCGCACCGAGTCGTCGTACATTTGGGCTCGGAGGTCTTGCCGGCTGTAGCTCATGAGCTCCGAGAGCACCCGAGTGCCGACGCTCCACTGCTGCGGGCTGGTCTCGAAGTGGCGCCAGGCCTCGAGGGTGTAGTCGCTCGAGAACCACTTGAGGTTGGCGAAGAGGGCCTCCGTCACCTGGTCGTCATCGCGGCGCAGGATCTCGGCGAAGAGTCGGTCGCGGAGCTGAGAGTCGGTCACCGCGTGACGCCAGAAGTCGCTGTCGCAGCGACCGCGGTCGTACATGCGGCGCCCTTCCGGCCGGGGTGCGCAGACGACCCAGAGGTAGAGCTGCTGGGTGTGCTCGCGGCGAGTGACGCGGGCTGGCGTCGGGTGCCCGGCGGTGACCCAGCGGTCGAGCACCCCGAGGGAGAGCTGAAAGAGGTCGACCCCGGGGAAGATGTCGCGGAGGTAGGGGTCGTCTTCGCGGCCTCGCCCCGTGCGCCGGATGTACATCTTGTCGAGTAATGTTGCCCGCTGTTCGTCGTTCAGCCCGGGCCAGGCGGCGTTCACCCACTTGCACCAGGCCTCCTCGGCGTCACCCCAGGGGGTTCCGGGGCCCTGGCCCTCGACCTCGTCAGCGTGGCGGCCGTAGGCCTGCACCAGGAAGCTCACCTTCTTCGACAACCATTCGGTGATTTCCCCGTGAACGTCCGCCGGCCCCTGGCGTGTTCGGTCCCAGAGCACGGCGGCATTGCGAAGAGCCCCGGCCCGCCGTTCACGGTCGCCCCGGAAGCCGCGGCTGTCGATCCAGCTCGCGTAGTCGCGGAACTCCGCCGGGTCGACCTCTTCGGCACGTCTCCCGTCGAAGCGCTGGTCGAGGCGAGCGTCGTAGGCGGTGCGGAAGCCGTAACTCACGACCCCGTCGGGGATGTACCGGCCTCCCATGCGCACCCAGAGCACGCCGCGTTCGGCGTTGAACGTGATGCCCGTCTCGCGCACGGAGCCGTCGTAGTCGAAATAGATCTGCTTCAGGTGTTCGGCGCCGTAGATGAACGCCTGCGGGCTCCGGCCCTTGAAACGCTCGATGTCGCGGGGCACCCCGCCGATGTCGCGCTCGAAGAGAGCGTCGAAGAACCACGCCGTCGGACGCGGCATCATCGAGACGTTGAAGTGAAACTCGACGGGATGGCCGATGAGGGACGCGGTCTCATTGACGGCTCGGGCGAGGCGCGCGTCCTCCCAATCGACCTCCTCGGCTCCGTGGTCCCCCCAGGCGACGTAGACGTTGTTGGTCACGTTCACCACATTGACGTTCGCCGTGATCGGGCCGGCGCCGGGGGCGGCGGCGGTCGTGCCGTCCTCGGAGTAGCCGGGGGAGGCGCCACACGCCGAGAGGAGCAGGCAGAGAACGAGGAGTCGTCGGTCCATGGCCGCCATGAGAGCAGCCGCCCCGGCTCCATCGCCGTGCGAAAGCGCAGACGACGCGAAGCGGACTACTTACGACTTCGCGCCACCTTCTCCAGGCAGCTCGCGACGAGGGCCGTCCAGCCGGTCTGGTGGCTCGCCCCGCAGCCGCGCCCGGTGTCCCCGTCGAAGTACTCGTAGAAGAGGATTAGGTCTTTCCAGGACGGGTCCCCGGTGTAGCGCTCGTCGTTACCGTGGCAGGCCCGGCGGCCCCCTTCGTCCGGGACGAAGAGGCGGGAGAGACGTGAAGCGATCTCGGCGGCGGCCACGTCGAGGGTGACGTAGTTGCCGGAGCCGGTCGGCAGTTCGACTTGGAGGTCGTCGCCGTAGAAGAAGGCGTAGCGCTCGAGGGCCTCGACGAGCAGGAAATTCAACGGGAACCAGATGGGACCGCGCCAATTCGAGTTGCCGCCGAACATGTACGTGTCGGACTCGGCCGGGGTGTAGCCCACGGTGTGGCGCTCGCCGTCCGCCCAGAACTCGTAGGGCGGGTCGGCGTGGGCCCGGGAGAGGCTGCGGATGCCGTAGTCCGAGAGGAACTCGGACTCGTCGAGCATGTAGGCGAGGACGCGCTCGAGGCGCTCGCGGGTGGGTACGGCGAGGAGGCGATGGCCGTGCTTTGGGCTCTCCTGCATGTAGCTGATGGTCTTCGAGAGGTCGTCGCGGTTTTCGAGGAACCACTCCATGCGCGCCTTGAAGGCCGGGAGGTTGTCTATCTTGTCCTGCTCGAGGATGTGCACCGCGAAGAGGGGCGCGAGGCCCACGAGGGATCGCGTCCGCAGCGGCATCACCTCACCGCGGGCGTGCAGGTGGTCGTAGTAGAAGCCGTCTTCCTCGTTCCAGAGGCCGCCGCCGCCGAGGTGGTTCAGGGCATCGACGATTTCGACGAAGTGCTCGAAGAAGCGCGAGGCCATGTCCTCGTAGCTCGAGTCATACTGGGCGAGCTCGATGGAGATGGAGAGCATCGTGCCGCAGAAGAAGGCCATCCACGCCGTCCCGTCGGCCTGCTCGAGCGTTCCGCCCATGGGCAGGTCCTTCGAGCGGTCGAATACTCCGATGTTGTCGAGGCCGAGGAAGCCGCCGCTGAACAGGTTGTTGCCGTCTGCGTCCTTGCGGTTTACCCACCAGCCGTAGTTGAGCAGGAGCTTCTGGAAGCACCGCTTCAACCAATCGACGTCGCGGTCGCCGCGCACCGAGGCGCGGCGGTATACGCGCCATACGGCCCAAGCGTGCACGGGCGGGTTCACGTCGCCGAGGGCGAACTCGTAGGCGGGGATCTGCCCGTTGGGGTGCATGTACCACTCGCGCAAGAAGAGCAGGAGTTGGTCCTTGGCGAACTGGGGATCGAGGTGGGCGTAGGGGATCATGTGGAACGCCAGATCCCACGCGGCGTACCAGGGGTACTCCCACTTGTCGGGCATCGAGATGACGTCGAGGTTGAAGAGGTGGCGCCATTCGGCGTTGCGCCCCGTCCACCGCTCGGCCGGCGGAGTGGGTGCGTTCGGGTCGCCTTCGAGCCAGTCGCGGACGACGTAGTGGAAGACCTGGTTGGTCCAGAGCAGGCCGCCGTAAGCCTGTCGGGCGACGGTCCGCTCCTCCGCGTCGAGCTTCTCGGCGAGGCGGTCTTCGTAGAAAGCGTCGGCTTCTTCGATGCGTCGGGCGAAGACGTCCTCGAAATCCGCGAAGGGTGCGGCCTGGGCCTCATCCTCGGTGACCAGGCGGAAGCACAGGGTCTCGGCGCCGCCGGCGGGGATGGTCAGCTCGTAGTGATAGGCGGCCTTGGTACCGTGGCCGCCCTTGGCGAGGGCGCCCGCGTCGCCGTGGATGACGAAATCGTGGAAGGCGTCCTTCACTGCGTCTTCGGAATTCTCGGCACTCGCGGCGTTCTCGGTATTTGCGCTGCCGTAGATGCGCGCGGCGTTCGTCTCGTTGTTGGTGAAGAGCGGCGCCGCTTCCCGCTGGGCAAAAAACCGGAAGGCGCCGAGGCTCGAGTCGTGCTCTAGGCGGAGGCCTGCTCCCTGGGCTTCGATCGTTGGTTTCGGCCAGTACCCGTCGGTGGTGCGTCCCCAGGACCAGGTATTGCGGAACCACAGGTTCGGCAGGACGTGAATCGGTGCCGCCTCGGGGCCGCGGTTGTGAACCGTGACGCGAATGAGCAGGTCGTTCGGCGACGCCTTTGCGTACTCGGCGAAGACGTCGAAGTAGCGGTCTTCGTCGAAGACGCCGGTGTCGAGGATCTCGTATTCGGGCGAGCCCTTGTCGCGGCGGCGGTTTTCCTCGACCAGGGCCTCGTAGGGGAAGGCGGCCTGGGGGTACTTGTAGAGGGCCTTCGCGTAGGAGTAGGTCGGCGTGGCGTCGAGGTAGTAGTAGAGCTCCTTCACGTCCTCGCCGTGGTTGCCCTCGGGGCCGGTCAGTCCAAAGAGCCGCTCCTTGAGGATGGGGTCCTTGCCGTTCCAAAGACCGAGGCCGAAGCATAGGCGGCAGCGTCGATCGGTGAAGCCGAGGAGACCGTCCTCGCCCCAACGATAGGCTCGGCTGCGCGCTTGCTCGTGGGGAAAGTCGGTCCAGGACTCGCCGTCACTGCTGTAGTCCTCGCGGACCGTTCCCCACTGCCTCTCCGAAAGGTAGGGCCCCCACCGCTTCCAGTTCTTCTCCCGGCGAGCGTCCTCTTCGAGACGTGCGTTCTCTCTTGCGGACATGTCTCCCCCTGCCAGCAGGAAGGCTCCCTGCCAAACCCGCGACCGGGCGAGCATAGAACAGGTGGCTCGATTCTTCGCTTACCAAACGTCGGTCCGATGCCCGATGACTTCTCCTCATCAGTCCCGACTGAGCCTGGCTTCCATTGGCTGGCGCGCCGGAGCCAGATGCAACGGCCGCCCCGGTGGTACCCTTCGCGAATGACGCGATTCGTATTGCTCGTCGTCGTCGCGTGCGGAGGCTTCTGCTTCGGCTGTGATGACGGCTCCGGGCCGCCGAGTGACGGTGGATCCGTCGATGGCGGCGACGATTCTGGTGGTGCCGGCGACGCAGGTGACGAAGACGCGGGTGACGTCCGTGATAGCAGCGTCGACGGCGGAACCATCGATGGAGGCATCCCCGGGGGCAGCGCAGGCTGCGGAATCGAGACCGCTCTGGCGACGGGCGAGTGGGTCGCCCAGACCGTCGACGTCGACGCTGTGACTCGCGACTATTGGGTCTGGGTGCCTGTCGGCTACGACCCGCGCCGGGCGTACCCGGTCATCTATCAGTTCCACGGATGCAGCGAGGTGACCAGCGAGGCGCGCAACAACCCGCCGGTCGAGGAGCACTCGGGGGCGGATGCCATCCTGGTCAGAGGCAGGTCCGTCGCGGACTGCTGGGATACGGTCGCGGACGGAACCGGCGTCGCCCTCTTCGATGCCTTGGTCGCGAAGGTCGAGTCGGCGCTCTGCGGGGACCTCTCGCGACGTTTCGCTACCGGTTACAGCAGCGGCTCCTTCCTGACCCATCGGCTCGGGTGTGTGCGCGGCGACATGCTGCGCGGCGTGGCTACGATAGCCGGGGGCCAGGGGGGCAGCTCCTGCGTGGGCACCGTCGCCGCGCTCTTGATACACGACGACACCGACTCCATCGTGGCGCTGAGCGCGAGCGAGGCGGCACGCGATACCCACCTCGCCCGCAATGGCTGTGACGCCGCTGCACCGCGAACGCCGACGTCGTTTCCTCCGTGTGAGGCCTACGCCGGATGCGACCCCGCCACGCCGGTCGTCTGGTGTCAGACGACGGGTCTCGACCACTCGCGCCAGGACCACCTTTCGGCGCCGGCCTTCTGGGACTTCCTCTCGGGGCTTTGAACGGGCCCGGGAAGGCCGGCATTGGATAGCGCAGCCGTGGAGAGGCCTGCGGGCTCTTGGCTCCGGTAGACCGATGCTGCGGGTGCCGCGTCTGACGCGTCATGCGAAGGTTCGGAGTTGCGTTTCTGGTGCTGGGTTGCGCCTGCGGAGAGCCCTCTGCGGTGTCGGTTCTGGATGCAGCCCCGGCCCCCACACCACGGCCGGGGAGCCCGCCGGGGGCGCCGAGCGAGCCGGCGCCGGTCCTCGGGGTTTCGGTCTTCGAAACCGGCGAGGACAAGTGGCACTGCGAGCCCGGGGCGGGTCAGCATCAAGTCGAGATGATCCCCCTCGGCGGGCGTCGATGCCGGGCCTCCGGCGACTGCCCGTCGTTTGCCGAGGTCTTCGACACGGTCTGCCGAGATCCGGGCCCGGTGCGCCCCGAGGGTCAGCCCGCCCCGTCTCCAATCGGTCCTGAAGTGCAGGTGATGCTCTCCCGCGAGCCCCTGCGCTGCCGCCGGCACTTCGACCCCTTCGGGTGCTCCGTGACCTGCTACCACCAGCATCGCGGACTCGGTCGCGACGAACTCGAACGGCGCTTCGAGCTCCATGTCCAAGAGCTCCGTGACCGCTACGGTCAAGACTCGAGCGCCATGATTCAGGGCGTCACCTCGGTGCCCCGGCGCGAGCACCGCTGGCACCAGGGAGACTCCCAGCTGAGCACCGAGCTCATCCTCGACCTCTGCGAATCATCCACGGGCACGGGCCCAGCGAGGAACAGCTTTCGGACTCGGTATCGACGCACCTACTCCATGGACCCGACCGCTGGCCGGGAGCGTGCGACGAACCGACCATGAGCGGCTGGCGGCCCGGCGAACACTCACTAGACTGCGCGGCCATGCGCCAGTCCATCGCCGCCTTGCTTGTCCTTGCCCCCCTGCTCCTCCTCCCCGCCTGTTCGGGCTCGGTGACCGACGGCTACGTGCTGCTCACCGGCACCCATGAGGTGGTGCTGGAGACGTCGCTCGGGGACATCTCGCTCGTCCTCGATGCGGACGCGGCACCGAAGGCCGTGACCAACTTCATGATGCTGACGCAGGACGGCTACTACGACGGGGTGACCTTTCACCGGGTCATCGATGACTTCATGATCCAGGGCGGGGACCCGACGGGGACCGGGAGCGGCGGGCAGAGTGCCTACGGCGGGGACTTCGAAGACGAGGATAACTCGATTCGCATGGAGCGTGGCGTGCTCGCGATGGCCAATGCCGGGTCCGATACGAACGGCAGCCAGTTCTTCATCATCCAGGCGGAGGCCGGTACGCCTCACCTCCAAGGCCGACACACGGCCTTTGGCCGGGTGGTCGAAGGCATGGACGTCGTCGACGCGATAGCTCGAGTAGAGACGGACGAACGGGACCGTCCAGTCACCGCCGTGACGATGAACGCCCGGGAGCTCTGAACTCAGCCGCGTCGTCCGCCCAACTCGCCCTGCGCCGTTAGCGCTTCGGGGTGTGACCCAGGAGGCGGTCGAGGAGTGTTCCTTCGCCGTCGTCCATCACGACCACGCCACAGCGCGGGCATTCTTCGATTTCGACCCAGGTGGTGTCCCAGGCGAGAGTGAGGTGTTCGAGTTCTCCGGGGCAGTGCGGACAGTCGAGACCGCTGGGGCGCCGGTCGCGTTCGAGCATCGACCCGCCGAGGTGTGCCTCCTTGCGCCCGTATCGAGCCTGTAGAACCTCGCCGGCGGTCACGGTCAGACGGCAAGGGTCGCAGCGCCAATAGCGCTTGGTCGCGCCATCCCGATAGCCACCGCCGGTGTTCCACACTCGCTCGTTCAGCGCACCGGAGCAGTGTGGGCATTCCGGGGCACTACGCGCGAAATCTACGCCAGGGGGCCGGGGCATGCTCACTTCGCTGGCGCCTGTCGAGCTGCGGAAGCGCAGGTGGTGAGACCCGACTCGAATGACGTCGCCGTGGGAGAGAAGGGCGGAGTTTACCTTCTGGTCATTGACCAACGTCCCGGAGGTCGACCCGAGGTCGATCAGACGATACTCGCCGCCGCTTTCCTCGATCACGGCGTGCATTCGGCTGACATCCTTGCTCTCGAGGTGGACGTGCGCCGAGGCGAGGGAGCCAATCTTCGTGATCGACGAGAGCTCCACGACTCGGTCGGGGCCATCGGCTGGACCGCTGACGTCGAGATAGGCGCTCATTGTTTCCCGCGGTGAGCGAGGGCTGCCTGTCCTGCCCCGGTCGAATCTACCCCGCAGCCGAGTAGCGCGAGGGGGAGCAGAACCGCGACGCAGGCAAAGCGGGTCCTCCTCATCAGTTCATCGTACGTCCCGACCTGCAGTTGCGTCGAGGGGGCTCTGCCCGGGTGGTTCGCTTGATACACTCTTGGCGATGGCAGCGGACGACCCGACAGACATCGTCACGAAGTTCCAGCGTGACGGTCAGTTCTTGAAGCGAAATGGACCGGCCCACGAGGCGGGCAGCTACTGCAACAAGAAGCTTTGCTTCACGTCGACGGCGATCGCGCCGATGGCGCGCTTGCTCCACGAACTCAGCCTTCGGCCCGACTGCTACACGGTCAAGCTCGATCACGAGGTCGGGCGCCATGGCATGGTGCGCGGGCGCTGTTTCCTCACGAGTGAAGAGGCGGTCGCCGAACTCTGGCCAAAGTACAAGGTCACCGACGACGTGCTCTGTACGGTTCAGGACGACGACTTCACGGTTCGGTTTCGGGAGCCGTAGACTGAATACGAGGCGCCGGCCTCGAGTCGGTGTCTTCGTGAAAGCAATCATCCTTCTCACGTTCACCGCTCTCTTGCTGGTCTCGTCCCCCCTCGCCGCGTCGGCCCAAAGCAACTCGGACGACTGCGCTGCCGTGCGCCAGACACGCGCGTTTGCTCAGGGCCAGGGACTCGACAGCCTCGACCTCGAACGCCTGGAACGGCGCGCCTGTCGTACGTTTCGCCAAGAGCGACGGACACGCCACGAGCGGCGGGGCCGGCGTCATCGCCGAGACCGTCATGAGATGCAGGAGGCCAACGACACCGAAGCCTGCCAGACGCTCACTCTGATGGAGTCCTTCGCGACCCTCGCCGGCGATGAACTCGCTGCGGCGGAGGTGGTGGGCGCCCGCCGAGCTGTTTGCCGGGGAGACTACGGTGAGGGCGCGCTGCGCTGGGCGAACGGGAGCTATCTCCGAACCTCGGGCGGGACCTACTACTGGCCCAATGGAGCCTACGCGCGCACCAGCGGCGGCACCTACTACTACCCCGGCGGTGCCTACGCGCGCACCAGCGGCGGCACCTGGTACTACCCAAACGGCGCTTACGCGAGGACGGGGCGCAGCTACTACACGGCCAGTGGGTCGCGCTTCGATTCAGCGCAATCCGCGATGCTCTACGCGTGTCAGCGCATGCCGGACATCTGTCGCCAACCGCGCCGGGGCGACGGCGTAGTCGCTGAAGTCAGCCTGGTTGCGATGCTCTGGTTGGCTGGTTGAAGCCCGGCATGCGCCCTCAAGCCTCGCGCAGCGAGAAGAGCAGGGCGTCGAGGGCGATGTGTTTGTTGGCGTTGCGCTCGAAGGTGTCGACGGTGCGGCGGATCATCTCGACCCGGGCTGCGGCCCGGGCTGGGGTGAGCACCGCGGCGCGGTCCCGGACCTCGTCCCAGCGGTGCCGGAACGAGAGGCCCTCGCTCGATACGCCGAGGGATAGGGCGGCGACGTCGCGGTAGAAGGTGCCGAGGGTCTCGAGGGTGAGCTCGAGGTCGTCATCTTTTGCGAGCTTTTCGGCTATGGAGACGAGGGAGCCGGGCTTCTTGCTCACGATGGCGCGGTCGATAGCCATCGCCTGGTCGAGGACCATCTCGGCGGTGCCGCTCTCGGCGAGGGCGAGGGCCCGGTCCGCGCGACCGTCGGCGAGGGCGACGGCGGGAGTTCGCTTGGCCTCGGGGATCTGGTGCTCTTTCAAGATGCGCTCGAGGACCTGGGTCGGGAGCCGAGAGAAGCGCACGTTCTGGCACCGGCTCCGGATGGTCGGCAGGAGGCGGTCCGGTCGTTCCGAGAGCAGGACGAAATGCACGCCGGGGCGCGGCTCTTCGAGGGTCTTGAGCAGCGCGTTCGCCGACTCCGGGTGCCGCGCCGGAAAGGATACGTCCGCCTCCGGGAAGATGAGGAACGCGGCCTCGGCTTCGAAGGGAGCGTACTGGGCGAAGGGGAGAATCTCTTCGCGTAGGTATTCGACCTGGATGTTCCGGTTGCCGTCTTCCCGAGGCAGGAAGATGCGCACGTCCGGGTGGCTGCCGTCGGCGGCGCGGGTACAGACCGCACAATCTCCGCAGCCCTTGTTGGGCTTTACCGGGCAGAGGACCGACTGGGCGAGGGCGATGGCGGTCCGGGTCTTTCCGACCCCGCTCGGCCCCTCGAAGAGATAGCTCTCGGCGATTCGTCCGCGTTCTACGGCCCGTGAAAGGACTCGGACGGCGACCGGCTGGGCGATGACCTCGTCGAAGCTCATGGGGCGACCGGGGCGAACTCGAACATGGACTGGGCGACGGCGATGACCGCGGTCACGACGTCGTCCTCGGTGAGGGCGTCGTCATCGACGAAGACCTGCATCACCAAGCCGTCGAGGAGCCCGAGGAGGATCCGGGGCAGGACCTCCGGAGACACTTTTGGGGTCAGGCCCGCGGCGAGCAGGGTCGGGGTGATGGCTTCGTGCACCTGCGAGGCCGCGTAGCGGTAGTAGGCCGCGAGCTTGGGCCGCAGCACTTCGTCGTACTGGCTCTGGGCGAGCAGGTCGGCGATGACCCGAGCCTCGGGGGTGCGCTCGGCCCGGACCTTCCAGAGCTCGGCGAGGGAAGAGCGGATGGACTCGAACGGATTGTCTCCCGCTTGCCAGGCCGTCATGGTGCGTTGAGCGACGGCGTCACAGGCGGTCTCGAGGACGACCTGGAT
>QMMC01000106.1 GCA_003647065.1 Deltaproteobacteria bacterium | reverse complement strand
GCCCAACCGGTGCGATCGCCGAGACACTCCTGGCCCCCCGGTAGCGCGCCGGAACAGACACACTCCCGAGTCTGGCCAATGTCACAGACCACCGCCGAGTCGGAGACGACGGGACCGGCGCAAGACGCGCCGACAAACCCGAGAAAGACGACACCGACCGTCGTGATGAGCCTGGCTTTTTCAATCATCTACGACTCCGACCTTCTGGTACAAAAGCACCATATCTAGGGGGTTTTCGAGCGTTCGGAACACTTCGTCTCATTGCACGAAGCCTCGTCGCAACGGTCGTGCCACGCCATCAGGGCTTCACGTGCCACAGAAAAAACGGCAGTCGTTTCCGATGCTTACAGAAAGCCACGTCGTCCTGCGAAGTCGAGAGGTGGAGTCATGGGCCCCAGCCAGCCCCCTCGATACACAGGCAGTGCAGTAGAAATCGCTTAGATTTGAGCACTTCTCCAAATGGGGACAGATGGCCCCGTGGGTCGGATGACCTCAATAGCGAAAAGACGAACCGCGCGCCCTTCGGGCTCTCGGGGCTCTTGGGGCGCTCGTGCTTTGGCCGCGTCGTCGGCAGTAGTCGAAGGGCTGTCGGGCGCCGTTCTACCTGGGAGCGGCACCCGCAGCAGAGCGACGGAAGATGAGCGTCGCAACCGAAGCGCTGACCAGGACGAAGAGGGCGTAGAGCATGGGCAGCCAGAGCATGCGGTCGGTGAGCTCGTCGGGGAAGCTCGCGAGGATCACGCCGAAGGCCAGGGGGCTGTTTTGGATGCCCGTCTCGAGGGCCACCGCGCGGCGCTGCGGAAGACCGAGGCCGACGCCGCGGGCGACGCCGTAGCCGAGGCCCATGCCGACGACGCCGAGGCAGAATGCGGCGGCGTAACCGGCGCCGGGAATTTGAGCAAAGAGGGAGCTGTTGCGCACCACGCTCGAAGCGATGAGCAGGACGAGAACGGCGACTCCGCTATACGAGCCGGCGCGCTCGAGCATTTTCGCGATGCGCTCGCTCCGGCGGCGGATGGCCATGCCGAGACCGACAGGCACGAGCACCAGGGCGAGGGTGGTGACGATGTTGCCGAGGGGCAGTTCGAGTTCGTCCCCGGTGAACGGAGCCGCGTAGACTAGGAGCAAGAGCGGCATCACGACGACAGCGACGAGGGTCGAGACGACGGTCATCGAGATGGAGAGCGCGAGGTCGGCGCCGCTGTAATAGGTGAAGAGGTTCGAGGTCGTCCCGCCGGGCGTCGAACCGATGATGATGAGGCCGAGGGCGAGCTCGGCCGGCAGGTCGAGAGCCGTCGCCAGGCCGAAGGCGACCAGCGGCATCCACCCGAACTGCGAGGCGAGGCCCACCAGGACGCCCTTCGGCCGCCGGACGACCTCACCGAACTGGCGAAAGGTGAGGGTCGCCCCCATGCCCGTCATGAGCACGACCAGGAGGAGAGCCAGGAGGGCTTTTTCGACGCCGCCGATCATCGCCGGCGACGTTTAGCACGAGGGCGCGGGCCCCGGGCTTCGTCTGCTCTTCGTCTGCTCTTCGTCTACTCTTCGCCCAGTCTTCGTCTACTCTTCTTCTGGGGGCGCCGGCATCTCCTCGCCATTGACGAAGAGCACGCTCGAGAGCTCGACGCTGGGCTCGAGGGTTGCCCAGATGCCGCAGTACCGCTCCTCGGAGAGATTGATGGCCCGGCGGACCTTGTTGAGGGGCAGGTCATCGCCCTCGATGCGGTAGTTGAGCACGATGTTCGTGAACTTCTTCGGGTGGTCGTCGGTAATCTGACCGGCGACATCCACCACCAGGCTGCGGAATGGAACCCGCATCTTGCCGAGGATGGCGACGACGTCCATCGAACCACAGCCCGCGAGGGAGCCGAGGAGCAACGTCTTGGGCAGGGGGCCGAGGTCACGACCGCCAAACTCTTCGTGAGCGTCAATCGTCACGTGGTGGCCGTCCATCTCGACGTCAAAGGCCATCCCGTCTTTCCAACTCACCACCGTCGTCAACTCCATCACTACCTCCAGGTTCGCCGGGATATATACACGGGGAACCCTGGGGCCAATGGCGGAGAAGTCGAGCGGCGCAGGCGCCTACCTTGTGGGGTGTCTCACCACCCATCGGCCCCGATGAGCGGCACGAACGAGACTCGGCCGAGATACTCGCGCTCATAGCGCTCTTCCGAGAGGCGGCGGACGCGGACGAGCTCCTGCACGCGCTCATCGGGGCCGACGGGCATGACGAGGCGCCCGCCGACCGCCAGCTGCTGGAGCAGGCTCCGAGGAACATCAGGGCCCCCGGCGGCGACGGCGATGGCGTCGTAGGGGGCGTGCTCGGCCCAGCCGAGGGTCCCGTCACCATGGCGTATCTGAACGTTGCCGTAGCCGAGGTTTCGAAGCCGGACGCCGGCGTTGTGTGCGAGCAGTTCGTGCCGTTCGATCGCATACACCGCATCGGCCAAGTGGCTCATCACCGCAGTGGCGTAGCCGGAGCCCGCGCCGACCTCGAGCACGCGGGACGTCGGCGTCAGCTCGAGGGCCTCGGCCATCAGCGCCACGATGTAGGGCTGCGAGATGGTCTGCCCCTCCTCGATGCCGAGGGGGGTGTCGTCGTAGGCGAACTCGGCCAGGTGCTCGGCGACGAAGCGTTCTCGGGGCACATCCCGCATCGCGTCGAGGACCGCCTGGTCGCGAATCCCCCGGGCCGCGATCTGGCGCTCCACCATGAGGTGGCGCTGCTCCTTCTCATTCATCGGCGACTCAAGCGTTGACGTAGTTCACCTGGTCGCCGTCGAGGACGGCCTTACGCAACCAGTTCATGATGTGGAAGTAGGTGAGGTCGACCGCTCCGTCGAGGTCCCCCTCGGCCGTGCCTGCGGGGTCGCCTTCGTCGAAGCCCAGGGCAAAGCCCTCACCCTCGAAGGTCGCGCGCTCCCCCTCGAGGCGTAGCTCGAAGCCCTTCCCCGAGAACCGTCCGAGGACGCGATCCCCTCCGCCGGTGCGTTCGACGAAGAAACCGTCGTGGGTGGGGTACTTCGTCCACTCGGCTTCGGAGCCGAAGAACCTCGGCTTGAGAACGTAGGGGCCGCCGTCTTCGGGGCAGAACACGTCGCAGTTGCCGCACTCGTTGCAGAAGTCGGCGAAGTTCGCGATCTGGTGCTTCTTCTCGATGCGCAGGGGCTCTCCGGCTTCGGCGACGAAGGCGCCGCCTTCCCCCCGGCGCAGCGTGGCCGTGGGGATCTCCACCTGGGGCAAGACGAAGGTGAAGTTGGCGTCGTTGGGGCACACGGGGATGCACTTGTCACAGGTGAGGCAGTCGAAGAGCTCGAGGACCGAGCCCACCTTCTTGGGCACCTTGATGGCGTCGCTCGCATAGCGGGCGTCGTCCTCGAGACCGGCCACGTAGCTCTCGGTATTGAGCAGTGTCGCCGCGCGGACCCATCGCTCCCACGCGTCCCCGGCCGCGGCTCGGAGGTCGCCGCCTTCGGTGAGGGCCGCTCGGCAGGCGGCCGCCACGTCGGCGTCGAGGCCGAGCCCGTCGAGGGCCGCCTCTCCGTGACCGCGAGCCTTGATCACGAACGTCGGGACGTCCGCGGCAGATACGGCATCCATCTTCTTGTAGAGAGAATCGAAGTATTTGGTCATGCGTGCGTAGCCGCCGGTACGCAGCAGGTCGCTGCACACGGTGACCGGCACGAGCCCGAGGGAGACCGCGTCGGCAAAGTTGTCTTTGTCGATGCCCGCCGAAAACGAGATGGGATAGGCATCCCCGAAGGTCTGCCGGAACTTCTGCACCAGGTTCATGGCCAGCACGTGGAGCGGCTTGCCAGAGAGATACATGACCTTCTCCGACTCGGGGAAGAAGTCGCGCTCGTTCTCGACAATGAGGGTATTCGAGAACTTCACTCCGAAGCCGATGCCGAGTTCCGCAGCCGTCTCGCCGAGGCGCTTCGTGAAGTCCACGGCCTGCTGCCAGCTCGTATCCTGCTCGAAGGCGGTGTCGGGGATCTGATCCTCATGGCCGAGCACATCGTTCAAGATCTCCCGGGCACGCGCCGGACCGAGGAGCGTCGGGTTGAGCTTCACGATGCAATGCAGGCGATTCTCGCGCAGCAGCCATTCGATGATGCGCTCGATCTCGTCCGGGGGGCATCCGTGGAAGGTCGACAGCGTCAGGGTGTCCGAAAGCCGCGTGCGGAAGTCGAGGTCGCGGTACTGCGCATACGCTTCCGGAATCTCGGCCCGAAAACGCTCCACCAGGTCCTTCGCGTCCACCATGCCGCGGATGAAGTCCTGGACCCGTGGGTTCTGAATGCCCTCGAGGTCGTAGCCTACGCTCATGTCGTAGACCACGTGCTCGAAGCCCGGGGCGAGGTCGAGGACACCGCTCACCACGAGCATGTCGATGAGCATCGACGCCTTGACGTACTCCTCGAGGGACTCCTGGAGCTTCAACTCCTGAGACCACTCGACGTTGTAGCCAACCGTCTGCATGTCGATGCAGGGCCTCGGGAGGTCGAGCTCGTCCATGATCTGGACCGTCTTGAGCTCCATGATCCGGCCGCCCCCGAGGAACGACAGGACGATGTTCTGGGCGAGCTGGGATTGAGGCCCGGCCGCCGGCCCCAGGGGCGTGCTCGCCACGTGGCCGTGGAAGGTCACGGATGTATCCCGATCAGCCCGGCCGCGCACGAAACGCTTCGCCGAAAGGTCGAAGATCGAGTTGTTTTGCTTCAGCTCGCGGAACATCCGCGTCACGAGCCGGCCAAAGGGGTGAGGTACGAGCTCCGCCATAACGGCGGATACTACATCCGCACCACCCGTGGCACTATGCCGGCCGCATGGCATTTTCTGGTTATCGTTGCTCGGCCTGCGGCGCCGATTTCGGCCCCGCCGAGGCGACCTACACCTGCCCCCGGTGTGCGGGCAATCTCGACGTCACCCAAGACCTCGCGGGCGTGGACCGGAAAGCTGTCGAGGCCAGCCGAGACCCCTCGATGTGGCGCTACGCCCCGCTCCTGCCCGTGGCGCCCCCGGGGCCCGAGGCGGGAGCCCTCGGCACCGTCGGCGGCACCCCGCTTTTCCGCGCGGACGCCCTCGGGACAGAGCTCGGGCTTTCGCGCGTCTGGATCAAGGACGACGGCCGTAATCCGACGGGTTCTCTGAAGGACCGGGCCAGCGCCGTCGTGGTCCAGCGGGCCCGAGACCTCGGGGTCTCTCCGATCATCACCGCGTCAACCGGCAACGCCGGGGTCGCCCTCGCCGCCATGGCCCGGGCCGCCGGCACCGAAGCTATCGTCCTAGTGCCCGAGAGCGCCCCACCAGCCAAGATAGCCCAGCTGCAGATCTTCGGGGCGCGTCTGCTCTTGGTCCGCGGCAGCTACGACGACGCCTTCCGGCTCTCCACCGAGGCGGCGGAGCAGCTCGGCTGGTATTGTCGAAACACGGGGCAGAACCCCTTCACCGTCGAAGGCAAGAAGACCGCGGCGTTCGAGATAGCCGAGCAATTGGGCTGGCGCGCGCCGGACCGGGTCGTCGTCTCCGTCGGCGACGGCAACATCATCACCGGCGTGCACCGCGGCTTCCGGCAACTGGTGGACCTCGGCTGGATCGACCGCATGCCCAAGCTCCTCGGCGTGCAGGCCGAGGGCTCGAGCCCCATCGCCCGAGCTTGGGCCCAAGGCGCCGAGACCATCGACCCCGTCGCCGCCCATACGCGGGCCGACAGCATCTCCGCCGGAGACCCGAGCGACGGCCTCCGGGCGCTGGGCGCTGTGCGCGACTCCGGCGGGGCCTACGTGTCCGTCTCCGACGAGGCGATCATCGCCTCCATCGCCCACCTCGGCCGCGGCGCCGCGGTCTTCGCCGAGCCCGCCGCCGCCGCCGCCCACGCGGGCCTCGCAGCCGCCCTCGAAGATGGCACCGTGGGCCGCGACGAGGAGGTCGTGATCCTGGTAACCGGAACCGGCCTCAAAGACATCGACGCCGCCATTCAGGCGGCGAACACCTCTCCCACCGTAATCGACCCCACCATGGAAGCGCTGCGCGAGCAGCTGGCCTCCGACTGACCTGCGACTGACCTGCGACTGACCTGCAACTGACCGCCAACGCCCCCCCCCACTGACCTCGGGACCGACCCCTCGGCCGCGAGTTGAGCAAGATGAGCAACATGATCGACCTGACCCGAAACGAAGCCGCCCTCGAGAAGACCATCGGCCTCGCGCGCGAGCGCAACATCGTCATCCCCACCCTGGCCCAGATGGCCGACCCGACGCTCATTCCCGACGCCGTCCGTTCGAAGCTCAAAGGCGTCGGCCTCTGGGACGTGGACCCCGCGAACCTCTTCCGCATCACCTGGCACAACGAGCCGAAGGCCTCGGGGGGCGGCTTCGGCGGGGTCAACATGATCGAGCTGCCCTCGGAGCTCACCGGCACCAAGGCGCGCATCTTCGCCCTGGTGGGCAAGTGGTTCCCGACCGGGGCCCACAAGGTCGGCGCCGCCTTCGGCTGCCTCGCCCCGCGCCTGGTCACCGGACAGTTCGACCCGACCAGCCAAAAGGCCGTGTGGCCCTCGACGGGCAACTACTGCCGAGGCGGCGCCTACGACTCGGCGCTGCTCGGCTGCGAGTCCGTCGCCATCCTCCCCGAGGGCATGAGCCGCGAGCGCTTCGATTGGCTCGAGACCGTCGCCGGCGAGGTCATCACCACCCCCGGCACCGAGAGCAACGTGAAGGAGATCTTCGACAAGTGTTGGGAGCTGCGCCGGTCCGGCGAGGACCTAGTCATCTTCAACCAGTTCGACGAGCTGGGGAACTACCTCTGGCACCACGAGGTCACCGGCCGGGCCATGGCCGAAGTCCTCGAGAAAAACATGGGCGCGGGCGAGACCTTCCGGGGCGTGGCGCTGACCACCGGCTCGGCGGGCACCATCGCCAGCGGCGACTACCTCAAGAAGCTCTTCCCCCACGCGAAGATCGCGGCGAGTGAGGCGATCCAGTGCCCGACCATGCTCTCGAACGGCTTCGGCGAGCACCGCATCGAGGGCATCGGCGACAAGCACATCCCGTGGGTCCACAACGTCAAGAACACGGACATGCTGATCGGCATCGACGACGAGGCCTCGATCTCGGCGATGCGCCTCTTCAACGAACCCGCCGGCCAACGCTACCTCGCGGGCCTCGGGCTCTCGGACGACTTCATCGGACACCTCGAGTACTTCGGCATCTCCGGCGCGGCCAACATGATATCGGCCATCAAGATGGCCAAGTGGTACGAGATGGGCGAGGGCGACGTCCTGGTGACGGTGCTCACCGATTCCATCGAGATGTACCGGAGTCGCCTCGCCGAGCTGAATACCGAGCGCGGCGAGTTCAGCGACGCCGACGCGGCGGCTGCCCACCAACGGTGGATCCTGGGCGCTTCGACGGACCACGTCGAAGAGCTGACCTACCCGGCCCGGAAGCGGGTACACAATCTCAAGTACTACACCTGGGTCGAGCAGCAGGAGAAGAGCTACGAGGAGATTCAGCGCCAGTGGTATGACGACAGCTACTGGACCTCGATCCCCGACGTCGCCGAAGAACTCGACGCGCTCATCACCGAGTTCAACGGCCGCACCGGCTTGCTCGAGTAGCGCCGGCGGTCGGGCGCCCCCGCCGCCGAGCAGAGCCGATCACGTTTCTTCGAGGGCCTCTTCGAGGAAGCGGCGGAGAGAGTACATCTGCTCGGCGCCGAGGCCCTGGCCCACGAAGGCGAGGGCCCAGACGAGGGCAGCGAGGATCGGCGCCGCGGGCAGCGCCCAGAGAGCCCAAGGCGAGCCACCAGCGAGGTACTGCGACAAGCCGAAAACGGCGGCGCCGATCGTGCTGAGGGCACCGACGGCGTGGACCGCCATGTAGAAGGTCCAGACGTGGGGATGCGGACCGAAGCGCACCCGGATATGCGTGGAGGCTCCCGCCTTTTCGTCCGTCTTTTCGTCCGCCGACTCTTCGCGGGTCTCGATGTCGGCAGTGAGCTGCGGTGACCAAAAATGGCGAGTCGCCGGATTTGGGACGAGCTCGATGCGCCCCTTCGCGAAAAGCCCCTTCACGTCCACACCGTCCCGAGCGAGGGCCCCCTTCACCCGCGCCACGACTTCTTCGGACGCAAAGGGCGCGACCATCTCGAACTCGGGCCGAACGCGGGGTGTAGAGGGCGACATGGCCGGCGAGTATGCACGTTCCAGCGCTACGCCTCGACTTGGAAACGTCCCTATTCGTGGCATGGTCAGCAGTCCGTGCGTGCGTTCATCGCTGGTCTGCCGAAGGCAGAGCTTCACCTGCATATCGAGGGCACCCTCGAACCGGAGCTGCTCTTTGCGATGGCACGCAGGAACGGGCACGCGCTTCGCTCCGAGTCCATCGAGGCGTTGCGGGCGGCCTACGCCTTCGATGACCTGCAGTCGTTCCTCGATATCTACTACGAGGGCGCGGCGGTCCTGAGGACCGAAGAGGATTTCTACGAACTGACCCGGGCCTACCTCGAGCGGGCCCATGCCGAGACCGTGCGCCATGTGGAGATCTCTTTCGATCCTCAGACCCATACCGACCGGGGGGTGCCCTTCGGGACGGTCATCGACGGCATCTCGGCAGCGCTCGATTGGGGACGCGAAGAGCTCGGCATGAGCTGTGGGCTCATCCTGAGTTTCCTGCGCCACTTGCCCGAGGAGGCGGCCATGGCGACCCTCGAGGCCGCCCTGCCCTACCGGGACCGCATCGTGGCGGTTGGCCTCGACTCGTCGGAGCAGGGCCATCCGCCGCGGGATTTTGTCCGGGTTTTCGAACGTGCCCGGGCCGAGGGATTCCGGGTCGTCGCCCACGCCGGCGAAGAGGGCCCGCCGGATTACATCTGGCAGGCCCTCGATCTACTCGGCGCCGAGCGCATCGACCACGGCGTCCGGGCCCTCGAGGACGCAAAGCTCGTCGAGCGACTGCGCACCGAGCAAATCCCTCTCACCATCTGCCCGCTTTCGAACGTCTTGCTGAAGGTCTTCCCCGAGATGGCGGCGCACAACCTCCCGGAGCTCATCGCCGCCGGCCTGGTAGTCACCATCAACTCCGACGACCCCGCGTACTTCGGCGGCTATGTGAACGCGAACTATGCTTCCATCGCGGACGCCCTCGGACTCGACCGGTCGCAGCTAGCCGAGCTCGCCGCGGCCTCGTTTCGGGCGTCGTTCCTGCCTGACGCCGACAAACGAGCCCACCTCGATGAGCTCGCGGCCTACGTCAAAGCCTCGCCCTGACAGCGGCCCCGAGCAACCAACTCGACTCATTTCGACGGCCGCTGACCCCGTCCCGGCTTTGCCTCGTAGACCAACCGTGATCCTTACGACGCTCGGGCAGGGCGAGTGGGTGATGCGGATGCCCTTCGCCGTGGTGCCCAAGAAACTACCGCTCGTGCTGAGCGGCGCGGAGTCGGATTGATGGCGACGCGGCAGGGCCGAACAATGGCCCGCAGAGGGTGTCCACAAGGCGAACCGCGCAGCTCTGAGCGCCGGAACGAAGCGCACCTGGCGCTGGTCTGACTGTTGCCGCCGTGCGAGTGTTCGGCAAATGCGACTCCTGCCACTGCTGCTACTTGTCCTGGGCGCGTGCGGTGCTGCGTCGGGCACGGACGACTCCCAGAGACGGGCCCCCTCGCAGGCCCAGCCCGGTGAAGAACCTTCACGGTCCTCGAGACAACCGCCGGCGCCCCCGACGTCCACGCAGGAGCCGCCGGCACCGCCGGCCGATCCGCCAGAAGACCTCCATCTCTCGCCCGGAGCCGTGACTCAGCTTCTCCGCATCATCCAAGAAGGAAGCTACGAAGCGTTCGCTGCAAGAACAAGCAGCTCATTGGTGGTGGTAGTAGAGTGCGGCGGCTGTGATGAGGGGGCACCAAGGCGGAGCACCGTCGCGGCGTCGGAGCTGGAGAATTGGTTTAGGGGAATGCAAGCGTCCTTTAGTTCCGAAGAGGACAGTTGCGGGCTTCCCCCGCTCCCGGAGGCGACCTACCCGCGCTGCAACTGGTTCGCGTTTAGCTATCCGGACGTCATCCACTGTGAAGGCAACTGCTGCCGAGGCGACTACGAGGAGTTCGGTACGGGGGACAATTTCTTGAACTTCGTCGAGGCTTGCTTCCGCTCCGAGAATGACGGCGTTCGACTCACTGAGCTCCGGCTGTCCAACGGCTGATACAGACGTCACCAGGCTGCCAGAGCGCTTCAGTCTCGATCTGTCTGGGGTCCGTGCGTAGTGCGCACGATCGTCTCGGTCGTGAGCGTTCCGCGTACGGACCAACGGTCCGCGATGCGGCAAGTAGGCACGTTCGTTTGCCCACGATCGACGGCGATCGATGGTCGCCCGGAGGGCGGAGCGGTCGCAGTGGGACGGGCTGGGCGCCGCTTCGGACAAGACCGTGCGAACGCTGCTCCGTGGTGAGCCCGTGTCGCTTCTGAGGCGGACAGACTTCGGTGGACGTCGAGCGGCTCTCCCGGTCCCCCCCCCCTTACTCTTGACCGTCGACGAGTGACTGAACGGTTCGGAAACGTCGAGCGGGGCCTGCCTGGCATCCCCGCCCGTCGTGCGTACGTCGAGACCATGAGTGACCTCGAGAGCGCACCCATCGTCACGGCCGTCGGCCTCGATCTGCCCACAGCAGACGTGGTGGAGGCCGCTTTCCGGCTCTCGCAGCTCACAGGCGGGCCAATTATCCCCGTTCATGCCCTCCCCATCCGCTCTGGAAGCGACGAGGGAAATGCCATGGCGGCGAGACGGCAGATCCTCGCCCACTTCGCGCCCGCGATCGACCAGGGCGTGACCGTCATCGAGCCCGTCATCGAGCCTTGGGACCCCGCTGAGCTCGTTCTCCGAGCCGCTTCGACAACAGGCGCGCAGATGATCGTGGTGGGCGGTGGACAAGCGCAGACCATCAAGCAGTGGTTGGTGGGCAGCGTCACCGAGCGCATCGTCCGACACTCGCGCAGGCCCGTCTTCGTGGCCCGAGGTACGTTCCCCGGGCCGGATCGGCCCATCGTCTGCCCGGTCGATCTCTCGCCGCAATCGCACCTCGCCTTCCAACTCGGGCTGCGAATGGCACGCCTCTTCCGCGCCCCCTATCGGGTCGTCACGGTGATTCCTGCGGGGGGTGCGCTCTTCTACGGCGAGGAGCGACTCGACCACGCCGCCGATCGTGTCGAGGACCGGGTCCGAGAGACCCTCGCGCAGCTCGTCGCTGGACACGACGATTCAGGCGTACAGCTGGAGCTCAACGTCGTGGGAGGCCGGCCGGTGTCGGGCATCTTGGACGCGTCGCGCGATGCGCACCTCGTCGTGCTGGGCAGCAGCAGCTTTGACCATCTCCTTCCGGCCACGTTCGGCGGGGTCGCAGAGAAGGTCTTCCGAGCCGCGGGGGCGTCGGTGATCACCGTCCGCGACGTTGACCCGCTCGTCGAGGCCCGCGAGGCCTTCGTTTCGCACGTCGCGTCCCTGCGCGGCGACGCCGAGCGCCTGCTCGAGCAGGGTGACGTCCGGGCGGCGATCGAGCGCGGCCGCGATGCGGTCCAGGCCGCGCCCGGCAACGCGGCCCTCCACGAGCTCCTCGCCCGTAGCTACGAAGCTGCTGGGGACGATGTCTTGGCACAGACCTATCACGACAACGCCAAGGCGATCCGCAGCTCCCTTGGCTAGGAGCTAGCCTCTCACTCGACCCGGGCTTCGTCGAAGCCGGCGGATACCTCGACCTGGCGGTCCCCAGAGACCCGGATGGACACGATGCGTGCGTCCTCGCCTCTTCGGAGCGTCACCTGGCATTGGGTGACGAACACGCGGGGGAGCGCCGCATCGACGGCGCCGATCCGTTCGTCGAGGGGGATGAGCACCGACGGCTCGCATTCACCCTCGACGTCCCAGGCATCATTGTCGAGGAGAGTCGCCTCGATCTTGCGTGCTACGACGTGCGTGCCCTCTTTCAAGAGCAGCCCGACCTCCCCACACTCGAAGTCGAGTCGCAGGCGAACGTCGTCGTAGGACGGGTCGCACATGCCGCGACTCTTGGGTGTGAAGACGATGACCTTCGACTCGGACGTGGCATCTCCCACATCGTCCTCGAGTTGGACGTCCTCGAGGGTCGTGTAGGACGAACGCGTCCAGGAGAGGATCTGCGTGTCCGCTGCAGTGCCCTCGCCACCTCCCGTACAGGCCAAAGCCAGTGGGAGAAAGAGCACGATGATGCCCCAGTTCGCTCGCATGATCGTGAGGTAGACACCCCGAGAGCGCTGTCGAGGTGCCCGAGCCAACGTAGATTGATCGAGCCAGCGCCCGTGAACATACTCACACGAAGACGCTCGTTCGTTTCGTCGCCGCTGCCCTCGTCGTGTGTTCGATCGGGCTTGGAGTTGCCGTCGCCGTGCGACCGGCGGAGTTGGTCGTCGAGGGCTCCATGCCCATGTTTGCCAGGCCGGCCGTCGTTCGCTACGAACTACTCCGCCCCCAATCGCTGCGCGAGTGGCTGTCTCCGACTACGGGGACACGATGCTCCTTCACTGTATTGCACAGCCCTTTCAAGGCCCCCCGCGTCCGATGTCGAAATCATCGAGGCCTGCGTTGGCGCGCTCGCAGCAATCGTCACAGAAGAGAGGCTGGTCCTCCGGGTCGAGTATGGGTCTGCCTGCGCATGCTGAGCACTCGTCGTGGAGCGGCCCGGAGGCTTGTGAGCGGGCGCTCTTCACAGCGCCTCCCAGCGGTAGAGCGTCGGGCTGGGCTGCCGCGGATCGTAACGCTCGAAGTGGGCAGGAATGCAGGTCGGGGCGAGGGCAATGGCGCTTTCGGGCAAGTGGACTCCTTGTTGGAAGATGTGTTGGGAAGAGGTGTTGCGACGTGTGGCGACGCTCGGCGTGGTCGCCTGAGCTCACCACTTCGATGAACGCGTTTCTCACGCTGTCTTCTGTGGCCGTCGCGGCCTCGCATTCCATCGCGTGCTCTCGAGCACGTCTCGACGGCGGCGGATAGCGACGTGAAGCAACTTAAGTCGCCTTCCTCGAGAGTCAAGCCAGACGATGATCGCCTGGGTCCTCCTCCATGGCCTAGAGGAGTCGGTCTTCGATGACTTCGCTGGCCCTCGCCGCATCACTCGGCGAGACCAGAAGTTCCACCGGCCGGGACGGTCCCTCTGCCAGGCTGCTCGCAACTTCCATCGAGTCGACGACGGTGACCGCCACCCGCGCCATTTGGCTCCCTCGGCGCTCAGTGCCGGTGCGTGGCCTGCCAAATCAACCAGAACGCGCCCATGGCCCCGACGCCGCCGAGGAACCAGAGGAGGCTGTCGCCGCGCAGGACCCCGCCTGCGGCCCACACGATAATCGCCGACGCCATCACCCAGCCGCTGAGTTGATCCTTGGGCTGCGCTTCCTCTTCACAATCGCCGCTCTCAGCGTTCATGAACCCGATCTCGGTGTTCAGAATCGAGCGAGATCCGCGGTTGGCCGCCATCAATCCACCACTCGTTCCGGAAGTCCTCAGGAGATGGCGCGCCCGCCTGGATTCGAACCAGGGACCATCGGCTTAGAAGGCCGCCGCTCTATCCAGCTGAGCTACGGGCACATAACTAGTCGGGGTGGCGGGATTCGAACCCACGACCTCAAGCTCCCAAAGCTTGCGCACTACCAGGCTGTGCTACACCCCGAACAGCGGGAAGATAGCCAAGGGATCCTCTGGGTCAATGGTGTCTGTGCCCCGACTGCCCCGGCGATTGCGGCCCGCAAACGGGCCCCGACTGGCGAATCGGCCCCGAGGGCCCGCCGACGGCCCGCCGACCCTGGGTGACTCGTGACAGCCTCCGACAGACACCCGTATGTCACAAAGTGACGTGCGCGAACCGGGCTTTCCCTTGTGATTTCAGTGACGTAAGGATTGCGCGGCGTATCGAGTAGCCCGCATCTCCCCTGATCAGAAGCAATTCCAACGGGCTCCGCGATCCCCGTATTCTTGACGCGCCTTGCATGCTCTGTGACAGTAATGTAACAGACACGTGACTCCCGGGTTCCGGCAACGTGAACCGCAGGCTTTGTGCCTCGTCTCTCAGACCTCCCATGAACGCTTCCTTCACCCCAACCCCGCGCCACGCACAATCTGCGAAAAGTCCGTACTGCACTCACCGCGGTGGGGTGGGCTCATGAGCGCCGGTGTCTTGGCCGCCCTGGCGCTCCTGGCCCTCGGCTCGGCGACGCTCTCGGCGGTCACGGGGATCGGCGGGGTGCTCTTGCTCTCGGGGCTGCTGGTGGCCGTGCCGACGGTCGCGGTGGTGCCGCTCCACGGCGCGGTGCAGCTGGCGGCCGGGGGTAGCCGGGTCCTCGGCTTTCGCAAGCACATCCGCTGGGACGTGGCCCTGCCCTTCATGGCGGGGCTCCTCCCGGGCTCACTGGTCGGCATCGGCGCGGTCGCCTGGCTCGCGGCGATCTCGCCGAGCGTGCTGAAGGCGCTCATCGCCGTGACCATCTTGCTCAGCCTGACGGTGCGCCCCAAAACGAGCCAGACGCGCCCGGCAGCCCAAGCCCTCGTCGGCGGCGGCCAAAGCGAAGCGGCGACGGCCGTCACCAGCCACCGCCTGCTCTTCGTGTCCGTCGGCATGCTCGTCGGCGTGCTCGGCATCATCGTCGGGGCCGCGGGGTCGATCGTCACCCAGGCGCTGCTCACCGCCGGCGTGGTCAAGGAAGAGCACATCGCCACCAAGAGCACCATCCAAGCGACGAGCAACCTCATCAAGGTCCCGCTCTTCGGCTTTGCCCTGAGCTTCGACTACGCCGAGTACGCCCTGCCCCTCACGGTGATGATGGTCGCGGTCGTCGCCGGGACCTTCCTCGGCAAGCGCTTGCTCGGCATGCTCTCGACCCAGCGCTTCGTCTTCCTCGCCCGGGCCCTGCTCTTCCTGGTGGCGATGCAGATGCTGGTAGCCGAAGCCGCCCGCGCGCTAGACCTCGTCTGAACTGCGCTAGGTGCTCAGGGTGGGCAGATGGTGTCCAGCGACGGCCCCGGCGCGAGGCCGCCGATGTTCGCGCGGGTACCCTGCAAGGTGATACCGATGCTGAGGGCATTGCAGTCCGCCGCCGGCCCGGCGCTGGGTGGGTGGGCCCGCACATCGGCGATATCGTTGAGGAGGCGGTTGAGGATGGACACAGCCTCCCCCGAATCGTCGATACCCGGGCATGCCGCAAGGGCGTTGACTGTTTCCCTCAAGTCCAAGAGCCCCCAGCGCCCAGCGAGGGTGACATCCTGGAGCTGCATGCGGTTGTTGCCTATTTTCCCGACGAGGATTGTCTCGGTAAGCTTGGCGAGGATGCCGATCTCTTGGCCAGGAAAGGGGAACTCCGCAAGAGCTGGAACGTTGACGACGAGGTAGCCACCGGAGACGTAGGCGTCGTCATCATGAATCCTGGGCAGCTTCGGATCACCGCCGCTAAAGTTGTCCTCTCGCGCCCAGAAATAGTCGGTCCCCTCCCAGACGGGCTCGTCCGCAGCCCGAGTATCGACGCGCGGTACCCCGTCGACGAGCTCGACATTGGGGTAGTCGGTTAGGGTCGTGCCGTAGACCGAGACGGCCAGACTCACGTCGACGTGAGGGTCGTTTTCTGTCCCGTCGTAGCCGCTGATGATTACCAAGATCACGCCGGTGCCGAAATCCTGAGCCGCCCGCGCGTCCCGCTGTAGGTCGGGGAGGACATTCAAGACCGTCGGGGAGAGAGTCTCTCCGAAGACGTTGTCGCGCCCTTCGTTTCCGTCCACGGGTGGCAGCGACCCGGAAGGCGGATTGCAGGTGGTCGCACGGGCAGGCTCGACGGTGTTCAGATGATCGAGGTCGAAACCGATTCCACGCCAGTCGCCACCGCGCTGGTCGAGACGCACGTCGCGAAGGGCGAAGACCATCTCGGGCATGTCCGGTTCATCGTCGACGTCCGGGCGCGCCGGGGGCTGAAAGCTAGGAGAGACACTGCTGTCGCCTCGGTTGACCAGGGACGGGTCATAGACGCTGCACCCCGTGGCAAAGACGACGAGGAGAAGGACGACAGAACAAGGGAGGGATTTCTTAAGCATGGGAGACGCCGGGGAATTCTAGCCTCTAACGCGGCTCTCGGCGATGGCCGGGTGCCAAAGCCTAAAAGCACATCAATTGGTCGTTCGCTCAGGCGTCTTTTCCGCAGTAGCCGTGCAAAAAGGGCAAAAGGGCGGACGCGGCGCGGGCCCGGTGGCTGATCGCGTCCTTTTCGGGTGCCGTCAGCTCGGCCATGGCCTCTTGGCGCCCCTCGGGTAGGAAGAGAGGATCATAGCCAAAACCGCCGTCGCCCCTCGGCGCGACGGCGATGATCCCTTCGACGGATCCCGCGGAGACGTGTTCGTCGTCCCCGAGGGGGCCGCGAGGGTCGGCGACGGCGAGCACACACCGAAAGCGCGCAGTGCGCTCTTCGGCGGACACGTCGGCGAGGGCGCGGAGGAGCTTGTCGTTGTTGGCGCCGACCTGGCCCCCGGGGTGGCTAGCCCCTTCGTCGCCCGAGTAGCGAGCGGAGTACACCCCGGGAGCACCGCCGAGGGCGTCGACCTCGAGGCCGGAGTCGTCGGCGAGGGTCATGACCCCGGTCGCCTGGGCTATCTCCCGCGCCTTTTTCCGCGCGTTGTGCTCGAAGGTATCGCCGTCCTCTTCGACCTCAGGGATGCCGCCGACATCAGCCGGCCCGACGACCTCGAGGCCCGGTACCTCGGCGAAGATGCGACGCAACTCCACCAGCTTCTTGGCGTTACCACTGGCCACGAGGAGCTTCTTCATGCGAGCAGCCTCTTCCAGTCGACCCCGGCCCCAGCGAGGACCTTCTTCTGAGCCTCGATCAGGTCGGCGATGCCGGCGAGGGCCAGGTCGAGCATCTGGTCGAAATGCTCGCGCGGGATGGGCTCGCCTTCGGCGGTCCCTTGAACCTCGACAATGCGCCCGGAGGCGGTGGCGACGACGTTGAGGTCGACGTCGGCGGCCGCGTCCTCGACATAGTTCAGGTCGAGGAGCGGTCGTCCATCGAGGTAGCCGACGCTGACCGCAGCGATGGGCTCGCGGAGGACTCCGGGGTCTACGAGGCCCTTCTTGCGCAGCCCGTCGAGGGCGATCATCAGGGCAACGACCCCCCCGGTGATTGCAGCGGTTCGGGTGCCTCCGTCTGCGTCGAGGACGTCGCAGTCGATGTTGATGGTGCGCTCACCGAGCTTGTCCATGCGCACGGCGGCGCGCAGGGAGCGCCCGATGAGCCGCTGAATCTCCGTCGAACGCCCATCGAGGGGGCCCCGGCGGCCGTCTCGATTTCGGCGCTGCGGTGTCGCCCGAGGCAGCATGGAGTACTCGGCCGTC
>QMMC01000105.1 GCA_003647065.1 Deltaproteobacteria bacterium | reverse complement strand
CCGCCCCGACGGCGCGGAGATCATGGTCGGCGGCGAGGTCGTCTGTGACCCGAGCCCGTGCACCTTCGAGGCCGAGGTCGGTCGGTCGATTCGTATCCAGGCTCGCAAGGGCAATCTCATGGCGACCCGGGACCTCGAGCCTGGCCAGGCGATGGCTATCGAGATGCAGCTGGACCGGAGGCCGAGGCGCCACGACCGCAACGGCCAGATGACCGCCGGCATGCGCCCCGCGATGATGAGCGGCAGCAGCCACAACGACCTGAAGACCCCTTCGATCTTCCAGATGAGTCGTTAGTCGCTAGGGCGGGGCCGGGTCTAGCCGCAGGTGCCGCCGACGCCGGAGCACGTCTGCATGCCGGGGCAGTTGTCCCCGCACGACGCGCAGTGGGTCTCGGTACCTAGCTGGGCTTCACAGCCGTCGGTGATGTCGCCGTTGCAGTCGTCCCAGCCGGCGTCGCAGCTGATGGCGCAGGAGCCCGAGTTGCAGCTCCGCGTGCCGTGGTTGTCGGAGCAGGAGTTGGAGCAGGAGCCGCACCGGTTCACGGTGTTGATGGACGTTTCGCAGCCGTCGGTGATGTCGCCGTTGCAGTCGTCCCAGCCGGCGTCGCAGCTGATGGCGCAGGAGCCCGAGTTGCAACTCCGCGTGCCGTGGTTGTCGGAGCAGGAGTTGGAGCAGGAGCCGCACCGGTTCACGGTGTCGATGGACGTCTCGCAGCCGTCGGTGATGTCGCCGTTGCAGTTGTCCCAGTTGGCGTCACAGCCGATGGCACAGGAGCCCGAGGTGCAGGCTGGCGTGCCGTGGTTGCCAGAGCAGGTGTTCGTGCAGGAGCCGCACTGGGTCACCGTGTTGACGGCCGTCTCGCAACCATCGGTGACGTCGCCATCGCAGTTGCCCCATCCGCCGCTGCAGGCGATGGCACAGGAGCCCGAGGGGCAGCTCGGCGTGCCGTTGTTGTTGGAACAGGTGGTCGAGCAGTTGCCACAGGTGGCGACGTTGTTGAGTGACGTCTCACACCCATCGGTGACGTCGCCATCGCAGTTGTCCCATCCGCTGCTGCAGGCGATGGCGCATGAACCGGATGTGCAGGCAGGCGTTCCGTTGTTGTTGGAGCAGGAGTTGCCGCAACGGCCGCAGTTGCTGGTGGTGGTTATGCGGGTCTCGCAGCCGTTGGCGACGCCGCCCGAGCAGTCGTCCCAGCCGCCGTTGCAGCTGATGGAGCAACTGCTCGAGGAGCAGGCCGGAGTTCCGTTGTTGGAGGAGCAGGAGAAGCCGCACGAGCCGCAGTCACTGATAGTCTGTACGTTGACCTCGCAGCCGTTTCGGTCGTTGCCGTCGCAGTTGTCCCAGCTCGAGTTGCACGAGTTGATGCGACAAGAGCCTGTGCCGCACGTGGCCGAAGCGTTGGTCCGGGAACAGGCGGTGCCACAGGACCCGCAGTCGGTCAGGGTGCGGAGATTGGTCTCGCAGCCGTTACCGTAGTTGCGGTTGCAGTCGTCGTAGTTGGCGTTGCACGAGCCGATGGCACAGGTGCCGGAGTTGCACGTCGGGGTGCCGTTCGCGACGGTGCACCGGATGCCGCATCCGCCGCAGTTGAGGATGCTCGAGGCGTCTCGGAGATTGGTCTCGCAGCCGTTGGATGCGTCGTCTCCATCGCAATCGGCCTGGTTGACCGGGTCTGCGCACACGCACTGGAAGACACCGGTGCTGGTTTCTTCACAGTTCTGGTCGGCGGCGTTGCCGGGCATGTCGAAGCACGAGCTGCCGCAGGCGCCGCAGAACCGTGGGTCGTCGAAGGCGACGCAGCTTCCGCCGCAGCACATTTGCCCCTCTCCGCAAGCGGGTCCGGTGCCACAGGCGCAGGACCCGTCGATGCAGTTGTCCGCGGCGGGGCGGCTCGTCGGGCGTTCGTCCCCGGGAATGGCATTGCAGTCGGATCCGCAGGCGCCGCAGTTCGCCGGGTCATCGAGTTCTTCACATCCGGTCCCGCAGCAGCGGGACCCGATGCAGGGCGCATCTGCGTTGTCCGTGCAGATACACACCCCGTCCCCGCAGTCGTTGGCTTCGACGAGGTCGCATGCCAGCCGGCATCCTCCACAGTTCTGGAAGCTCAGTCGCTTCGCGAGCTCCATGACCGAATCGGGTCCCATCACGGGGACATCACCCGTGATGTCGACCACGCACCATTCCATGGCGGCACCCGCAGGGCACAGAACGCACCCCTCGATGCCATCGGCGTAACGGCCCATGCCCGGCATCGAGTAGACCTCGTTGACCGTGGTGTTGCAGTTGTTGTCGATGGCGTCGCACATCTCGGCCGCCCCTGGGCTGACCGCCGGGTTGCCCTCGCAGGTGGCGGGCTCGACCCAGCCGTCTCCGTCCGTGTCCCCGCCGCAGCCTTCGTCGACTTCGCCATCGCAGTCGTTGTCGGTGCTGTCGCCGCACTGCTCTGGGGCTTCGGGATAGACGAGGGCGTTCATGTCGTTGCAGTCGCGGCCCGCCGCGAGGAAGCCGTCGCCGTCCGCATCTCCCGGGTCGCAGGGGTCGTCGTCGAGACCGTCGCAGTCCTGGTCGATGCCGTCGCCGCAGATCTCCGTGGCCCCGACGCGGATCCCCGCGTCACAGTCGTTGCAATCACACCCCGCGACCATCGAGACCTGGCACGCAATGGAGCCGTCTCGATCCTGGTCATCGGGTGCACAGGTTGCGAGCTCGTCGATGAGACCGTTGCAGTCTTCGTCGACCGGCGTGCCCCCCGTCGGCGTGCACACCTCCATTGCGCCGCGGTTGATCGCCGGGTCAGCGTCGTTGCAGTCGTCGTCGGTGCCGAAACCGTCTCCGTCGAGATCGCAGTCACGATCGAAGCCATCACAGTCCTCATCGCGTCCATTTTCGCACTCGAGGAGGGCCTCCGGGTCGCAGTCTGCTTGCTCTTCGGCCGGTCGCATCGCGCACGGGGTGCGGGTCTCCGGATCACGCATTGGCAGGATGGTCGGGTCGTTGTCGTTGCAGTCGCAGGTGCCGACGACGCTGAAGGGCGAGCATTTGGCAAAGCCGTCTTCGTCTTCGTCGGTGCAGGCTACGTCGCCGTCGTAATCCTCGTTGCCTGTGATGAGCACCACCCAGGGCCTGTCGCAGCTCTGGTCGATGCCGTCGTTGCAGAGCTCCGGCGCGCCGGGGTAGGTGCGCTGGGGCGGGTCGCAGCAGCCCGTGGGGGGCGTGGCGGTGCGATCGCAGGGCACGCGCGGATTCCCCTCGGCGTCTATGGGGTCACAGTCCAGTTCCTCATCGGGAATTGGTCTCATCGGACCCTCGTGGCAGTCGGCCGCGATCGCCGCCATGCACCGATGCGGATAAGCCTCGTCACAGGGATCACCGTCGGCGTCGAAACATGCCTCGTCGGGGTTTTCTACGAATCCGTCGCCGTCCCGGTCATTTGCCAGGGGCACGAGGCGAATGCCGTCTTCGATGACCTCGTTGGTGATCTCGTAGCACCGGGTCGCTACCACCTTGATGCCGCGGGAGTTGATCCCTTCGAGGTGGACCATCACCGGGTGAGGCTCGTTGAGCTCGACAGTTACCCGGATGGGGGAATCGCCGTTGATCTCCTCTTGGGACCGGCCGACACCGTGCACGGATTCGGAAACCCGCGGATCGAGGGGGTCGAGGATGATCGTCCGGACGCTCAGCCGGTCGACCGCGGCCTCGCTGCGAACCGTGAGGAAGACCGCGTACTCGTCGGGCTGGCAGCCCGCGGTGAGTCCGGTGAGGGCCGTCAGAGTGACGAGGAGAGGGAGGGTAAGTCGAAAAACCGCTCGTGAGGCCACGACGATAGCCTAGCAGACGCCGGTACCATTTGCTTCGCCCCAGTGGAGGATTATAGGGGCGGTCGCCCTTCGGACGACCGAGATGACGACGAACAAGACGCTCCTGGACCTCGAATGGCCTCGCCTGCTGGCGGCGGTCCGCGCCCGGTCGGTGGCACCGGGGGCCGCCGAACGGCCCATTGCCCTCGCCGAGAGTGCGGCTGGGGCCCGCACGGCCCTCGCCGAGACCGGGGAGGCCCTGGGGCTCCTGGCGGCGGACGAGCCCCTGCCTCTCCGGGGGATCCGTGATGTTCGGCCGGGGCTGGAACGGGTTGCCCGGGAAGGCGTCCTCGACGGTCCGGGGCTCCGGGACCTCGCCCTGACCCTCGAGGCGGCGACCGGCCTCGGCCGCTTCCTGGGCCGACGGCGCGAGAGGCTCCCGGCCCTCCACGCGGCCTGCGCTATCGACCCCACCCTCGAGCGCCTCACCGACGAGATCAGCTTTGCGATCGAGGCTGACGGGACCGTCTCTTCCCAGGCGAGCCCAGAGCTCCGGCGCCTGCGCACCGAGGTGCACAACCTGAGGGCCCGCCTGGTCTCTCGCCTCGAGGAGATGATCCACAAGAACGCCGCGATCCTCTCGGACACTTTCTACACCACCCGTGATGGACGCTACGTGCTGCCGGTCCGGAGCGATGCCCACGAGCGCTTCCCCGGGATCGTCCATGGCACGTCGGCGAGCGGGGCGACGCTCTTCGTCGAACCCCGAGGCGTGGTCACCCAGGGCAATCGCCTCAAGGTCGCCCAGGCCGAGATGGAACGCGAGGAGACGCGTATCCTCGCGCTCCTGAGTGACCTCGTCCGCGAACGCCACGGGTCCGCGGCGGCTGCCCTCGATGCCCTCGAGCACGCCGACCTCCGGAATGCGATGGCGCTCCTCGGGCAGGAGCTCGATGGGTTGATCCTACCCATCACCGACGAGGCCCGAGTGCATCTGCTCGCGGCGCGCCACCCGCTCCTGATCCTCGACGGAGTCGCGGTGGTCCCCAACGACGTGAGCCTCGACCCGGCGACCGCCCTCGTGGTCTCTGGCCCCAACGCGGGTGGGAAGACCGTCGCGCTCAAGGTCGTCGGACTCGCGGCCTTGATGGCTCGGGCCGGCATGCCCATCCCCGCCGCACCGGGGAGCACCATCGGGTATTTCGACCCGATTCTCACCGATGTCGGCGATGAACAGTCCATCGAGAAGAACCTCTCGACCTTTTCCGCCCACGTTCGAAACATCGGCGAGATCCTCGCCGCCGCCGGGCCCCGGGCGATGATCCTCCTCGATGAGCTCGCCGGGGGGACCGACCCCGCCGAGGGCGCTGCCCTCGCTTGCGCCGTCGTCGAGGCTCTGGTCGGCCGCGGGGCCCTCGTCGCGGTCACGACCCACTACGAGCAGCTGAAGGCCTTCGCTCTCACCGAGCCCTCGCTTCGCAACGCGTCGGTCGGCTTCGACGTCGACAAACTCCTCCCGACCTTCGAGCTCGTCGCGGACGTGCCCGGGGCATCAAGCGCCCTCTCGGTTGCCTCCCGCTTCGGCATCGGCCCTGACGTCATCGACCGGGCTCGCGAGATCCTCCCCGCCCATGCCCGGGGCTTCGACGACCTCACGCGGGAGCTCGGGGATGCGCGTGCGCGCTACGAAGCAGAGGCCCGCGGCCTCGAAGAGGAGCGCCGGGCCCTCGGGGAACAGACCGCTCGCGCCGAACGTCGAACCCGCGAACTCGAGGAGCGCGACCAGAAGGGCCTCGGCGAAGAGGCGGCGAAGCTTCGGGACGAGCTTCGCGGCGCCCGGGACGAGGTGCGCCGTGTTCGAAAGGAGATGCGCCGTCGGACCCGAGAGGGCGACACGGGCGCCATCGAAGTCGCCCGGCGCGAGATCGAGGCCGTGGCGACGGCGACCGAAGGGGCCCGCCAGAACGCCGAGGTGTCTGTCGTCGACGAGGATACGACTCCGCCGATATCCATCGACTCACTCACCCCGGGCACCAAGGTCTACGTGCCCAGGCTGCGCACGACGGCAGAGGTCACCGAGGTCACCAAGGGGGGCGGGGTGAAGATCCTCGCTGGGGCCATCCGCCTCACGGTTCGCGTCGATGAGTTGCGTTCGGCACCGGTCCTAGCTTCCAAAGAATCAAAGCAGGCGCCGAAGGCCGCAGCCCGGACGGCCCCGTCGAAATCGTCGAGTTCACCTGCCCTCTCGAGCAGTGCCAATACCGTCGATGTGCGCGGGTTGCGCGTGGACGAAGCGCTCAGCATGGCGGAGACGTTCGTCGACCGACTCTATGGCGCGTCCGAGCCTCACGCGTTCATCATCCACGGCCACGGCACCGGTGCCCTCCGGGATGCGATTCGCGCGCACTTCGGCCGAGATTCTACTTACGCTCGAGCGCTTCGGGCGGGAACCCGGGAAGAGGGCGGCGATGGGGTCACCGTCGTCTCTCTTCGTTGAACTCACCAGCGCTCGTAGGGGTCCATCGTCGGCGCAGCCATGGACGGCTCCTGTCTGGTGGTCATCTCGGGGCGCGACGTCATGCGAGCGGTCCTCGGTCGCCGCATGCGGGGGCGCGGCTCTGCTTCCGGGGCTTCGGTGGGGGAGGTTGACAGAGGGGTCATGCGAATCACGCGCGGCGCGCCGCCGGCGGTGAGCTGCGCATGGGCCGGGAGATGGCCAGGGAGCCGCAGTTCGACATCCATTGCGCTGCCGGCGGGGCGCCTCACCTCGATGGGGGTTTGGCCAAGTTGGGCGCCGTCGAACCACACCTCGGCGCCCTCGGGAATGCTGCTGAGGGATACCAGGGTGGCGGGGTCGGTGGTGGCCACTGCGGGCCCGCTGCCGATCGCCGCAATTGGTGCGACCGGCGCGGCGGCCGCGCCTTCCGAGCCCATGATGACGTAGGTCGCGACCCCGACGGCGCCGGTGATCAGCGCCGCCCCGATGAGCGCCGGCACGAAGGGGATGTCTGCGAGGACTCGCCGAAGTGCGGAGCGATGCATGCCCTCACTGCGAATCTGCTTTTCGACGAGAACGTCGGCGATGCACGATTCGAGTCGGCTCGCGAGACGCTCGGCGCTCTTGTAGCGCTTGCCCTTGTCCTTCTCGATGGTGCGCATGAGCACCCGCTCGAGGGAGCCCGGGATGGGGCGGTCGGGGACGGCCTTTCGCGGCGGCGTTGGCTTTTCACGGATGTGCTTCGCCATGACCACTACCGCGTCGTCGTCTACGAACGGCGCCGCGCCGGTGAGCATGTGATAGAGGAGCACGCCGACGCTGTAGAGATCGCTGCGCACGTCGAGGGTCTTGCCCTGAGCTTGCTCCGGCGACATGTAGCGCGGGGTCCCGAAGACGGTGCCGGCCTGGGTCTCGAGCTGATCGATTTTTCGACCGGTCTCGAGGACCTTGGCGATGCCGAAGTCCAGGACCTTCACGACGGGTATGTCGTGGCCGTCGACGGTCGCGAGGTAGATGTTGTCGGGCTTCAGGTCGCGGTGGATGATCCCCTTACTGTGCGCCTCGCCGAGGGAGTGCAGGATCTGCTGAGTGATCTGGATCGCCTCGACGGGGTCGAGGGCGCCGTTCCGTTCGACCTTCGCCGTGAGCAGCTCGCCTTCGAGGAGCTCCATGGCGAAGAAGAGCAATCCGTCATCGGTCTCGCCGAAGTCGAACACGCGCACCGTGTTCGGGTGGGTCAGGAGACTCATGGCCTTCGCCTCGCGGTGGAATCGCGTGACGGTGTCCTTGTCCCAGTTGAGCTCCTTCTTCAGGATTTTGAGCGCCACGTGGCGCCCGAGGGGATCCTGCTTGGCTCGGTAAACCGTGCCCATGCCCCCGGTGCCGATGCGCTCGATGACCTCGAACCGGCCTTCGAGCTTGGTCCCGAGGAGGGGGTCCGCCTGGGCTTGGGCGAATTCCTTCGCGTCGACGAGCTTCATCCCGTCTTTCGAGCACGTCGACAGCCCCGACTGGGGGTATGCGGTGCGGCATTTCGGGCAGATCCGCACGCCGGCGCGGATTCTAGCACGCAGTTCCGGGAGGGCTAGCTGGGCCCCGCGGCTCCGTCCCCGGTGCAGCGCATCCGGAACGAGCCGCCCCCGGCGGGGTAGGGGCGGCAGGCTTTGCCGCTACCGCACTGGCTGTCCTGGCAGCACGAGTCGAGGCATTGGTTGTCCACGCAACCAAGGTCGTTGCACTGATCGGCATCGGTGCACGCGATGCCCCCGGTGCCCGTGCCCGGGTGGGTCTTGGGCAGACAGATGGACACGTTGGCTTCGCCGCTCGTGCCTCCGAGGAAGCCGCAGTAGACGTCCGGGTCACCACAGTCGGGACTTTGGCCGCAGGACCCTCCGCAGACGCCGCGGATGCTGGCGCCGCTGCCCACGGCCCAGCAGATGCCGTATTCGCAGTCGCTATCGAAGAAGCAGCTGCCACCAGGAGGTTCCGTGCCTATGGGGCCGAGGCAGGCATTGAGGGCAACCCGCGACGTGCCGGATGTGAGCGTGACGCTCTGGCACTTGAGGCCGCCGCACTGGCCCGAGATGCTGCAATTGCCGAGGCAGCGCCTCGCTCCTCCGGAGGTGGCGCAGACACTGGACGCGCACTCCTCCCCCTCTACGCAGGAGTCCCCGGCCTCTCCCGGGCCGCGGGTTCGGGAGAGTAGGCCTTCGGCGATGCAGAGCTTGGCTCCCGTTCCGGAGTTCCAGCAGATGCTCGCTGCGGGGCAGTCGGTGTCGGTGCAGCACGCCCGGGCGCAGAATGTGGGTGGCGCCTCGGTTCCGAGGCCCGCCGCCGCCCGCTCGACGCATATCGCGTTTGCGCACTCGGCGTCGGTTGCGCATGCATCGCCGAGGGGCCGAGGGGTCACGCACGCCTTCGTCGTCGGGTCGCAGATCTGTCCTCCGGAGCAGCCGTCAACCGTGCAATCTCCGGCGCGGCAGCTGGGGGGCTGCACCGACGTATCGCAGCTCTGACCCACGGGGCAACTGTTGCCTTCGCGACGGCAGTCGTCGGGGTGAAAGCAGCCGTCGGGGTAGCACTGCTCTCCGGCGCCGCGGCACATCGCGCCTTCGTCGATCATCCCGTCGCAGTCTTCGTCGATGCCGTTGCATTCTTCGACCCCGGGTTCGACCCCGGCGACGGGGTCATAGGGTCGGACGTTGGGGTTCGAGTCGTCGCAGTCCGCGAACTCCTGGCCCCGGCCGCCACCGCACCACGTCGCGTTGTCGCGGTCGAGGTCGTGCCCTTCGTCGATCTCGCCATTGCAATTGTCATCGACGCTGTTGCACAGCTCGGGGGTGTCGTTGGGCACGCACCCGGACGTATCGGGGCGATTCGAATCGGCGCCCGAATCGACGGGGCCGCCGATGGGCTGGCAGAACGAGTCGACGCACTGACGGCCCGTGGGGCACGGGTCGACGCCCCCGCTGATGGTGCAGCGGATGTCGTCATCCGAGAGCGAGACGATCGCCGAACAGCCTCCCAGTACGACCGCGGCTGCTGCGAGCATGGCCGTGCGGGTCCACGTCTTCATCAGAAGGCCCCCCGGACGCCCGCGACGGCGCCCTGGCCGTCGGTTCCGAAGAACGCCGTCATGCCTTCGTACTGGGGGTAGGTCTCGACCATGCGGGTGCGCAGGGAGTAAAGCAGCACCGCCGCGATGGCCGCGACGCCGCCGGTGATGAGAAGAATGTCGGCGCCGAGGGCGAGGTTTCGGGCGGCCGCTGCGTGGTTGTCACGTTCGACGAGGGTGCACTGGTCTCCGACGGTGCAGTCCGCGCTGTTCTTGTTCATGAGAGCCAGCACGCCGAGGACCCCGCCCCCGGCGAGGAGCAGCGCCGAGCCGCCGGCGGTGAGCCAGAAGGCGGTGTCGGCGACGCCGCGCTCTTCGACGAGCACGGGGCGGTCGAGGTGGGTATCTGCCGGCTGGGGAGGGGGGGCGTTTTCTTGGGCTTCGCGCTGGGCGCCTTCGAGACGTTCGATGACTTCGGTAACCCGCCTCGCTTCGTCCGTCTCGTCTGGTCCCAACATGCGGACGAAGAGCTGATAATAACGGATGGCATTCCCGAAATCCCCGAGGAGCTCGTAGACTCGGGCCACGTTGTAGACCAGCGTCGGAGAGTTGGGGTCGAGGCTCACCGCCCGCTCGAGATGTTCGATGGCGTACCGATAGCGCCCCGCCTCGAAGTGCTCCCGACCGATCTGGTACTCGGCGGCGGCGTCCTGCTCACCGCCCTGTTCGGGCGCCTGAGCCTGGGCGCTCATCTCCGGAACGAGGAGAAGCACGGGGATCAGTACCCAGGTCGCGACTCGGAGTGTTTGCTGCACTGCCGGGAAATTAGCCTCTTAGGCAGCCTCACGCCAGTCCGCCGTGCCTCCCCGAAGCATGGTATTTCCAAAGAATGCAGAGGTTTGCCCCGGTATTGATCCTCGCTCTCGGGGTGGCCCTCGTCGGGCCCCCGCCTGCCGCGTCCGCCCAGCTCCGGGGCAGGACCGACCACGTGCTGACTCCGGGGGTGCCCGTCAGCGCCCCCGACGACGCCAACGCCGTCGACGTCAACCCCGCCGCCTTGGGCTTTCTCGAGGGGGCCAGCCTGACCTACAGCCACGCCGAGGCCGACGACGGAGCGCCCTTCAGCCGCGGCGGCGACGCCTTCCGCCTGGCCCTTCCACTCATATGGGGTTTGGCGATCGGTGGCTCTGCCCAGTCGATTCGTCCCACTGGGGCGACCGGCGAGCTCGACCGTGGGATGGGCAACCTGGCCCTAGCCTATGCTGCCGGGAATGTCGGTGTCGGCACCTCGATCCGCTGGTTTGGCACCGCCGAGCCCCTGCTCTCGGGGGCGACGGGTTGGGATCTCGCCGCGAGCTGGCGGCCCGTCACGGCCTTGTCGCTCTCTTTCATCGCCCGGGACATCAACGGGCCGCTGGGGCTCGGGGCCAACGGCCTGCCGGCGTCATTTGCCCTCGCCCTCGGCCTCCGGCCCCTGGGTACCCGCGATCTGCTCTTCGACTTCACGGGGGTCGTCGACACCGAGGAGCGCGTTGGTGTTCGGGGCCTCGTTTCGATCGATGCTCCGTGGTTTGGCCGGATCTATGGCAGCGTCGAGGTGGACCGCGTCGAGCAGAACGACCCCCAGGTGATGGCCCTCGCCGGGCTCTCGGTCGACTGGAGCCTCGTCGGGGCCGGCGGCGGTGCGTTCGGCGGTGACGGCTTCGGTGACACCCCGGGGTGGTTCGTCACCGGCCGAGTCGAGGGTTTCCGTCGCCGGGGGATCCCGACGCCGCGCTACGTCGCCGACATCGAGGTCCGTGGGGTCGGCGCCCGGGGCATCGTCTCGGTCGTGCGCCTCCTCGACCGGGCGATCCACGACGACGACGTGGCCGGGGTGCTGCTGCGCTTCCGCGATAGCGGCATCGGCAGCGCCTATGCTCAGGAGATCCGCCTGATGGTCGAAGCCCTCCAGCGGGCGGGCAAGCCGGTGCTCTGCCACCTCGAGGCCGCGAACGGCGGCGAGCTCTACGCTTGTGTCGGTGCGGACCAGACCTTCGTCGACCCAGCCGGCGGCGCCTGGCTCACGGGCACCGGCGGCGCGGCGTACTACTTTGGAGAGATCGCCGAGAACCTTGGGGTCGGCATCGACGTGGTGCGCATCGGCCCTTACAAGTCAGCTCCCGAGCTCTACGCGAACCGCGGACCGTCGGAGCAGGCATCGGCGCAGCGGCGAGAACTCTACGGCGACGTCTTCGACCGCATGGTCTCGGACTTTTCCGACGACCTCGACATCGACCGTGACGCGGCCCGGGCGCTCATCGATGGCGGCCCCTACGTCGCCCCGGAGCTGACGGCCCGCGGCCTCGCGGACGGACGCCTCGGCGACGAAGACCTGGACTCGGCCCTCGCCGAGAGGATGGGCGGCAGGTATCGACGCCGCGCGGCGCCCCCCGCCTACGCGGCCCGTCGATGGGGAGGCGGCGCGCGGGTCGGGGTTGTGATGATCGACGGGGACATCGTCACCGGCGAGAACGTGGACATTCCGATCCTGGGCATTCGGATGAGCGGGGCGGAGACCATCATAAGCACCCTCGACGCCCTCGTTGCCGACCCGCGGACCGAAGTGATCATCC
The DNA here is from genome assembly GCA_003647065.1 of Deltaproteobacteria bacterium. Taxonomy (GTDB): domain Bacteria; phylum Myxococcota_A; class Polyangia; order Polyangiales; family B10-G4; genus B10-G4. Next base: position 5,504 of record QMMC01000105.1, on the reverse strand, counting down.
TGCGCATCGACAGCCCCGGCGGCAGCGTGCTCGCGGCCGACCAGATCTTCCGGGCGGTGATGCGGGCTCGTCGCCACAAGCCGGTCATCGCCTCGATGGGGGCCGTCGCTGCGAGCGCTGCCTACGAAATCGCCGCCGGGGCCGATGAAATATGGGCCGACCCGGCGACCCTGACCGGGTCGATCGGAGTCTTCTTCATCAAGGTAGACCTCGTCGGCCTCGCCCAGAACATCGGCGTCAATCTCACGACTTTCGGACGGGGACGCCACCACGGTTTGGACAGTCTCTATCGCCCCTTCACTCCCGAGGAGCGATCCATCGCCGCGGACAAGGTGCGCATCTGGTACCGGATGTTCCTGAACCGCGTGCACCAGGGACGCGGCATGCCCATCGCCGACATCGACGCCATCGCGCGAGGCCGCGTCTACAGCGGAGACCGGGCCCATAGCCTCGGCCTCGTGGATCGCCTCGGCGGCTTCGGTGGGGCTCTCGCCCGGGCGCGGCAGCTTGGGGGCCTCGCGGCTGATGTGCCGATCGTCGTCGTGCCCCAGCGCCCGGTCACGTTGGTCGATTACATCTTTGGCGTCGGGGCGTTCTCCCGCGGCGGGGAGGGTGGCGACGCGACGGCCGCCGATGCACCGGCACCCCTGTCCCCCGAAGTGGCCGAGCTCGCGGGCCTCGCGACGTTGCTGGCCCGAAGCGCCGACGGGCTGCCTGTTGCGCGCCTCGAGCAGGCGGTCGTCGGAACCCCCTAGAACTCTCTAGGCAGGCGGCGGGTTGGTTTGCCGGTTGCGCATGGTCCGGAGTGCCTGGGCCCGTTCGCGGCGATGCATCGGGCCATCGTAGAGCGCGAGCAACTGCTCGAAGGCGGCGTCGTAGCCAGCGCCGGTCGGGCCATCGAGTCGTCGCCAGAGGAACTTCTCGGCGGCCCGGTAGCGCTTGGCCTCGCGGAATGTTTCGGCCATCAAGGTGATGGCCCCTGCGTGGTTTGGGTTGGCCCGGGAGGCCCGGAGGGCATAGCTCGCGGCCAGCCGCGGGCGTCCGAGGTCTTCGCGGGCGATCTGCGCGGCGTCGAGGAGGGCCTTCACGCGGGCATCGCGATCGCCCGCGGCCTTCCGGGCGCGTTTCTTTGCCGCTCGGATTCGTTTGCGGGCGTCGCCCACGGCGGGGTCCCGGGGCAGGAAGCTGATGCGGGACTTCAGCAGCAGGAACGCTGCGAAGAGGATCACGGTCGCTAGGAGCGCCCAGCCTGCAGGTGTCGTCAGGGCCACGGTGGGTGAAACCGTATGACCGGACGGCGAGGGGGTCAATGCAGGGGTGACCGGGAGGCCGTCGGGAGGTTAGATTCCCCCCGATGAGACAGCTGATGGCGTGTTTGGCGGGCCTCCTCCTCGGTGCCCTATTCTGCCTGGGATGCGGCGACGATGGAGTGGCGACCGGGGTGACCGGGGCGACCGAGACCCAGGAGGCCACCACCGGCGAGGCACCGACCGAGACGGCCGCCGCGGTCATGCCTGCCCCGGACCCGAACGATCCCATCGGCGTCGAGATGGCCCGCCGGGCCGTGCAGTTCGCTGCAAATACCGAGGTTTCGACCCCGATCTTCCGCGGCTCCCTCGAGACCGGCCGGTTCCAGGACTATCAGGCGGTCCTGCGCTCGGACCGATGCTTCAAGATCATCGGCGTCGGCGGGGCCGGCGTCGTCGACCTGGACCTCTTCCTCTTCGACCCCCAGGGCACCCAACTCCAAGAGGACACGGCCACCGACGCCTACCCGGTGCTCGGCCTGAACCACCCGATCTGCCCCGACCTTCGCGGCGACTACCGGGTGCGCGTGCGCATGTTCGAAGGCAGCGGCGAGTTCGGCGTGCAGATCTTCCACTCGCCGTCGTTCTGACCTCAACAAGAAGGCGCCGCGTAGGCGGCCCGAGGCGGCAGCGCGCCGGAGGCGCCAACTGAGGCGCCGGTTGATTCGACGCCGCCCATAGCGACTGAGATAGAGGTTGAGATGGAGACCACGACCGCGACCGCGACAGCCCTCTTCGTCATGGCTCTGCTGACTCCGCTTGCGCACGCACAGTCAGTGGTTCGTGTGGAGACGGCCGTGGCATCCGTCGAGGCCGTCGAGGCGTCGCGGGAAAATCGCGGCATCACGCGCTCATTCGCGTTCACGGTCGGCGCCGCGCACCTCATCATCTTCGTCGACGAGTTTACCGGCGAGATCCCCGAGGTAACGCCTTGCCCCGAGGGGGATATGCCGGGCGTTGGCGAGTGCGAGGAACCCGAACCAGTACAGGTCCCTGGCCTCGGCGGGCGTGTGCTCGGGGTTGCGCGTGTCGTCGATGGCGACGTCGACGTCCTCGTCGAATTCAGGTTCCGTCAGGTGCGCTACGACTGGGACCTCGTCGATGTCGACGGCGACAGTGAAGCAGAACTGACGATTCGCCTCGTCTCGCGCGGCAGCAGCATGGGCCCTGACGGTGAAGAGTTGTGGGTGCTCGGACCGCACGAGGGGACGACGATCCTTCAGGCCAAGCTGCCTCTTCGCGGACCACGGCTCCGGGACCAGTGCGGGTTCGACGGGTACGCCGGCAACGGAGACCCACGCTTCGTTCGCACCGAGGCGGGCCGCGCCATCGAAATCGACTACGAGCTCACCGTCACGACCGATCTCTGTCGCGAAACGACCGAGGGCCTGTTGTGCGATTGCGAGATGCGGCGCGCCGTCGGGACGTTTCATCTCGGGATCGATGGACGCTTCCGCGCAGAGAACTTCGGCGACCGTGGACCGTTTGGTCGCCCCGTTTCGGCCTTGCTGCACTGATCGCGTCGTGGCGAAGGGCCGCAATTTGTAGAATTTATCATTGGAGGTGGCCATGGATTTGGAAGCACACCTACAGCCATTGAGGCTGTCGCGCCGGCAGCCCGGCCTAGCCGCAGGGGATGCTGCGTTTGGTCCCGGCGGGCCGTGCTCGTCGGGGCCATGGCGTCATGTCGCCGCTCGGTTGCGCCAATTCACAACCAGGTCAGATCTCTGTTCCCGTTCCCCTAGTCGCCCAGGATTCCGTCCAGGTAACCTGGCGACGAGTGGCAGAGGTGGGTCGGGGTGAAGCCGGGTTGCGCCGTTCGTTCGCCGATGGGGCGGTTGCCGCCGTTGTCCATCAGGCAGCCTTCGTCGTCGAAGCTGTTGTGAAACACCGTCGGCGGCCCAAAGGGCTCGGCGAGGCCGAAGCTGTGGCCGAGCTCGTGGGCCGTTGTCTCGCCGACCATCGACGCCAGCGCTTCGAGGGCGCGGCGCACGGCGTTGACCCGGTCGCCGTCGCCTTCGCCGCGGATCTCGCCGAGGGTCGCCGGGTGGCCCGTTCGCACCGGATCGAAGATCTCGTCGAAGAGCGGGTCCGCGTCTGGACGGCTCCCGGGTGCCGGGATCCCGAGGTCGGGATGAGATGAGAAGTAGAGCATGGACTCGACGAAGACCCCGCCGTAGCCCTGGTAACCGTCTTCCTGGGTCTCGGCGTTGGCGCCGCCGATTTTGTCGAAGAGGCGGATGTTGTTGATGTCTTTGCCGGGGGTATTGTCGTAGCCGAAGAGGCCGATGCCGTTCGGGTCGGGGCCGCCGACCTCGACCGTCGAGTAGCCGTTGGGCGAGAAGTCCTCCGGGGCCGTGAGGCGGACGTCGATGTTCCAGTCGCTGTAGATGGACTCGATGCGGGACTCGACGAGGGGCTCGATTTCGCCGGCGGCGGCCTCGAGGCCGAAGAAGGGCAGGCTCGTGTAGAAGCCGGGGAGGAAGCGCATGAACACCACCTGGGTGACCTGCCCGAGGGTGAAGCTGAAGGGGACCGAGGGCCCGACCTCCATGTCGGAGCCCTTGATCACGATCGGGGTCGCGCTCCCGGTGAAGGTGCCGCGGCGGGACCGGAAGAGCTCGGAGATGAGCTCGTTGCTTCGCTCCTCGGCGTGAATGGTGGCGATCAACGTCGACCCGGACACCCACGTCATCACCAACTCTTCGTCGAAGGAACCGGCGGCGCCGTCTTCGGGGTCGAACTCACCGGCGAGGCGGACGATCGTCGCTTCGTCGAGCTCGTCCGGGCCGCCGAGGAACCCCGCCCCGGAGACGAAGACCAGCTGCTCGAGGGATAAGGCCTCGGGAGCTATCGAGAAGAGCTCCGGCCCGTCGAAACTCAATGACACCATCTCGGCCGTCGACGTACTCCGGCCGCCCCCGACGAGGCTGGATTCGAGGGTCACGGTCCCTTCGAAGACGCCCGGGTGCACGCTGCCGAGGGCCGTCGTCAGCCGCACGATGCCCCGGTCACGGGCGGTCCGTTCTGCGGGCAATACAGGAATCGAGACGTCGATGGGGCGTGACGAGCCGCCGTCTTCGGTGAAGGTCCCCGTGAAGTGGGCGGTGACGGTGCCCTCGGTCGGCGCGAGGAAGCCGGCGCCGCGGAGGATGCCTTCGTCGTTGTAGTGCACTATCCCCGACGGAGCGTCGGTGAGGTCCACGTCCATGGTGGTCGCTACCTCGAGGGAGAACGGGAAGGGCACCGAAACCCCCGCATCGCCGTGGAGCACGGCTTCGACCGAGCTCGTGCCTGCACCGAGGCTGGTGACCAGCTCGGCCGTCACTTTGAAGAACACTTCGCCGGGGCCGCCGACTGACTCGAGGGACAGGGCGTCGCCGCCGGAGGAGCCGTCAACCACCAGGTAGGGGTCCGGGCCCAGGGCCTCGAAGCGGAACCCGGTGACGCGAAGGAGGCTGCCTTCGAGGACCGGCGCCGGGGCCTCGATGTCGAGGATCTCCGGGCGCTCGTTGAGCACCGTGGGGGGAGGGTCGGTCTTGCAGCCCGCGGCCAAGACCAGGACGCCGGCCAGGGCAACGCCGAGTGTCAGTTGGGAATACATACGAATTGTGCGTAGGTGTCGAGGTCGGTGCGCACGCCGCAGCGGTACCCCGCGGAAAGGCGACATACTTCGTCGGCGCTCCAGCAGTCGACGGCGCAGACGTTCACGCCGTCCTCTTCGACGCAGTAGGTGCCGGTTTCGCAGTCGGCGTTGCTCGTGCAACCGACCCGGGCGCAGTATCCGCCGGCCCAGCCCACGCAGGTGCGCTGGCCGCCGCAGTCGCCGATGGTCCCGCAGGCGTCGCCGTTTTGCCCAGCGCCCCGGGCGCCACAGTAGCGGCCGGCCTCGAACCACTTGCATGCCTCGGTGGCTTTGCATTCGGAGTTGGTGCGGCACATCTCGCCGCAGTGGCTCACCGGTGCGGTGGGCCCCGGCGGCGGACAGATGTGATCACTCGGGCAGTCGGTGTCGCCAGTGCAGGCGTCGGACCGGCAGGCCCCCGCGTCACAGACCTCACCGCTGGTGCACTCACTCGAACGCAGACAGCCGCTGAAGGTGGTGAAGCGAACCTCGCCGAGGTAGTCGCCGAAGTCGGTGCCGTAGCCGTAGACCCGTGCCGTGTAGGTGCCCGTTTCGAAGAGGTCCATCTCGAT
>QMMC01000104.1 GCA_003647065.1 Deltaproteobacteria bacterium | reverse complement strand
TTTGCGCGCCACGGGGCCGACCCGGAGGATCGGGCGTTCCTCGCTGCCGCCCTCGAGGCGCGCCTCGGCCGGGCCGCCGATGGCCTCGCAGCCCGCCTGATGCCCCGGGTCCGGGCCCTCCTGGCCGAGGGCGCCGAGCTCATCGGAGTCGAGCGAAGTGAGCTCCAGCGCCGAGTCCGCGCCGCCGTCATGGAGCCGCTGTCCCTCTATGTCGGGTATCAACGGGGGGTTCTCCACGGTGGCGCCCTCCGGCGGTTCTTCGAGAACGTCCTCCCCAGTGTGGAGCTCGAGGTCGAAAAGCTCGCCCAGGCCCTCCGGACCGTTCGCGTGGACCCGGTCGCGGAGCTTCGTTCGGCTCTCGAAGACTCCCTCCGGGAACTCCTCGCGACCTTCGACGAGGAGCGCAGCCAAAATGCTATCGAGGCCCGGGCCGCTCTCGAATCTACGGCCTCCACCGTATTTGGGCCCCTTCGGGCTCTGCGTGCCGTCCTCGCAGAGGCGGTGCCAGTCCCCGTCGTCGTCGGCCCGCCGATTGCATAAACAGCTACCGGGAGTCCTCTTCGGCGGCGTATACTGCTGGGGTCGGTCCGACATTGGGCCAAAGGAGGCAAATGGAATTCAAGCAGCAGCTCCGATTGACCCAGCAGCTGGTCATGACCCCGCAGCTGCAGCAGGCGATCAAGCTGCTTCAGATGTCCCGGATGGAGCTCGTAGACCTCGTTCGCGAGGAAATGCTCGAAAATCCGATGCTCGAGGACGTGGCCGAGGTCGGTTCGACCGAGCGCGAAGCACCGAAGGACGTCGCCGTCGTCGAGGCGCCGACCATCGACAAGGCCGGAGCCGCCGACGACAAGGCGGCAGATGACCAGGCGAACGTCGAAGAAAAGAAGACCGAAGACTTCGACTGGGAGCGCTACCTCGAAAACCACGCCATGCAGGCGCCGATGCCTTCATTCCGCGGCGGCGGAGGGGATGAAGAGCTGCCGGGCATCGAGGCGACCTACAGCCGAGCCGAGGACCTGACCGCCCACCTCGTCTGGCAGGTTCGGATGGGCGACTTCGTGGAGGACGAGCGGCGCTTCCTGGCCCTGGTCATCGGCAACCTCAACGACCACGGCTACCTCGAGCTCGACGACGTGCCCGAGGACGAAATCGTCGAAAAGCTCGCCGCAGAAGCCGAACTCGACGCCGAGGACGCCGAAGAAGTCCTCTACATGTTCCAGAAGCTCGACCCGGCCGGCGTCGGCTCGCGCTCCCTGCGCGAGTGCCTGCTCGTCCAGGCGAAGCTCTTCAAGATGGACGACCTCGTCCTGAAGGTCATCGACGGGCATCTGTCCAACCTCGAGAAGAAGAACTACCAGGCCATCGCGCGTGACCTCGATGTACCGGTCGAAGAGATCTACGACGTCGCTGGGGTCATCGCCGACTTCGAGCCGCGTCCGGGTCGTAACTACACCAGCGAAGAGCCCCGCTACATCGTGCCCGACGTGCACGTGCACAAGGTGGCCGACAAGTACTTCGTGGTCGCCAACGACGACGGCATGCCCAAGCTGAAGATCAGCGGCTTCTATCGGGCGGCGATGGCCGATAACAAAGAGGCCAAAGAGTACATCCAGAACAAGCTGCGCTCGGCCCAGTGGCTCATCCGCAGCATCGACCAGCGCCGGAAGACCATCGTCAAGGTGACCGAGTGCATCGTGCAGAAGCAGATGGACTTCTTCGACAAGGGCATCGAGCACTTGAAGCCGATGATCCTCCGTGACGTCGCCGAGACCGTCGAAATGCACGAGAGCACCATCTCTCGCGTCACGAGCAACAAGTACGTGCACACCCCGCGCGGGGTCTTCGAGCTCAAGTACTTCTTCAACAGCGCCATCAAGCGCGGCACCCAAGAAGACATCGCGAGCGAGTCGGTGAAGCAGGCGATCAAGAAGATCATCGCCGCCGAGGACGAGAAGAACCCCTTCAGCGATCAGAAGATCGTGCAGATTTTGGCCAAGACGGACATCAAGATCGCCCGCCGGACGGTGGCCAAGTACCGTGAAATGCTGGGTATTTTGTCGTCGTCGAAGCGGAAGAAGTACTTCTGATAGAGTAGATTCTGGGATTTTTTCGGGGACGTTCGGCGTTACCCGGCAGGAGGCTGGTGGATGAGAATTGAGTTTACGTTCCGCAACATCGATTCGTCTGAGGGCATCAAAAACTACGCGAGTGAAAAAATCTCGAAGTTGCAGAAGTATCTGCGAGCCCCCCTGGATGCCGAGGTGACCGTATCTCTCGAGCGGCACTTACACTGCATCGACGTCAGCGTAGCGGCTGACGGTCATCGATACGCGGGACACGAGGAGTCGCAGGACATGTATGCCTCCATCGATCTCGTCATGGACAAGATCGACCGCCAGGTTCGTGAGACCAAGGCGACGATCACGAAGGCCCGGCGCCACCGGGACAGCCTCGGGGACGTGGCCGCCAAGCAAGCGCGGTCCGCTGAGCAGGCCCGCACCGCAGCAGACGAGTAGGCGCTGAAGAAGACACGGGCGCGTCGGGGCATTCGCCTGCGCATCGCCTCAGATGTTTCGAAGGGACCTGGCCGGTGGCCGGGTCTCTTCGTTCCGTCTGGCCAACGGCCTTGCGTCCCTCGAGTGGCCGCGGTACCTCGCGGGGGTCGTCATGCGCCTCGCAGACATCATCGACGTAGAGCGAACGACGACGTCATTGCCGCGTGACGACAAGGATGCGGCTCTCGGTGCCCTCGCCGAGCTCTTTACGTCGCTCGACCCCGCGGAGGTCCTCGCCGCCTTCCGTGAGCGCGAAGCTCTGGCGACGACCGGCGTCGGCAGCGGCGTGGCGGTTCCCCATGGGCGTCTGCAGGCGGTAGACCGCATGGTCGGGGCCCTCGCCGTCAGTGAAGAGGGCATCCACTTCGACGCCATCGATGGGCAGCCCGTGCACGTGGTGGTCGCCATCGTCGCGCCGGAGAGGGGCGACCTGGTGAAGGTCCTCGCGCGGGTCGCTCGGCTGCTGCGGGACGACACCCTCCGTTCACGCCTCGCCCGGGCCATCGACGCCGATCAGGCGTTCCGGATACTCGCTCGAGCCGACGGGGGTTGAATGAGTCTTCAGCCTCGCGTTGCGAGTTCCACGCGGCGGACCAGCTCGGCTGGGGCGAAGGGCTTGCGGAGGAAGGTGTAGCGCGTGCCCCGGGCGGCCTCGGCGAAGCGCTCGTCGGGGGTGCGGCTCGAAAGGTAGAGGGCCGGGGCGTCTGAGCCGCGCTCCTCGAGGCGGGCGGCGAGCTCGGTTCCGGGGATGTCCGGGAGCTCCACTTCGCATACGAGGGCTGACACGGATGTGAGGGCGTCATCGTCGTGGGCGAGGGCTTCGAACCCGCTCGTCGCGGTGAGCACCAGATAGCCCGCGTCGAGGAGGACCCGGGCGGTGACTCGGAGGATGTCCGGGCGTTCATCGACGAGGAGGACCGTCTTGCGGAGGTCTGGACGCGGCTCAACACGCGCGGAGGCTTCGGCGGAGCGTTCTCGGGGCGTGTCCGGTGACGCCTCGTATTGCATCGCGCACCCGAGGACTCGCTGGGCGCGACCCTCGTCGTCTCGGGATTCGAGGACCGTGCGAGCGAGGAACGGACGATACAGGCCGTCTCGATGCAGCAGGCGAAAGCGGGACTCGACGACCGCCGAATCATCCGCGCCGTCCCACGTCGCGAGCTCCGCGAACATCTCCACGGCGTCGTCGGGGTGCAGGCGCGCCGTGAACCCGTCGCGTTCCTGGCGCTCCTCGGTGGCGGCGGTGTCGAGGCCCAGGAGCTCCGCCACGCGGTGGTTGTCGTAGAGGAGTTCGCCGCGCTGAATGTCGAGGAGGTACACCGCACACGGCATCGCCGTGCCGAGGTCCGCGATTCGTTTGGGGCTCAGGGAGATCGACGCGAGCACCCGCACCAGCAGTCGGCGAGCCGCGTCCTCCGAGATGTCTCCTGGGACAGTCGTCTCGATCACGGCTCTAGCATAGGGCGAGAGCCTCGCGGGGGAAGCCCCCAAGCTTGGAGTAGCTCGGGGAGAGAGAGCCGGGGAATCGCCCCATGGGGGATGCGGGTAGAACCGACGACGACCCGGCGACGCTCTCGGAGCGCCGCATGGAGATCCCCGGGGCGCTCAGCTACGGCCTCGTCTCCGAGTCGTCCTCGAACCAGCCGCGCCAAGCGGTGACTCTCTTGGTAGGTGGACTGGTCGCCGGTGTAGAGGGACAGCATGCGTCGGGTCTCGTGACTCGCCACCCAATGGGCGAAGCCTTCGGACCCCCGGTAGAGCGCGTCGAGGAGGAGCACGCTGTCGATTCGTTCTGCCAGGTCGCCGGCCTCGAGGATCGCGAGGGCGGTCTCGAACCCGGCGCTGTGGGCGACGAGCACGATGGACGCGGCTCGGTCTGGAGAGGGCGCGCGGTCGACGTCGCCGTCGTGGGCCAGCCGGAGAGCGGCGTCGAGGAGCGCGCGGAAGGTCGTCGCCTCGCGATAGCGCCCGGCGGCGCCGCTCCGGGCCAAGTAGCGAAGCTGGGGAACGACGAAGATGGAGTTCGCGTTCGCCGCGTCGTGGACCCGACCGAGGCCCCAACCCTGGCGCGGTGAGTCACCCTCGGTGCACGGCACCTCATCGCCCTCGACGAGGGCGCGCACGCAGCCGGTCCACCCGTGCAGGAAGACGACGATCGCAAACGGGCGACTCGGGTCGAATCCGGCGGGCGTATGCACGGCGAAGGAGGGGGCGCCGTCGGGGAGGTCGCCGTGGGTCGGCGGGGAGAGGCGTGCGTAGCGGGTGAGGGCAGGGCGGGGAGGGGGGGCCGTGGCCGTAGCCGTAGCCGTAGCCGTGGCCGTTCCCGTAGCCGTTCCCGTTCCCGTTCCCGTTCCCGTAGCCGTTGACTGGCCTCCGGGCTGCGCCCGGACGCGTCGACTAGTCTGTACCCGTGCAGCTCCACGGACTTCGTCCGCTCCGCCATGCACGGCTACAGCCGAGTGGCCCGTAGCCGTTCCCGTAGCCGTTGACTGGCCCCCGGGCTGCGCCCGGGCGCGTCGACTAGTCTGTACCCGTGCAGCTCCACGGACTTCGTCCGCTCCGCCATGCACGGCTACAGCCGAGTTGCCCGTTCCCGTAGCCGTTTCCGTAGCCGTTCCCGTTCCCGTGGCCGTTTCCGTGGCTGTTTCCGTGGTGGTTCCGGCTCCCGGCTGCTGGTTTGGGTCGCGGGGGGGGCCGTGGTCTTCGGCGCCGCAGGCTGTTGCCAGGCAGAGGGCCAGGATCCACCGAATTCCCATGACGGAGGATGATATGCTGCTCTTCGTGAAAACGGGGCCAGAGACGGTGTCGGTCGGGGCGCTGCTCCAGCATGACGGGCTGGAAGGGTTTGTTCCGGTGCACGCGGGGGCCGAAGGGCTCTCTCGCGCCATCTCGCATCCGCGCGTCCAGAAGTCGGGTTTGGCGCTGGTGGGGCACTTCGCGGGCATCGTTGCGACGAGGGTACAGATCCTCGGCAATACCGAGATCAGTTTCCTCGAAAGTCTCGATGCGAAAGCCCGCGACGAGCGCGTCGCCGGGCTCTTCGAGTTGGGCCTCTCCCTGGTCGTCGTGACCCGAGGGGGCGAGCCCCTGCCCGAGCTCGTCGTTCATGCAACCCGGACCGGCACCGCCCTGGTCGCAACCGAGTATCGTTCGAGCCGGAGCATCACGGCGGTGCACTGTGCCCTCGACGAGCTGCTCGCCACCACGACGACCAGGCACGGGGTCCTCGTCGACATCCATGGAGTGGGGGTTCTCCTCGTCGGGCCCAGCGGAATCGGCAAGAGCGAATGTGCGCTCTTCCTCGTGGAGCGTGGCCACCGTCTCGTTGCCGACGATCAGGTGATCCTCGCGGTCACTCCCGACGGGCACATCGACGGTCGGCCACCGTCGCTTCTCCGGGACCATCTCGAGGTGCGAGGAATCGGCATCCTCAACATGCGTGACCTCTTCGGCGCAACGGCGGTCCGGAGGCAAAAGCATGTCGAGTTGATCGTGGAACTCTTCGTCGGGCGCGAGGGGGACGAGTACGAGCGCCTCGGGATCGACGACCAGAGCCAGGAGATCCTCGGGGTAGAACTCCCGATGCTGCGCATCCCCATCAGGCCGGGGCGAAACATGGGCGTCATCCTCGAAGTCGCCGCCCGGAACCACCTGCTGAAACAGTCCGGGCATCACAGCGGGCGCCGCTTCGTCGAGGACCTCGCGGAAGAACTCGGAGTCGAGACTCCGCCGGAGACCAAGCGATGAGCGAACGCCTGCACGTCCTGATGGTGACCGGCATGAGCGGCGCGGGGCGCAGCACGGCCATCCACGTGCTCGAGGACCTCGGCTTCTTCTGCGTCGACAATCTTCCGCCGCCCCTCTTCGCCGGCCTCTTGGACTTGCTCGAGCGCGGAGACGAGCTCCAGCGGGTGGGCCTCGGCGTCGACGTGCGCACCGGTGCGTTCCTCGAAGGGGTCGGTGAGGTGGTGGACCAGCTCCGTGGTCGCGGCCACGAGGTCGAGATGATCTTCCTCGACGCGAGCGATGAAGCTCTGGTGCGGCGCTTCAGCGAAACCCGTCGGCCCCATCCCCTCGCCCCGGCCGGAGATCTGCTCGGCGGCATCCAAAGAGAGCGGGCGCGCCTCGGGCCGCTCCGTGAGCAGGCAGCCCACGTCTTCGACACGACGCACCTCAGCGTGCATGACCTCCGCCGGTCTCTCGTCGACCACGTAGCCCGCGGTGGCGCGTCGCCCCTCATGGTCACCCGCGTCGTGAGCTTCGGCTTCAAGTATGGGCTGCCGGTCGACGCTGACCTCGTCTTCGACCTGCGCTTCTTACCGAACCCGCACTTCGTCGAGGAGCTGCGTCCGAAGACGGGCCTCGACGCCGCGGTCTCCGAATACGTTCTTCAGACCGAGGACGCCCAGGAGCTCCTCGACGAAATCATGAGCCTCCTCGAGAACACGCTTCCGAAGTACGAGCGCGAAGGTAAGAGCTACCTGACCATCGGCATCGGGTGCACCGGCGGCCGTCACCGCTCGGTCGCCATCAGTGAAGAGCTGGCCAAGCGCCTGCGCACGAGCCGGGAGGTCGTCGTCGCTCATCGCGACGCGGGGCGGAAGCTCGCGTGAGCGCCCCCGGCGAGGATCCGGATGAAGCTTCAGCCGAGGGCACCTTCCAGATCGTCAACGAACTCGGCCTGCACGCCCGGGCGGCGGCGCGCCTGGTGCATCTCGCGGCGACGTTCGATGCCGAGGTCGAACTCGAAAAAGACGGCCGGCGGGTCAACGCCAAGAGCATCATGGGGGTATTGCTGCTCTGTGGTCAGCGGGGGACCGAGGTTACGGTGATCGGGTTCGGGCGGGACGGAGAGGCGGCGGTGGCGGCGATCGGCCGGCTCATCGCGGACCGCTTTGGCGAGAACGCGTGACCAAGGGCGCATGACGCGGTGAAGACGGGGGCATGAAAGGGGGCATGAAGGGGTGAGTTTGCACGACCGCACCGTCCTTCGGGGCATCCCAGCGTCCCATGGGGTCGTCGTGGGCAAGGCGTGCCTCGTGGGTCGGTCGGCGCTCCGAGTTCCCCGGCGCCGCATCGCGTCCTCGGCGGCGCCAGGCGAGGTCGCTCGCTTTCGGAAAGCTATCCAGGCGTCCCGGGCCGAGATCGAAGGCGCCCGAGCGGCCCTCGGCGATGGCGCGGCCGCGGACTATCGCCTGATCCTCGACGCCCACCTTCTGATGCACGGCGACGCCTTGCTCGTCGATGCGACGGTCGAGGTCATCGAACGAGAACACATCTGTGCCGAGTGGGCACTGCGCCGCACCGTCGAGTCCCTCGCTCGCCAGCTCGAAGAGGCCAGCAGTGAGTACTTCCGCGGCCGGGCGGCGGACGTCACCCAGGTCGGCCTGCATATCCTTCGGTGCCTCACCGGCGCGCCGACCGTGCTCCCGGACGTCGATGAGCCGATGATCGTCGTCGCCGATGACCTCAGCCCCGCCGAAGCAGCGCGGCTCTCGAAGCGGCCCATCATTGGCCTGGTCACCGAACTCGGCAGTCCGACGAGCCATACGGCGATCATCGCCCGGGCTCTCGGTGTGCCGGCCCTGGTCGGAGTGTCCGACGCGACGGACCGGGTCGCCGACGGGGACACGGTGGTCGTCGACGCCATCCGCGGCGAACTCGTGCTCTCGGCCGACGCGGCGGAGCGGGCCGTCGCCGCCGAGCGGTCGTCGAGCTATCGCGCGTTCACCGCCCGGCTGAGGAGCCGAGCGGGGGGAGAGGTCGGGACCCGCGATGGTGAGCTGGTCACCCTCTCGGCCAATCTCGAGATGGCGACCGAAGTCGAGGCCGCGGCTGGGCCCGAGGCCAGCGGGGTAGGGCTCTTTCGCACTGAGTTTCTTTACCTTGGCCGGGACCAGGCGCCGACCGAAGCGGAACAGTGCGCGGTGTACGCCGAGGTTCTCGAAGCGATGAGCCCGCGCACCGTGACCTTTCGGACCTTCGACCTCGGCGCGGACAAGCTACCCCGAAGCCGGCGCTTCGTCGCGGGACCGAACCCTGCCCTCGGCCTCCGGGGCGTGCGCCTGCTCTTGACCCACCCGCGCCTATTTCGCACTCAGGTCCGAGCCATCCTCCGAGCGGCCGAGAATGGAAACGCTCGTCTCATGTTTCCCCTCGTCGGCTCGGTAGGCGACATGCGCCATGCGCGGTCCTTGGTCGACGAGGTACTCGCGGAGCTCGAAGCCGCCGGAGCGGCCCACGGCGAGGTCCCCATCGGCGCCATGATCGAGGTGCCCGCGGCGGCGATGATGGCGGACGCCCTGGCGAAAGAATGCGACTTCTTCAGCGTCGGCACCAACGATCTCGTGCAGTACACCCTGGCCCTCGACCGGACCAATCCGCGAGTGGCGCCCTTGGCGCGCCCCCTCGACCCGGCGGTACTCAAGCTCCTCGACCTCACGGCTCGGGCCGCCAGAGAGAACGGCACGGACCTGTCGATGTGTGGGGACATGGCCGCCGACGCCTTCGCCCTGCCCATCGTCATCGGCCTCGGTTACCGCCACCTCTCGATGCCCACTGCTGCCATCCCGATGGCCCACGCTATCGTCGAGCGCATCGACACCCGGGCTGCTGCATCCGTCGCCAAAGCCGCCCTCGAACTCCCCGACGTCGAGTCGGTGCACGAGCTGGTGCGCGAGAGCTTCGGGGAAACCCTCGGTGATCTGTGGGAGGCCCAGGGGCTCGGGTAATGGTGGCGGGAGGGGCGGGCCCGGGGGGCAACTCTCGACCCGTCCCTGAAGTGGGGCTGCCTAGGAATCAGCCCGGAGCTTCCTGGGTATCCGGTTACCCTACGTCACCATGATCTTTCGCCAGCTCTTCGACGCCGAGTCCTCGACCTACTCCTATCTACTGGCCGATCGGGTCAGCCGCGATGCGATCCTCATCGACCCGGTCTTCGAGAAACACCAACGAGACTTGGCGTTGATTCGCGAGCTCGGCCTGAAGCTCTCCCACACCTTCGATACGCACCTCCATGCCGACCACATCACCGGTGCTTGGCTCATGAAGAACGCCCTCGGCAGCAAGATCGCGCTGTCGAAGCACGCCGGGGCCACCGAGGTGGATGTGCCTATCGATCACGGGGACGCGATTCGTTTCGGCCATTTTGCCATCGAGGTTCGCGCGACGCCCGGCCATACGAACGGCTGCGTGAGTTACGTCTTTGCGGACCGCGTCTTCACCGGCGACGCGCTGCTGATTCGCGGCGCGGGGCGGACCGACTTCCAGGCGGGAGACGCCCGGGAACTCTATCGCTCCATTCGCGAGCAGATCTTCAGCCTGCCCCAGGAGACGCTCATCTACCCGGCGCACGACTACGCCGGACGAACGGTCAGCTCGGTCGGCGAAGAGGCGACCCACAACCCGCGCGTCGGGGGCACGGCGAGCGAGGGCGACTTCGTTGGCTATATGGACAACATGGCGCTGCCGCATCCCAAGAAGATCGACGCCGCCCTCCCTGCCAACGGGCGCTGCGGCAAGCCCGAGGACGGCGTCGTCCCGCCGGTCGCCGCCTGGGGGCCGGTCGTGGCGACCTACGCCGGTATCGTCGAGATCGACGCGGGTGGGTCGCCGAGCAGCGAGACAAAGTCTGTCTCCTCGACGTGCGCACCGATGTCGAAGTGGTCGGCGAACTCGGCATGATCGATGGGGCCCTGCACATCCCCTTGGAAGCCCTGCGCGGCCGCATGGACGAGGTGCCCACGGACAAGCCGGTCACGGTGATCTGTCGCTCCGGCCGGCGTTCCGCGATGGCCACTCAGATCTTGCGCAAAGCGGACCTCGACGCCGCCAATATCAACGGCGGCATGCTGCGCTGGCGCGATCTGGACCTGCCCCTCGGGTGATCCTCCGCTTCGACGAAGGCCCTATTCGAACACGCGACGGGTGATGCCTTCGAGCTGGTTCTGGCTCGCAAAACCCACGTAGCGCTCTACTTCGATGCCGCGGGCGTCGAGGAAGACATAGGTCGGGACGGCTTCGATGGAGCCGAGGTCGGTCGTGCCGAGGGTTACTTGATCTTCTGGGTCCCAGGCGACCACGAAGGGCGGAGCGAGGGCGGCGGTCCACGCTTCGGTGAAGGGGCCGGGGTTGGGCTGGGCGGCGATGGCCAGGACCTGCACTTCGGGGTGGTGGCGCACGAAGCGTGACAGGGGAGTCACCGCCGCCTGACTCACGCCGTCGAAGGTCGCGAAGAGATAGAGGATCGTCGGCCGCCCCCGGAGCTCGGCGAGGGTGATGTACGCGCCGTCGGTCGTGCGGACTTCGAGGTCGACCGGGGAGGGGCCTCGGTGGGCGGTGCTGCGGCCGTAGGCGTGCTCGTCTTCGGTCCCGCCGCAAGCGGAGCCTGCCAAACTCGACAGGAGAGTCGCGGCGAGCGCGAGCCCGATGAGCCTGCGGCCCATCTCAGTCCTTCTTCGTCTGTCCCGAGAAGCTCTCGGCTTTGTCGGCGAAGAGCACGTTGAAGCTCGTGAGCGAGCCGTAGCAGCCGGTGATGTACTGCTGGAGCTGCACCTTCTCGACCGTGGTCATGTTCTTGTTGCCGTTGATCTTCTGCTCGAGGACCCGGAGCTTGTCGCGGATCATCACGATCTTGTGGAAGAAGGTGTCGATGGGCACGGACTTCTCTTGGGTGTCATCGCGTCCGGGCTTGATGACGATCTCGCCGCCGCGCCAACGCTCGCCGAGGGTGACCTCGGTCGCGCCGAGCTCTTCGCGGAGGATCTGCCGAAGCACGTCACGAAATTCGTCTTGGTCCATGTCGATCCCGATCTCCTGGGGCAGGGGCTTCTTGGGTGGGGGAAGCGCCCGGTCGTCTTCGCGATGGCGTCGGGGGGTCCCCGCCGCCTTTTTCCTCTTCAGCGCGCCCTCCCAGGACGCGCCGATGGCCTTGTAGGTCGAGCAGGTCGCGTTGGCCTTCAAGGGTGCGGGCCAGCAGCCGAGGCGACATTCGCCCTCGCCTAGGCCGTCGTCGTCCGTGCGAAGGAGGAAAAAGAATGAGCAAGTCCCACATCGTCCCGTCAGATCGCGCTCCATAGGCACGCGAACTCTATGCCCAGAGCCTCCCGGTGTCGATACACTCCCGCGTCATGCGCTCCGGACTGTCCCAGGCCCTGCCGTTTCTTCTGCCTCTGCTCTTGCTCGGGGCCTGCCAGCCGCCAAAGGTCGACCTCGACGATGATGAGGCCGCGGCCGAGTCGCTGATTCGAGACGGAGTGGTCGCGGTCTCGCCTCGGCGCCCCGATGCCGGAGCCATCGAGCACACCCTGCGTTTTCCGGAGCCCCACACGCACTACGTCGAGGTGGAGTCCATCTTCCCCACCGACGGCGAAGACGAGGTGACCCTCTTCATGGCCGTCTGGACCCCGGGCAGCTACCTGGTCCGGGAATTTGCAGGGCACGTCGAGCATCTACGCGCGGCGACCCTCGCCGGTGAGCCGCTGGGGGCGACCAAGAGCCAGAAGAACCGATGGACCGTCTCGACGGGCGGAGAAGACCAGGTGGTCGTCCGGTACCGGGTTTACGCCAACCTGATGTCGGTACAGAGCTCCTTCGTCGATGACGACCTGGTCGTCCTGAACGGCGCGGGCATCTTTCTCTGCCCCGTCGGGCGCCTCGGCCTCGAGCACGACGTCTCCATCGAACTCGGCGAAACTCACCCGGCGATTGCGACTTCACTCCCCCCTCATCCGGATGGCGGTCGACGCTTCGTCGCGTCGAGCTACGACGTGCTCGTCGACTCACCCATCGTGGCGGGGGAGGGAGAGGTGCGCAATTTCGATGTCGGGGGCGCGAGCTTCGAGCTTTGGACCTTCGGTGGGGGTGCCTTCTGGGACCATGACCGCGCCGCCGAGGACGTGCGCACATTGGTCGAGGTGGAGGCCGGCTTCTGGGGGACGATCCCCTTCGAGCGCTACCTCTTCCTCAACGTCGCCGGGACGAACGGCGGCGGCCTCGAGCACCTCGAGTCGACCTTGATGATGACGGGGCGCTTCTCTACGCGCCGCGACGAGGATTACCGCAAGTGGCTCGGCCTCGTGAGCCACGAGTTCTTTCATGCGTGGAACGCGAAGCGCCTGCGCCCCGTCGAGCTCGGTCCCTTCGACTACGAAAACGAGAACCACACGCCCTCACTCTGGATCGTCGAGGGGCTCACCAGCTACTACGACGACCTGCTGCTGATGCGCGCCGGGCTGCTTACCGAGGCGCAGTACCTCGAGCGCGTGCAGCGCAACATCGGCGGATTGATGAACCGGCCCGGCCGGACGGTCCAGAGCCTCTCGGCGGCGAGCTTCGACAGCTGGGTGAAGTACTACCGCCGCGACGAGAACAGCCGCAACTCCACCATCAGCTACTACAACAAGGGATCCGTCGTGGGATTCGTCCTCGATGCCTACGTCCGCGAGGTGACTGGCGGGCAGTCGAGCCTCGACGACGTGATGCGTCTGGTCTACGAGCGGCACTCGGGCGCTCGGGGTTACACGCCGGAGGACTTTCGGGCCGCGGTCCGTGAGGTGGTCGGGGAGTCTGCTCCCGCCGGGGATGGCGGTGACGAGGGTGAAGGCGGCCACGGCGCCGAGGGCGAGGCCAGCGGAGTCGACGCGCTCCTCGACGCTTGGGTCGACGGAACCAGTGAGCTCTCGTTTGAAGAAGCTCTCGACTACTACGGCCTCGCCTTCGAGGGAGAAGCGGATGCAGAAGCCGAACGTCCTGATGGAAGGGCAGATGGAGATGGCGACGATGACGATGACACTGCGGGGTGGCTCGGGGTGAAACAGACGGGCGGCTTCGTCACCGAGGTGCGGCGCGACGGACCGGCCTACGGGGCGGGCTTCAGTCACGACGACGAGCTCCTGGCGATCGATGGGTTCCGGGTGCGGGACCTCGCAGTGCACCTCGCACGGTACCGTCCGGGGGACACGGTGAGTGTCACCCTCGCGCGGCGCGGCCGCTTGCGCGAGATATCCGTGACCCTGGGCCGAGCGCCCGGGGAAGATGTCTACTCCTTGACCGACAGCGACCCCCTGACTGCTCAACAACGAAGCCATCGCGCGGCGTGGCTCGAGGACGTCACCGACGTGCCCGCGCCGGCCCCGGCCACAGACCAAGATGTCGTAGAGGCCTCCGCGCAGAATCCGGCTCCCGCCCCGGCGGCGGCGCCGTCAGTCGTGGCGCCCCCTCCGGTGCCTGCGGCGCCGGGCGACGACCCGGGCCAGGAAGGCCAGAGCGGCGAGCAAAACCCCGGCGCCCAAGAGGAGGGCTAGGATACTCGGGCCGCGGCCTGACTGTGGCTCCGTGCCGTCGTCGGTGCGTGTGCTCGAGACGGGCTCACTCGGTACGAAGTCGGCCGTTGCACTCTCGGGTCGGACACACGTCCATCGCTCTCCCCGGTTGAACGCGCATCGTTCGATGACCGAGTCGTCGACCCGGAGCGCGGTTACCTCGACCCTCTCCCGGTCGGCCTCGACCGCCAGAAAGTGATGGCTTGCCTCGAAGCGGTGCTGAAACGGGAGCGGGTCGTTGCGGTCGTAGATGGGTGCGCCGCCGCCGCCGGTGACGATGTACTTCACCCCGTGGGCGTCGCCGCGCTCGTACGCGTGATCGTGGCCGCTGAGCACCAGCGCCACCTCGTGACGACGGAAGAGTTGCAATAGGCCCGTCGACATCATGTCGGGGTGTCCCCCGTGGCGGTTGCTCGAGACCGGCCCGTGGTGGAGGACGATGATCACGTGGGCGATGGTCTCGCTTCGGTCGGTCTCGGCGAGCTTTTCCCGAAGCCACCTGCGCTGGTCCGACTCGGTATCGGCCCAGTCGTCGTTCGAGTCGAGCATGAAGAAGCGAACCGGGCCCCAGTCGAAGCCGTAGTAGGTTTCCCGCCCGCCGAGGGCCGTGGGAACGCGGGTGTACTTCAAGAAACCGGGCAGCCCCACGCCGTAGAGGTAGAGCTCGTGGTTACCGAGGGCTGGGAAGAGCGGGGTGTCGCGGAGTAGCTCCCGTTCGACGTCGAAGAGCTCCTGCCAGTCTTCGTCGACCGCTCCGTTGGCCACCATGTCGCCGGTGTTGACGACGAACTCGCCGCCGCGCCTGCGCATGGCATCGGTGACCGCCGCGTGAGCCTGAGCATTGGTCCGGTTGTCGCCGGCGACGAGGAAGCGGACCGGCCCCTCTCCGGCCGCCGGGGCAGTGGTGAACGAGCCCTCCGCGGTTGCGGCGCCGGCTTCGACCCGGTAGTCGTAGGCGGTGCCGGGCTCGAGCTCGGTCGCGACGACCTCGTGGAAATCGCTCTCCTCGGATGGCAGAGTCTGGACTACGTCGTCTTGGCTGGTGATGGTGACCGTCGCCGGGGCCGCCTCGGTGAGCTCGAAGAGCAGGGCTGCGTGGGTCTGGCCCACGTCCATGAGGTAGGGCCCCTTCTGCAGTCGGGCGTCAGCCGCCGCCACCCCCGGGAGCCCCAGGACTGCCGGAACCATAGCGGCCGCCGTGATGATGAGGGCGAGCGGGCAGGCGCGGTTCACGGGGGCTGCTATACCGCATTCGATGACGAGCGTCCGACTCGAGGTGCGCTTGAACCAGCTCAGGCAGGACCAGGATCGGAAGGCCCGGGTCGCCGCGGACCCGGTCTCCTTCGTCCACCGGTACCCGCGCCCCGACGATCAAGAGGTCGTCGGGCTCATCGCGGCATCCTTGGCCTTCGGCAATGTCACGGCGATCCGGGCGAGCATCGATCGGGTCCTCGTGGCCCTCGGGGAGGCGCCGGCGGTGGCTGTACGCCGGCGTCGGAGGGCCACCCTCGAGCGACGCCTCGAAGCTTTCGTGCACCGCATCTACCGCGGTGAACACGTCGCGGCGCTCTTGGCCAATGCCGGCGCTCTGGTCCGGGATCGCGGGAGCCTCGGCGCGGCATTTGCCGCCGAGCTCGAAGCGGTGGGCGACTTTCGGGAGGCCCTAGCCCGTTTCGCTGACGTCCTCCGTGGCCCGGATGCGCCACGCGGTCTCCGGCATCTGGTGCCGGATCCACGCGCCGGCAGCGCCTGCAAGCGCCTGCTGCTCTACCTCCGGTGGATGGTTCGCCCCGCCGACGGCGTCGACCTCGGCCTCTGGCCCATCTCCCCGGCCCACCTCGTCATCCCCGTAGATACCCACGTGCATCGCATCGCCCGAAACCTCGGGTTCACCCAGCGCAAAGATGCGAGCTGGCGCACCGCCGAAGAGGTCACCGCGTGCCTCCGGGATTTCGACCCCCGGGACCCCGTCAAATACGACTTCGCCCTCTGCCACCTGGGCATCTCCCGCCAGTGCCCGAGCCAACGCGACCCCGACCTCTGCGCGACCTGCGTGCTCAAAGCCCACTGCACGCATTGGTGATTTGGGGACCTACCGTCCCCCCGTCCGCAGCTGCGCCTCTAGTTCTTCGAGGGTGGCGGGGCCGTCGATGGCGCGGCCTATGGCGATTTCGTTCCCGTCGGCGTTGCGGATGACGTCGAGGTCCTTGAGCCCCTTGAGGGCGGTCTCGAGGCGCATCTTGGATAGCGATTCGCGCAGCTCGAGCTCTCCGGTCTGGTAGAGGCGGTTGCCGAGGACCAAGGTGCGCTTCACCCAGTCCTTGCGGGCCATCGGCTGGTCGAGGAGCGCCCCGGCGCCGCGCACCGCGAGGCGGTAGGTCTCGAAGTAGGTGCGCAGCATCATGGCGTAGGTCGCTACCCGCGCCCCCGCGTCGCCGTCCGCGGGCTGAATCCGGCCAGCGACCCGCTCCACCTCGCCAGCCTCGAGCATCTGGCGGAGGGCGTCGTCGAAGATGTCATCGAAGGTTGCGTCGGCGCGATACATGAACTCGTACTTGAAGAGCCGGGAGAGCTGGCGCACCCGCTCCCGGGCGACCGCTTCACTGAGCGGCTCTCCGGCACCGTTGACGAGGGTCGCCGCGATCATCGCGCTCGGTACGAAGAAGTGCAGGATGTTGTTCTTGTAGAACTCGACGGCGATGCGTCGCTCCTCGGGCACCGAATAGATGGCGTCGTCGCCTTCCGCGTCTCCGTGGCGCGTCATCAGCTTGCCGTCCATCAAGAGGCGCGTCGCCGCCTCGATGGTCTCTTTACGCACGACGCCCTTTGAATCGAGGATGGGGCCCGCGAAGCGTGCGCCGAGGCGGCCGAGGGTGTCGGACATCGTCTGCGCGTTGGTGACCAGATCCGTGAGCGATATGCCGCGCCGTTCGTGCGCGAGGACCACGGTGGCGACGAGGGCGGCCGGCGTCACCACGGTTACTCGGTTGATCCGGTAGACCACCCGGTGGGCGATGGACTGGACCAATGCCCGTCGCGTCGCAGCGTCGATGCTCTTCTTTCGGTCGGCCCCCGTCGGCACCTCTCGCCCTCGGTCTTCCAAGGTCTCCCGGAGGGCGTCGTCGAAGAAAAGCGGATCTCCGAATTGCAGGTAGAGGCGCCCGTAGCGCGAGCTCAGCACCTTCGGGGTCTTGAGCAGGCCGCCGATGTTCTCTTTCGTTTTTTCGCCGCCGGACTGCTCGTCGACGTAGGAGCGCTCTTCGATGACTCGCTCGTACCCGATGGAGACGGGCACGAAGGTCACTTTCTTGCCGGGCAGCATCAGGCACGCGTCGACGACCATCGAGAGCAGGCCGAACTTGGGCGAGAGCAGTTTGCCGGTCCGTGATCGTCCGCCTTCGAGGAAGAACTCGATGTTGAATCCCTCGACGAGGAGCTTGCGAAGGTAGGCATCGACCAGCACCGCGTAGAGTTTCTTGCCGCGAAAACTCCTCCGGATGAAGAACGCGCCGGCGCCGCGTAGGGGCCCGCCGATGGGCCAAAAGTTCAGGTTGTCGCCGGCGGCGATCAGCGGGGGCGACATCGCGTTTTCGTACATCACGTCGCTGAGGACGAGGTAGTCGATGTGGCTCTTGTGACTCGGCAGCAAGATCAACGCGCCGCCGCGGGCTGCCTCCCGGGCCTTCTCAA
>QMMC01000103.1 GCA_003647065.1 Deltaproteobacteria bacterium | reverse complement strand
CTCAGGCAGCGCGGCTTCGACGTGGGCCGCGAAGCGCGTCAGCACTGCATCGAAGGAGTCGAGGGGCCCGTAGCTGAAGTCGACGGTCGAAATACCCAACTCGCGCTCGACCCGGGCCCTGAGGGGGTCGAAGACCGCTCCCCCAGCCATGTAGCCGTGAACGAAAACCGCGACCCGCTCACCGGTCACTCGCGGCGGCGTCCGCCCCGCGGCCCGAGCGAGCAATCGCCCCTGCCGGATGATCGCCCGGAGCTCTCGCCGCTTACGGCCACCAGCCATACACTTCCATGCCACGGATAAAAGGGGGACGCGAGGTTGCTTAATTGCATTGTCCCGGAGGCCGGGTACCGGTTGTCGGGGAGGCGCTGGGCGGACAATGCAATTAAGCAACCTCGCGTCCCCAAAGAGCGCGCAGGGCGTCGCCGGGGACCTCGGCGCGCATCAAGCCTTCGCCGATGAGCACGGCGTCGGCGCGGCCTGCGGCGACCGCATCGAAGCTGGGTCGGTCTTTCACGCCGCTCATGTAGACGGCAACCCGACCCGCGGGAATGCCTTCGAGGGCGCGACGGGCGGCGGCGGGATCGACGGTGAAGGTCGACAAGTCCCGGGCGTTGACGCCGATGATCTGAGCGTCGACGTCGAGTGCCGACGCCACCTCGTCAGCGTTGGCGGCTTCGACGACCGGCTCCATGCCCGCCCCGCGAATCGCGACGGTGAGCTCTCGCAGCCGCGTTGCGGTGAGGGCGCGGACGAGGAGCAGCACCAGCGAGGCGCCAACGGTTCGGGCGAGCTCGACCTGACACTCGTCGAGGACGAACTCCTTGAAAAGCACCGGAGCCTCGATGGCCGCCGCCACCCGGCGCACGTCGAGGGCGCAGCCGCCGAAGCCGACCCGGTCGGCGAGAACGCTCACCGCGGCGGCCCCGGCTTCTTCGTACTGGCGCGCAACGCGCACCGCTTCCCTCGCCACGCGGCGGCGGATCTGCCCGCGGCTCGGGCTCTGGAACTTGACCTCGGCGATGACCCGGGGCGGGCCGCCCAGGGGGCGGCGGAGGGCCGCGATGGCGGAGCTCCCGCGAGACTCGACGGTGCCCGCCGGTGCGGCCGCCCCGTGCCGTCGGCGGCGGCGAATCTCCACCCGCTTTCGGTCCAGGATCCCCGCGAGATACTGCTTTGCTGGCGGAGGCGCCGGGGAGCTCACGGCGTCGCCTCCCCGTGGGCCAAGAACGCCTCGAGGACGGCTAGGGCCGCGCCCTCGTCGAGGCAGGCACCGATGCGCTCGGCGGCCGCGGTGGGGGAGGACTCCACACCGGCCGCGACCAAGGCCGCGGCGGCATTCAGGACGACCGGGAGTCGCTGCGGCACCCGCTCGCCGGCGAGCACACGCCGCGCGATCGTCGCGTTTTCCGGGGCGTCGCCCCCCGCGATGCTCTCGGGACCACCAACTGGCAAGCCAAAGTCCGAGGGGCTCACCTCGCGCTCGGTCACTTCACCGCGGGAAAGGACCGCCACCCGCGTGGGGCCCAAGGGCGACACCTCGTCGAGGCCCCCTTCCCCGTGCACGACCCACGCACCACGAAGGCCGAGGCGCCCGAGTACTTCCGCGACCTGCCGGACCCGGGCCGGGTCATAGACGCCGACGAGTTGGTGCGTCACCGCAGCCGGGTTCGACAGGGGCCCGAGGAGATTGAAGAACGTGCGCAGCCCGAGGGCCCGGCGCACCGGAGCGGCGTGACGCAGGGCCCCGTGATGGGCGGGCGCAAAAAGGAAACCGATGCCCACCTCTTCGACGCACGCCGCAACGCGGGCCGCCGGCAGGTCGAGACGAGCCCCGAGGGACTCGAGAACATCGGCGCTACCCGAGCGGGAGGAGACCGCCCGGTTGCCATGTTTGGCGACCTTGACCCCGGCAGCCGCCACGGCGAAGGCCGAGACCGTCGAGACGTTGAACGTGCCAGCGCCATCGCCCCCGGTCCCGCAGGTATCGACCAGGACCTCATCCGCGCCGAGGCGAATGTCTACCGGAACACAGCGCCGGCGCATGACCGCGGCCGCCGCGGCAATCTCCGTCGCAGTCTCGCCCTTCATGCGAAGACCGACGGCGAGGGCGGCGATATGAGCCTCCGCCGCCTCGCCGGCGAGGATCGCCTCCATCGCGGCTTCCATCTGCTTCGACGTGAGGTCGTCACCCTCGACGACCCGCCCGATGGCCTGCGCCAGCGCGACGCTCACGCGACCCTCTCTCGGCTCGGGCGGCCCTTCCGTCGACCGCGCTCGGGAAGACGCGAGAGGAAGTTGTCGAGGAGAGCGTGGCCGTGCTCCGTGAGGAACGACTCGGGGTGAAACTGAACCCCGAAGGTGGGGTGTTCGCGATGGCGCAGGCCCATCAACTCACCCTCGGCGGTGTGGGCCGTCTCGACCAACACGTCGGGCACCGTGGACCGGTCGACGACGAGGGAGTGATACCGGGTCGCGGTGAACGGCGAGGGGATCCCGGCGAACATGCCCTCACCGTCATGCTCGACGGGAGAGGTCCTGCCGTGCATCAGGCGCCCCGCTCGGACGACCGTCGCCCCGAAGGCCTGAGCGATGGTTTGATGCCCGAGGCAGACGCCGAGGAGCGGGACCCGACCCGAGAAATGCTCGACGCACGCGAGGCTGATGCCGGCCCCCTCGGGGCGCCCGGGCCCCGGGGAGAGCAGGATGCCCTCGGGGCCGAGATGGCCGAGGTCTTCAACGGTGATTTCGTCGTTGCGGAACACGGTCACCGCCGCGCCCAGCTCGAGCAGGTACTGCACCAAGTTGTAGGTGAAGGAGTCGTAGTTATCGACGACGACAATCATGGTTCGATTTCTATCTCATGCCCGGGGCGCCGGTTCCAGCAGAGCCGCCGGATCTACCAGGTCCGCCAGATCCACCCGGAGCGTTTGGGGCCCGCCGCGGACTCTTCGTCGGGAGCGGCCGGAGGAGGCCGAGCTCATCGTCGATGGAAGCGACGGCGTCGAGAGATTCCCGCACGGCTCCCATGGCTTCGACGAACTCGAGGTCTTCCATGTAACCGCGGCTCAGAATGCGTTGATACTCTTCGAGGGCCGTGACCCGCTCTGCATAGGCACCGGCGAGGCGCCGCCGGAAGCGTCGCCCTTCGGCGGTGCCCACCTCGACGGCTTCGACGGCCTCCACCTGACGCCTCGCGGCCGGCACGCCCCCCTGCTCGAGCATCTGGGCCGCGAGGGCCGAGCGCTCCTCGTCGACCATTCCCTCGGCGTCGGCGAGAGGCGCTATCGCGGGGTCCCGGGTCACCGCATCCTGGAGCGCCCGCACATCCGCGACCAGATCCGGCGACGGCCCGTCCTGCTCTCCATCGTCACCGCACCCCCCGACCAGCACGATGACGATTGCGAAGGCCAGCGGGGTGCGGATCAACGGGGCTCCCCGCTCTGTCCGACCACACCCCGCTCGCGGAAGAACTTCTCCACCCGAAGGTTGACCAGCTCGGGGTACTCGACCGCGACGTAGTGCGTACCGCCCGGCACGACCATCAGCTCGGCGCCGGGGATGCGGCGCACCATCGCCTCGGACGCGCGACGCGGGGTCATCGCGTCGCGGTCGCCGGCAACGATCAACGTGGGGATGTCGACGTCTTCGAGCACATCCCACGCGTCGTGGTCGCCGAGGAGCTCGAGGGTGTGCAAGTAGATCTCCATGTCGAGGTCTTCGAAGGAGCCGGCGAGCTCTCGAAAGAGATCGTCGTCGAGGGTCTTGCTCGCGAGGCCCAGGCGCTTGGCCCAGGACACGGTTTCGGGCCAGCTCACCATGCGGCGGGTCACCGCCTCGACGAGGGAAGGCATCGTGCGCGCACCCCGGAGGATGGGCGGGACGATGTGCTGCATCGCCGGAATTCCGAGGACTGATTCGTAGGGCCGACCGGCGACCCCGTTCATGAGCACCATCGCCTGGAGACGTCCCTGGGCCACGCGAAAGAGCTCGAGGCTCAGCTGCACGCCCATCGACCAACCGAAGACCACGGCGGATTCGACCCCTTCGGCATCGAGGATGGTGATCGCGTCCCGGACCTGGTCCTCGATCCGGAGCGCCCCGCGGTCGACCGGAGGCCCCGAGCGGTAGAGCCCTCGGTAGTCCCAGGAGATGAATCGGTGACGATCACCAAAGTAGGAAATCTGGTGTTTGAAGGCCCGCCAGCTGCCCCCGAGACCGTTCGCGAGGAGGATTGGGGGCCCTTCGCCCACCACGTGATAGGCGAGGTCTGTTCCATCGAAGGCGGTCGCCCGCCTCTCTTCCACTTTTACTGGCTTCATGGGGTCGCCGAGTGTACCGGAACCTAAGGTATTTCCACTCCTTGACTCAAAGGTTCTGGGCCGGATACTTTGCCCGCCGCGGCCCGACCCTCCCGGTTGTGGGTCCCGTCGCACCGAGGCCCGTTCATGGCACAGAAGAAGAAAAAGAAAGATCTCAAGGCGCGCCTGGGTAAAACGATCTCCCCGCAGGGCGGTAAGGGCGGCGCGGTCGTCCCTCCCCCCTCGGTTGGAGGCGCAGCCCCCGCGAGTGGAGGCGTCGTCGCCCCCCCATCCATCGGAGGCCCGGCCCCCGCGTCGGGTGGCGTCGTAGCACCGCCCTCCATCGGCGGCGCAGCCCCCGGCGGCGGTGTTCCCGCTCCCCCCTTCGGTCAGCCCCAGGCGGCCGCTGCTCCGCAGAAGGCCGCGGACCCGTTCTCGGCCAAGGCCCCGTCTGCCGTCGGCCCCCGGGAGGTCCGCCTCGTCATCGACGAAAAGCCCGTCGATGACAGCGAGGTCGGACGAAAGGCCCGAGGACGCAACTTCATCCTCCTCGGCATGGGCCTCGCCGTCGGTCTGCTCGTCGGATACGGCAGCGGCTTTATGATGAGCGACCGCAACCTCTACAATCTTGCGGTCCGCGACGGCAAAGACATCTACGAGACCGTGCGCGGCGCCTCGGATGTCGTCACGAAGGCCCAGCGCTTCATCGACACGGCGACGACGGCTGCCCGCGGCGGCCCCGGCAAGAGCCCCGTCGTCGATTACGAGGCGATTCAGGCACTCCAGGGGCTCGAAAAGCCGCTGACCGCCAATACCTTCGCCCGGAAGCGCTACGGCGCCTTCCAGCCGGGGACCGTCGACGCGCTCTTCGAGTACTACAACAACATCAATCTGCTCTGGGGCAAGTTCGAGCGAGTGGCCAACCGGTCCCTCCCGGAGGCGCGGCGAGCCGCCCTCGACGAAGCTGCGGCGGCAGCCCAAAACGTCGCGGCACCGACGGGCTGTGTGCCCGCGGTGGTGGACGATCAGCTGGTCTGCGGCCTGGTCTTCGTTGGAGCAAACGAGGAGGGTGACGGTACGAGCTTGCTCGTCCGCTCCACCATCACCTCGGCGCGCACCTTCCCCAAGACGGTCTATACCGGCAACGAAGGCGAAGCCTTCACCGAAGCTCCCGGCGACTTCGTCATCCTGGTCCACACCCAGCGAAGCCTTGGAGTCCTGGGTCAGTCGGCGAGTGTATTCGGCGAATACGCCTCTGAACTCCAAAGCATCAAGGCCCTCCTCGACAGCACCGTCGAGCTCCAGGGTCGCCTCGAAAGCGAACTCGGTCTGATCGCGCGCCTCGAAGAGGTCTTCGCTTTCTGACCCCCGGCCTCCCCCGGAGGCCACCATCTGCGAGAATGCGCCGCCGCGAGGCGGCGTTTTCAATTGCGGCGGGCACCTCGAAGGTTGCCCTCCCCCAATACATTGGCCCATCATTCGGACGACGATCGTGGCCAAGTTCCGCCTACGCTACCAAAGCACCGACCTCGAGATGCCGGTCGGGGAATTCGTAATCGGCCGGAGTTCGTCTTGCTCCCTCGCCCTCGACGACGGCCTCGTCTCGAGGCGTCACGCTGTGCTCCACGCCACCGCTGACCACGTCGACGTCGAAGACCTGGGCAGCAGGAACGGCGTGATGGTCAACGGGAAAAAGGTCGAGGGCCTCACCCGACTGAAGCACTTGGACCGGGTCATGATCGGCGGCCACGAGCTCGTCCTCGTCGAGGTCGAACGGACCAGCCGGCCGCAGCGCGACACGTCGATGCTCATGCGGTGCGAGAAGTGCGGCATGCTTCTCCAGGCCGCAGATTCATTCTGCAGCGGCTGTGGCGCCGAGCTCTCCCCGCGAAGCCAAACGCTGCCCGGAGCGACCCTCGACCTGAAGTTGAGCGACCTGCCCCCGGCGAGCGGAGCGGGTCCCGGGGGACCAGGCTCAGGGCATGACTCGGGCTTCTCTTTGCTGGCGAGCATCGCAGACAAGGCCCTCGCTCTCTCTCGCTTCGCAGAGGCCGAGCGCATGCTTCAGCCTCACCTCGACAAGGCCCTCGAACGGGCACTGACTGGCAAGCCGTTGGATGCTTCCTCTCTTGCCCGGGCCCCTCGGTACGCCCTGAAGCTTGCCCACGGTCTCCGGAGCGCCCCCTGGGTCGACTGGTTCTTCCGGTTTCACACGGCGCTCCGCCTCGTTCCCTCTGGCCAGGTGGTCGACGAGCTCCACGAGCTGGTTCGGGCGATTGGCTATCGCGATGCCCGCGCTCTTCACAGCTATCTCGCCGAGATTCAGGCGACTCGCGAGGACCTGAGCCCCGCGGACCGCTTCATCGTTTCGCGCCTCGAGAGCCTCGAGCGCGTCATCCGCGCCTGAGCTCGTCGAGCGCGTCGTCAGCGCTTGAGCTTCTCGAGGCGCGCGACGCCCGCGAGGTCTGCGTCTGGGCTCAACTTGCCCGAATCCCGCAGGCTCTTCAGGAAAGAGGTGATGGCCGCTTTCGTCTCCGGAGTGGCGTCGAGAGCTTCGATCCGGTCGATCACGAGCGCGGAGGGGATCAGCCCATGCCGCTCGTGGAGGACGAGGGACCACTCCACCCACTCGACACCGCCGAGAAGCTTCGCCAGACGCAGCGCGTAGCCGGAGATCATCGCGACCTGATTCGGGTCGAGACTGACTCCCCGCAACGTCTGCTCTTCGATCTCGCGCACGGCACGGCGCATGAGCTTTTCTGCCGCTTCGGCCCGGCCGGCGGCGATCGCCCGCTCGATGACCTCACCGAGGAGCTGGAACGTCCAGTTGTGCTTGGGCTCGACGACCAGCCCGCTGATGGTGTCCTCGTCCGATTCTTCGGCCCCCGGCGCATGGCCACAGTGAGGGCACTGCGGCGACTGCTCGGGATAAGGCGTATTGCAGGCCTTGCAAATGGTCATGAAGCCGGTGGGCCGGGCCGCTCGGGCCTTCCGTGCCTTCACCACGGAGAAGACCAGCTCTTGGGTTCCCAGGCGAATGCGGTCCCCGTCCTTCAGATCCCGGACGCCTTCGATCAGGCCGCCATTGATGCGCACCCCGTTTCGACTGCCGAGGTCACTGATGGTTGCGCTGTCGCCCGAGATCACGATCCGCGCGTGCTCTCTCGAGACGAGGGGATCCTCGATGGTAATCTGGCAGTCCGGGCTGCGGCCCAGGAGCACCTCGGTACCCGAGAGATCGAACTCTTGAAGGAGAAATCGGAGGCGAAACCGCGCCACAGGACCTCCCGACCACACATGGTCGGCTAGATGAGCATGATAACAACGTCCGCGACCATAAATCGACCCCGTAATCGAACAGAGTGGATTCGCGCCGCCGCGCCCGGGAAGATGCTCTTGATCCTCTTCCGGTATTCTCGAATCGCCAAGAGTGGTTTAGGTTCTCGGCGATGACCACGGAGGATGTCGAGAAGGTGCTCAAAGATCTCGTGCGGCCCGTGATCGAAGCGGACGGGGGCGATATCGAACTCGTCGAGGTATCCGGGAACCGCGTCGTCGTCTACCTAGGCAGCGCCTGCGCGGGCTGCCCGGGTCGCCCTTACACCCGCGCCGGGCTCATCGAGCCGGCGCTGTGTGCGGCGCTGGGGGAGACGGTCCGGGTCGAGCTCTCTCGCCGGCCACCTCCCCACTGAGTCCCGTCGACTCTCGACTCTACGACCTCAGAAGTCGAGGCCGCGCAGCGGGTCCTCATCCGCGGACGAGGACATCATCGAGCTGCTGCCGGAGTTCGACCCGGAAGATGACGAAGAGCTCCCGCCCATCTCGCCCTCGGGGGCCTGGGTCCGGCGGCGGATCATGCCGGTCAGGCGGTCGACGATGTCCTGGTTCGCTTGGGATGCTTCGCTGTCGTCGCCGGTAACGG
The DNA here is from genome assembly GCA_003647065.1 of Deltaproteobacteria bacterium. Taxonomy (GTDB): domain Bacteria; phylum Myxococcota_A; class Polyangia; order Polyangiales; family B10-G4; genus B10-G4. Next base: position 9,401 of record QMMC01000103.1, on the reverse strand, counting down.
CATCGACGAGGGCGTGGCCGTCATCTCGCTGCCCGATGGTATTGGTGCGCAGTTGATCGAGGCGACCCACCGTCTCCTTGTCCTCGAAGACCATGCAATAGAAACCGTAGAAACGGTTTTCATCGATGGCTCGGAGGCGCGTCGACGGGTCCTGCCATTCGAGCCAATGCTTCTCTTGGCCCCGTTCCGTGAGGCGGCCGTTGCGGTCTCGTGCCTGGCCAAAGCGGCCCTGAAGCGCCCCGGCGAACTGGTCGAAGGTCTGGCCAGCGAAGACGTCCGCGTCGAACGCCTTGTACCACTTCCACAAACGGTTTCTGATGAAGAAGTAGAAGTTCTGGGAGTTCGAGTCTCGCACCACGAGCATGGCTTCGCCGTTGCCGTGGGTGAACTCGTCGCGAAGGAAGCTCACGTCCCAACCCGTGGTCTGACCACGGAAGCGAACGTAGCTGCGACGAATCCGCTGAACCTCTTCGCGCTGCTGGTGGCGAAGGTTGTCTTCGGCCATCGCGTCACGCGCCTTCGACAAGCGCGGCCGATAGCGTTCCCGGACCTGCTTGACGAAGTGGTCGTAGACCTCGTCCCGGGTCATGCCCCATCGGAGCTCCCCGAGGGCCGGCGCGATCTCCGCGCTCTGAGGCGCGACCTGCTCGCGCTGCTGACGACGGCGGCGACGCTGGGCGTCGGCCCCGACCGTGAACATCCCAACCAAGAAGGTCGAGACCAATACGCCAATGATCACCCGCTTCATGAAGCCCTCCGTCCCGCGATTTTACTCAATTTTCCGGGCGGGGCGGAGAGTAACACCGCCCTCGCGTCCGCAACAAGGCGAACGGGGGCTCTGACGGTGAGCCCTCCCATACATTCAAGACTCTCCACCCTGCCCTTCCTTGGAAGGAGCTGAGCGGTCTTCTTGGTCGGTCTCTTGGTCGGTCTGTTGGTCCGCAGTCTGCCCCTCGAGATCGAGGAAGAGCAGCGTGCCCCCGGCCACGGCCGCGGGCATGAAAAGCAGGTTCAGGAGCGGCACGAAGAGAAAGAGCCACACCCCCGTACCGAAGCCGAGCATGGGCAGGAAGTGATCGCGGAAGAGGCTGAAGCGATAGGCCACGCCCCGGTTTCGCCGGGCGGCCGGCCAGTCGACGTAGTCGATGGAGAAATAGGCCGCGGTGAAAAAGAAGCCGAAGACCGAATAGATGATCTGCCCGACAACCGGGGCCACGAAGGACGCGATGAAGAGCGGGAGCATCACGGCCGCCCAGATCCCCAACTTGGCGACTTCGATGACGACGGTCCGGACCGAGTCCCGGGCAACCGCGACGAGCGAAAACGGCGGCCCCTCGCGCCCGGTGCGCAGGCGCTCCACCTCTTCCGAAAGCGCGTCGTTGAATGGTGCCGCGAAGATCGCCGACAGGAAGGTCACGGCGACGAGACCGACGACGAAGCCGAGGATGGCGACGAGGACCTCGACGAAGCCATGGAAGAACCGAATCACGGAATTCCAGAAGCCCTCGCCCGTAGGCTCGGTCCAGACCAGATCGACGACGGCCCCGTGGTAGTGCCACACGCCGGCGAACACCAAGGCGATCACCAAGAGGGTGATCAGGATCGGGAAGATCCAGAAGCGCACCAGCCCCGGATGCTGGAGATAGACGAACTTGGCGCCCCGGAACGGGTAAGCAAGGCCCCGCCAGAAGCCCACAGCCAGCTGCTTCGGCATGGCAATGGCGGCCCCGGCGGCACTCTTGGCGGCACTCTTGGCGGATTCCCCAACTCCCACGGAGAGCACCATAGCGACGAGCCCCGCGGGGGGGAAGCGCCGAGGAACTCAGCCTCCCGCGCCAGCCGGCACGAAGGGCAGGATGGACTTCAGATCCTCATCGTTGAAGCGCAGCTGGGCGCCCAGGAAGAAGTCTGCGGTCTCGTTGATCGCGTCGTCGACGCCGCCGAGGATCCACAGTCGTGAGACGATCTCGTACGCGATCCGGGCCCGGAGGCGCGGGAATGTATTGTCCCCGAAGGCGAAGATATCGATGTTCATCTCGAGATCGTCGTCGAAGAGATGAATGTCTGCGCCGATCCCGCCGGTCGACTCGATCACGCCGAAGCGGAAGGTCGCAAAGGCGATGCGCTTGGCGAACTGCAGAGAAAAGCGGAAATCGTCGTTCGTGGTGATCCGGGTCTCGGTATACGACGCGGGCTCGTCATCCGGGGGCGGGCTGCGCCGGACCGTCGTCTGGGAGAACTGGGTGCGGCCCCGAGGGTCGTCGATGAGCTGAATCAGGTAGTAGCGGTCCTCCCGGGGCTGGAGGCGCAGGGAGACGTAGTTCTTGAAGGTGTTCGCGAGCATATTGTACTCGCTGCGCAGCTCGACGATGGTCTGAAGGCGCGCGATCGGCCCCACGATGTCGCCTATCCCCTCGGCGATACCCTGGATCTCGTCGATGAGCTGCTCGTCGGAGGTGAGGCGCCCGATGGTGCCCTCCCCCGCCGCCGTCCTGCCGGTGATCTCCTCGAGGTCGCCCATCACGTCTTCGAGCTGGTGGGCGGCCCGGTTGATCGCCGAGACGGTATCATTGACCTGCCCACCGGCCTCCGTGAGCCCCTCGGCATTCTCGCCGACGATGTCACGAACATCACCGGTCACGGACTCGACGTTGTCGAGTATGCGTACGAGCTGGGGCCCCGCGACGTCCGTGGTCTGTTCGAGGTTGCGCAGCGTCGCCGCGATGACCGACTCGTTCTGCTGAATGGTGCGATTGACCCCAGCCAGGGCCTCGCTGAGGTTCTCGAGGGCGCTGGCCATCTGGTCCCCACCCCGGTCGGTCCCGAAGACCCGCTCCACCTGGGCGGCGATGCGCTCGACGGACTCGGCGGTCTGGCCGACGCTCCTCAGGATGTCGTCGGTCGAGGGGGCGTCCTCGAGGACGGGGATCTGCTCGCCAGCCTCGACCACGCGGTTCCCTTCGGTCCCCGGAATGAGGGCGAGGAGGGCCTCCCCGAGGATGCTGGCCGTGCGCTTGGCCACCTTGGCGTCCTCGTAGAGCACGATTCCCTCGTCTATTTGGATATCGACCCGCGCCTGATCGCCCCAAAGCCGGATGCTGTCGATGTATCCGACGTCGATTCCGGCGATCCGGACCCTCGATTTGGGCACCAGGCCCTGGGCGTCTGGGAAGACGGCCCAGACAGTGTACCCCCCCTCGCCCCCGGCCCGCTCGTCGACGAAACGCCAGACGAGGTACGTGGAGGTGACGATCACCACGACGAGGAGGCCAACTTTGGCCGATTTCCAACGATCTCGCATGCGTTCGGGGGCTAACCGCGGGCAGTTTTGCTGTTCCGGGGGGAACCCAGATCGATCGTAGCTGGGATCGGCCAATTGAGGCCACCAAGCGACAAAAGGTCGGCGGCCGGGATTCCCGACGATTGACCGTCTGCGCCTCAGCAAGCACTCTTATTTGGTGCATAAGTACCTACTTGCTTGTTTCGGAGTGGTCCTAATCGCGGGTTGCGCCACCGTCGATCCGGGAGACAACTTCATCAGTCCGTCCTTGATGCTAGACGAGGACTTCTTCTACTGTCGGATTCAACCCGAAGTGATCAACGCGCACACATGTGCATCGGGGGCCGCCGGGGAGGCCGGCTCCTGTCATTCGGCCCGTTCTGCCCTCCGCCTCGAGGTCGCGGCCGAAACTGACGCGCCCCCCGCATGCGACGGAGACATCCTCATCGGCACCGAACCCGCCAGCTATCGAGAGAACTTCCAGGCGGTCCAGTTCACCGTCCAGACCGATCCCCTCTCGAGCCCCTTCTATCGGCGGCCGGTCGGCCTCGACTCCCATCCTCGGGTGATGTTCGCTGAAGGCACGCCCGAGGCGGAGCTGATCATCGAATGGATCGGCGGCGGGGGGACGTGACCGAAGCCCCCATGCGAGCCGGCCGTCTGACCGCCCTGCTGCTCTTGGCAGCCGCGGTGTCGTCGGTCCTCGTGCTGGCGCCGCCGGGCGCCCTCGCCGACGACGACGTCGAGCCCTTCGCCCGCGTGATCGTCGACCGGACGATCCTGCGCTCAGGCCCCGGTGTCACCTATCGCCGGGTCTACGTCGCCGAGCGCAACGAAGTATTCCCCGTCCGCGCCCGGTCGACCCGGGGCGGCTACTGGTTTCAGGTCGAACTCCCGGACGCCACCACGGGTTGGGTCCTCGGCGACACCATCTACGTGCACGAAGTCTCCGACGATGAAGCAACCGGCGGGCGCTTCTTGCCGGGCCTCTTTGCGCCGCCACCGCTCCCCGACGCGGTAGGCGAGCTCGCCGTCGTGGCCGGGGTCATCGGGCGGGACTTCGGCTTCAATGGAGGCGGTGGGTTCATGGCCGTCCGGCCGACGTTCTATCTCGCGCCGGAATTCGGCTTTGAGGCGACCCTGTCGGCCACGGTCTCCGAAGGGGGCCGCATCTTCATGGGCACCCTCGGCGGCCTCATCAATCTCTTCCCGCGTTTTCCCATCGTGCCCTACCTGGTCGTCGGTGGCGGCGTCTCTTTCAGTGACCCCAACGCTGACGCCTTCCTCCTCGAGTCGGGCTCGACCGCGGTAGCCTACGGCGGCGGCGGGCTGCGGTTCGCTTTCCTCTATCGCATCACGTTGCGCATCGAGGCCCGTGCCTACGCCTTCTTCACTCCCGATCTCTACGTTCCCCAAGAGGAGCTCAGCGGTGGCATCTCAGTCTTTTTCTGAACGGCTCGCAGGTCGCGCGGCGACCATCCTCGTCTCCGGGGGCCTCATCACGGCGCTGGTGGTGCTCGCCCTAGGCGCCGCCGGATGCGTCACCGTTCGCCCCGAGGACAAGGGGCTCTTGGCCCAACCCTCGATGAGCTTCGGCTCCGACGGACGGACCCGCGCCCACGACGAACACATCTTTTCGAACCGCGAAGGCTCCTACGGGGCCGGCGGCGTGAGCGGAGGCGGCTGCGGATGCAACTGAGGTCGACGGTCTTGTCGACGCTGTGCCTGCTCCTCGCCGCCTTTGGCGGGGCGCCGGTGGCGCACGCCCAAAGCACGGGGGACGTGACCGCAACGGTGTTCTACGAAAACGGCGGACAGCTGAACATGCTCGTCGTCAATCCTGGGGCTGACGTCACCGCGGACTTCGGACCCGTCAACGTCACCGCGGGTTATGAAGCCGACATCGTGAGCGGCGCGAGCGTCGCTGTCGTCGATGCGCCGTCGGCAGATGTTGACGTAATCTCCACCGCGACCCAGCTCGACGACATCCGCCACGTGGCCAAGGGCGCACTCAGCATCGAGGCCGACTTCGCCACGCTGACCGGCGGCTACTCGTACGGGACCGAAAGCGACTATCGGTCCCACGGCCTCTTCCTCGCCGCGACCTCCGAGATGTTCGAGCGCAATACCACCCTCGGCGTGAGCTACGCGCGAGGTTGGGACTCGGTCTGCAACCTCCCCCTCGAAGACAACCCGGAAGCCGTCGATCGGCCCCGAATGCCGACGAGCGACGGCTGCTTCGGCGACGATCCGGAGCGCACGGAGGTCGAGCTTCAGATCCAGACCTTCCAAGGCAACTGGACCCAGGCGTGGACTTCCATCTTCACGACCCAGCTCACCTTCACGGCTCAGATCCTCAACGGCTACATGAGCAACCCCTACCGGGCGGTCTGGTTGGGGAGGACCGCAGCCCAGGAACATCACCCGGAAAACCGCGCGCGGTACGCCCTCGGCGCCGACTCGCGGCTGTGGATCGACGCCCTCCAGGGCACGCTCTCCGTCGCCGTGCGGGGCTACAGCGACACCTGGGACATCATGAGCATCACCGGCGAGCTGGGATATCATCAGCAGATCGGCGAGAATCTCTCGTTGAAGGTGCGCGGTCGCTACTACAATCAGTCGAGCGCGCTCTTTTTCTCCGATGACTACGCCCTTGCCCCCCGCGGTCAGTACTTCACCGGTGACCGGGAGCTTTCAGCGATGAGCAGCTGGGTCCTCGGAGGACGCATCGAGTTCGACGTGCCCGCGAGCGACGACGGTTACGTGATGGGCTTCATGGAGACCTTCGCGTTGATCGCGAAGTCCGACCTGATGCTCATGGATTTCCGCGAGTTCCACTATGGCCGGGTCCAGGTCCCGAACGACACGGCCATCACGGTCACGTTGTCCCTCGAATCGGAATTTTGAGAGTGCGTTACCTCTTCGTGATCGCCTGGGCCTTCATCGGTTGCGGCACCCAAGTCACGGGTCAGGGGGTTGACCCGGAGCGGGGGACGGAGGCCACCGAGGCCGGAGATCAGGGGCCGCCCCCCCCGGCCGGCGCGACCTGCTCGGGGACCTGCGCGACCGGACAGCTCTGTGTCGAAGGCCACTGCCGCTACCGCCAAGCCAGCGCCGCCGGAGAGATCCTCGCCGCCGGCGCCGCAGGGCAGTTCGCGGTGAGCGACGCGGCGGGAGCGCTCGCCAGCTACGACCGGGCCCTCGAAGCCTACGCCGCCGCCGACGCGCCGGCCCCTCCGGAGGTGCTCTGCGGCGCAGCGAAGGCCGCCCTCCGCCTCGCGACCAGCCAAGAGACCCCGGAGAGCCGCGAGATTGGCGCGACGCGGGCGGACGCCTGCTTCCGCGGCTCCCTCCCCGGCGCCCCCCTGCGCGTCGAGGTCCAGACAATGATCTCCCGGCTACGTTTCGACGGACTGGACATGGGCGCCTTCGACCAAAGCGAGCCCGCCCCCGCCTTCTTCACCCTCGAGCCGACACGCCCCACCTTCGACGCCGTCGAGGTCGCCCTATCCATCGGCAACTCGGACGAAGGTGGGTTCGAAGAGCTGAGCGAAGCGCTGCGCAGCGAGGCCGCCCACCACGCCATCGCCACGTGTTTCGTCGCCGAGTGGGAGCGCAGCCACGAGCGCCAGCGCCGGGCAGACCTGCTGATGCGCTACCGGACGCAGCTGCGCGACATGGGGGACTACGACATGTACCAGCCGGAGGTGGAGATCATCGCCGGCTCAGGCGACGGTGAAGCCGACGCCGACGCCTTTTCGACCTGCCTCGCCGAGAACTTGGCGGCGACCCTCATGGAAGACCTATCGAACCGCCGCGGCTCCACCTCCCACTGGGAAGAGCCCTTCGAGATCAGCGTTCGCGTGAATTAAAGGTCGCCGAGGCGGTACTGGGTTGTCACTCCGCCGACGATACTGAAGGTCTCCGCCCGGAACCCATGATCGATGTACATGCCGGCCCGGACGAATGGCGTGAGGTCCCAGACGGCGTCGCTCGGATTGGGCCACCAGCCCATGGCGAAGATCCCCACTTGATGTCCGTCGTAGCCAGACTCCGGCACGTGGCGAAAACTGTCGAAGAAGCCGTAGCGCATGCCGAAGTCACGATTGAACCGGCTCTCCACCCCGAGCATGGCCTCGTTGTTGAACATCCAATCCTGGTTTTGCAGGATCAAATCCCACCGGAGGTTGACGTAGTAGTTCGCGTCGCCGACATCCCAGTAGCCGAGGTGGAAGATGTTGACGACGAGCAGGGCCCAGACCTCGTTGAAGGGAATCTTCGCGCGGAAGTTAGCGACGAAGTTGAAGTTCCACCCGGTGGCGACGGTGCCCGTACCCTTCGGAAAGACGGCGGGGTCGTAGCGGCTGCCATACCCGTCCACCGGATTGTATCCGGTCCGGGACGTCGGCAACGGCCAGTAGACCACGCCGCTCGAGTCGACCCGGAGTTGCAAGAACGAGAGCGGCGTGACCTGGAGGTAACCACCGACCTGCACAAACGATGGTGACAAGTCGTTGATGAGGCCGAACTCGATGTTGGTGTAGTCGTAGAGAACCCCCGGCGTACGGATGAGCGGGAAACAAGCCCCCACGCGCAGATGATTCAGCGCGCCGTCGGGGTTGTGCTGGGCCGCAAGCAACTGGGTCACCACCCACTGGGAACGGCCGCGACCGGCGCAGTGTCGGCCGCGGGTCTCGAGATAGGCCTCGTTGCTCAGTACGCGGGCGATCTCTTCGACGTCGCCCTCTTCACCCTCTTCGCCTTCTTCGCCCTCTTCACGGCCCTCTTCTGCACGCTCATCCGCCGAAGGGGCAGGCTCCTGGGCACGGGCGTCACCTGCGACTGAGCTCATTGCCCACAGGACGGCGAGCAGAGGCATGGTGCGATTCACGACGGTGAGTCTACATCGGCGTGGCCCCGTCGGCGGCACCTCATTGAAGAGGCCACGACTCAGGATGCGAGGATCTCGCGCACCTTGGCCACGAAAGCAGCGGGGGTGAACGGCTTGGCGATGAAGTTCCTCCCCGCGTTGTCGCCGAGGAGGTCTGCCTTGGCATACCCCGACATGAATAGGACCTCGAGGTCTCCCCGCTCCGCCGTCAGCAACTCGATGAACTGCACTCCGCTGCCGCCGGGCATCACCACGTCGGTCACGACGAGATCGAGCACGTCGATCTCCCGAGCCATGGCCAATCCCTCTTCGAGGTTCTTCGCGGTACGCACCCCATAGCCGCTGTCCGTCAGGATCCGGGCGGTCAGGCGTCGAATGGGTTCCTCATCTTCGACGATGAGGACCTGCCTCGCCGCGGGAAATGCCGCCGGTCGGTCCTGCCTCGACGCGGCCTCTGGAGACTCGGCAGTCGGCAGAAGCACGTAAAAGCTGGCTCCCTCTCCGACTTCGCTCTCCACCCAGATGCGGCCGCGCGCCTGTTCGACGATCCCGTAGACCGAGGCGAGCCCGAGCCCAGTGCCGCGGCCGTGCTCCTTGGTCGTATAGAAGGGCTCGAAGATGTGACGCGTCGTCTCCTCGTCCATGCCCTCCCCGGTGTCGCGAATCGTGAGTTGCACGTACGAACCCATCGGCAGCCCGGGGGATAGCGCCACGGCCTCCTCGGCGGCGACCCGGCGCGTCTCGATGACGAGGTGACCACCGTCGGGCATCGCGTCGCGGGCGTTGGTCGCCAGGTTGAGTATGATCTGATCGAGCTGGGAGGGGTCGACCCGGGCATGGCCGACGTCGTCAGGAAGAACCAATTGCATCTGGACGCCAGAGCCCAAGACCTTGGCGAGGAGCACGGCGTTGCCGTTGATGCTGACGTTGACGTCGACGGGTCGGGGGCTCGTGTTTTGACGGCGCCCCACGGCGAGCAGCTTCTGAGTGACGTCGCGAGCCATCGAGGCCGCGCGCATGATTTCGTCGAGGTCGTCGAGGCTCGGTTTGCCCTCGCGGATGCTCATCCCGAGGAGCTCACCGAAACCCATGATCACGCCGAGCATGTTGTTGAAGTCGTGCGCGACTCCACCGGCGAGACGACCGATGCTGTCGAGGCGTTGGGCGCGGGTGAGCTGTTCCTGAAGATTCTGTTCTCGGGTCAGATCACGAATGGTGATGACGACTCCG
>QMMC01000102.1 GCA_003647065.1 Deltaproteobacteria bacterium | reverse complement strand
GCACTTCGAAGCGAAGGCGGTCCTCGATGCCATCGACGGAGAGGAGGTCACCTGGCTACCCGTCGTCCCGACGATGCTCGCCGCGTTCGAACGCGAGCCGGCAAGAGAACAGCCCAAGCACCTCGCGTGGTGCCTCAGCGCCGGCGCCCCCCTCTCGGACGACCTCTGTGCCCGGGCCGAGGCCCGCCTCGGCTGCGAGGTGCGCCAGGGCTACGGCCTCACCGAGGCGACCTTCTCCACGATCGACGCACCGCCCGCAGCCAAGAGCCCCGGGTCGGTCGGCCGCCCCGTCTGGGGCGTCGAGGTTCGGGTCGTCGATGGCGACGGCAACGACATGACGGTTGGAGAAGCCGGGGAGGTCCGGGTCCGCGGGCAAAACGTGATGGCCCAGTACCTCGACGACGACGCCGCCACCCTCGCGGCGACCCCCGGGGGTTGGTTGACGACGGGCGACGTAGGCCTGCTCGGGGGCGACGGGGTCCTGACCATCGTCGACCGCCTGAAGGACGTGGTCATTCGCGGCGGCAACAACGTGTACCCGTCCGAGGTCGAGGCCGCCATCGCGTGCCACGAAGCCGTCGCCGAGGTCGCCGTCGTCGGGCGCCCCGACGACTACTACGGCGAAGAGGTCGTCGCGGTAGTAGTCGTTCGCGCGGGAGAGAACCCGAGTCCGGAAGAGATCGTGAAGGTCGCCGTCGGTCGACTCCCCGTGACCTCCCTGCCCCGAGAAGTCGCCTTCGTCGGCGCGCTGCCGATCGGCCCGAGCGGCAAGGTCCTCAAGCGCGAACTCCGGCGACTCCTCGGGAAGGGCGAGCTCACGACGACGAAGGTCGGCGACTGAAGGTCAACGGCTGTGAGCCGCCGTCACCGGCCCTCCGGCGCACCGGTCACTGACGGCGCTGATAGGCCTCGAGGCATTCGTGGGCCTGGGCGCCGCGGCCCATGACGGTATCGGGGGTCCGGGGAACCCAGAGCCACTGGGGCTCGAGGCGCCAGCCGGTAACCGGCGTCGGGCCATGGGAGAATGGCCTGCGGTAGCAGTAGTAGGGGCGAAGAAACTCGCCGAGGAAACCACCATCCGAGAGGATGACCTCCCGGAAGCGCTGCGACGCGAACGCTTCGGCGACCGACGCCTCGAGGGCGTCACGCCCTCGGTCCGGGCCCGGCGGGACCCGGAGCACGTCCCGGGCTGCCATGCCGAGGCCGTAGGACTTCTGCCCCGCTGTCCGCTGCAGGAAACGGTGGTCCGGGAGCAGCACCTCACCGTCGACCGCCTCGAGGTGGGCCATGAGTCGTTCACCGCGCGCATACTCTTCGGGCCCCGGGATCACCTCACCGAGGCTGTAGAGCGACGCCACGAGTTGGAACGCAACGAGCACCATCAAGGCGATGGCCACCGGTGAGGTACCGAGGCGCTCGCGCTCACCGGCGCCCAACTTGTCTTCGATGATGTAGAGAGCGATGGGGGCGAGGAGCGCCGCTGCGGTGAAGGTCGGCATGACCACGTTCTCGGCGCCGCCGCTGTGCAGCCGCGATGAATAACTCACGGCGAGGGCCCCGAGGAACATGGCGGGGTAGAAGAGCGCCCGGAAGCCGCCTTCGCCGATGAGCAACCCGAGGGCCGGGAGGATGACACCGACCATCGCCGCCACGCGCCAGACGTCCCACTGCCAGAACCCAACCCAGTAGTCGGGCATCAAGGCGTGCCCCCCGGGGACCTCGACCGCGTAGTACCAGAACCATCCGTCGGTCATCTGCCAGAGGACCAGGACCGTGACCGCGACGAGGGCGGCGAAGACTCCACCGACGATCAGGCCCCGGCGGCGGTCGGCGATGAGCACCGCGAGGCCCACCGGGAAGAGCGCGATGACCGCCGACTGCTTGGTGAGGAAGGCGAGCCACATGAGCACCGCGCAGGCGACCGCCCCGCGCTGACTCTCCCAGAATCGAAGCGCGTAGAGCGAGGCGAAGAGCAGGAGCACGAAGAGGCTGTCGACGCGAGCGAGGTGCAGCCAGCGCCCCGAGAACTCGTAGGACGCGAAGAGCAGCACCGCGGCGAAGACCGCCCACCGAACCGGAGCTCCTTCTCGCCGGGCAAAGCGGTAGAGGAGCGCCGCCGTCGCGAGGACCGCCACGAAGCTGACGATGCGAGCGGCGAAGAGGGTCTCACCGAAGAACATCGTCGAGACCGCGGTCACGACGAAGTAGAGGGGCGTGTAGAGATACCCGACGTAGTCGATCGAGGGCTCGGGATAGATGGATTGGCCTTCACGCAGGCGCACCGCGGTCTCGAGGACGCCGCCCTCCATCCACTCGAGGTGGTAGGGATAGGCGAGGGTCTCCCAAGCGACCCAGAAGTAGCGCCCGACGACGTACGCCGCGAGGGCGCCGAGGCCCGCGAGGGCCACGGCCTCGAGGCGAGGGACGATTCGGTCGCGGAACACCGGCGCACCTTAGCAGCCCGCACGGGCATTTCGGGAAGGACGGTGAGTGGTCTACTCTCCGCCCCCATGTCCGCTTCGACCCTTCTTCGCCTTCTTGCCAGCGCCCTCGCGCTATTCCTCGCCGGCTGCGGAGGCACGCCCATGCCCGAACCGCAGGAGGCGCCCCACGCCGAGGCCGCCCGGGCCCCCGCCCCGGTGCCGGAGATCATCGCCGAAGGCGCGTTCATCGAACAGTACGCGGTGACCAATCGCTTCCGACTCGGGCGACCCCGGAGCATTCGGGTAGCTCCGGGGGGTGACGAAGTGCTCTTCCTGCGCTCGGGGGCCCGGGACTTCGTCCAGAGCTTGTGGAGCTTCGACGTGGCGAGCGGCGAAGCACGGGAGCTCTTGACCAGCGAGCGCTTGCTCGGCGGGGCCGACGAGGAGCTGAGCCCCGAGGAGCGCGCCCGCCGGGAGCGCCTGCGCATGTCGGCCCGGGGCATCGCTCGCTACGAGCTCTCGAAAGACGGCGCTCGCATGCTCGTACCAATGTCGGGGCGCCTCTTCGTCTTCACGCGGGAATCCGGTGACGTCAAAGAGCTCGAGACCGGCGAAGGGCACGCCAATGACGCCCACTTTTCGCCGGATGGAGGCCGGGTCGCCTACGTCCGCGGGGGAGACCTCTACGTCATCGGCGTCGAAGGCGGGGCCGAGCGGCGCCTGACCCGCACCGCGAGCGAGACCATCACCAACGGACTGCCCGAGTTCGTCGCCCAGGAAGAGATGGGGCGGTACCGCGGCTATTGGTGGTCACCGGACAGCCGGCGGCTGCTCTACCAGGAGACCGACTCGGCGCCCGTCGCCGAGTGGCACATCCTCGACCCGATGCACCCGGAGAACGCCGCCGAGGCGAATCGCTATCCGCGCCCCGGCGAGGCCAACGTGAACGTGCGACTCGGCTTCGTCGCGGCAACCGGCGGCCCGACGCGGTGGGTGAGCTGGGACCGCGAGGCCTACCCCTACCTCGCGACCGTGAAGTGGCGCGCCGAGACGCCCCTGGCTCTCGTGGTGCAGAACCGCCACCAGAGCGAAGAGCTGGTCCTCACCGTCGACCCCCGGAGCGGCCGGACGACCACCGTGCACACCGAGTCCGACGCCGCGTGGCTCAACCTCGAACAGACGGTGCCCCGCTTCTTGAACGGCGGCGAGCACTTCCTCTGGGTCACCGAACGAGACGGGGCCCCGGTCCTCGAGCGGCGCTCGATCGACGGCTCCCTCGTCGCGACCCTCACCACGCCAGGCCTCGGTTACGAAGGGCTCATCCGCGTCGACGAAGAGGCGGGCAACGCCTGGGTGCGCATCAACGACGGGGACGCGACGCAGCAGCAGATCGCCCGGGTGCCCTTGGCCGGAGCAAGCGAGGGGAGCGAACCCGAACGCATGACCACGGGTCGTGGCATGCACGACGCCATCGTTGGCGGGGAGGTGTGGGTGCACACGGCGAGCCCCCTCGAGGGCGGCATGACGTTCACCGTGATGCGCGGCGGCGACGCGGTCGGCACGCTTCCCTCGGTGGCCGAGGCGCCCCCCTTCGCGCCGCAGATCGAGTTGATGAAGGTCGGCGAAGGGCAGCTCAACGCCGTCGTGATTCGTCCTCGAAACTTCGTCACCGGCATGAGCTATCCCGTCTTGGTTTCGGTCTACGGCGGCCCCCATCACCGGACCGTGCGCGCCTCACCGCTCCGTTACCTGCTCCAGCAGTGGCTCGCAGACCACGGCTACATCGTCGTCTCGATCGACGGTCGGGGCACCCCCGGGCGAGGCCGGGAGTTCGAGCGGGCGATTCACCACGACGTGATCAGCGCCCCCCTCGAAGACCAGGTCTCAGCCCTCGGCGCCCTCGGCGAGGCCATCCCCGAGATGGACCTTCACCGGGTGGGCGTCTACGGCTGGTCCTTCGGCGGTTACTTTTCGGCCCACGCCGTGATGCAACGCCCGGAGGTCTTCCACGCCGGCATCGCCGGGGCCCCGGTCGCCGATTGGCGCGACTACGACACCCACTACACCGAGCGCTACATGGGGCTGCCGGCGGAGAACGAAGAGGGCTACGCCCACACCTCGGTCCTGACCCACGCCCCGAACCTCGAGCGGCCCCTCTTCATCATCCACGGCACCGCCGACGACAACGTCTACTTCGTACACGCCATCAAGATGAGCAACAGCTTGCTTCGGGCAGGCCGAGCCCACGACTTTCTGCCGCTCTCGGGCATGACCCACATGGTCGCCGACCCCGCCGTCAGCCGGAGCCTCCACGAGCGGTTCGTCGAGTTCTTTCACGACAACGTGCGCGACCGCCAAGTCTCCGAAGATTAGACTCAGATCCCGCAGGTGGGGTCGTCGTCGGGGCAGTCGAGATCCCCGAGGGGATCGGCGGCCATGCGCCCCCGGCCTGTGCGCGGGGTGCGAGGATTCCGAACCCGCGGCCCCCGCGGATTCTCGGTCTCCGCCGGCGTGTCGGCAACCGCCAGGTCGACGGGCTCGGCCGAGTCCACCTCGGCTGAAGCCGCGACCGCGCCGAGGGCAGGAGCTGTCGCCGGCTCTGAAACGACTGCCGCGCGCGGGGCAGGCACCTCGATGACGCGGGCCTCGATGACCGGCTGACGAATGGCGAGGATGACCGCGAGGCCAGCGGCCACGATGCCCGCCGCGGCGAAGGCCACCTTCCACCCCCACGCATCTCCGGCCATCGGGGCGGACCCGGTGGGTGCGTCGGCGAGGGTCACGATGCGCGCGTGCATGCGCTGCCGGTCCGCCTGGACTGCGGCGAGCTCGGCTCGCAGCGTCATCATTCGCTGCTCGGCTTCGTCATCTCGGACTGCGAGCTCGCGGTCGAGGCTCAGCCGGGCCTCGGCCTCGGCGAGCCGCTGGGCATGGGCCTCCGCCGCTGTGGAGCGGTCCTCGGCCGCCCGGATGGCCTCGCGTTCGGCCTCGGCCGCTGCCTGAAGCTCTGCCTCCTGGGTGGCGACCCGGTCTTCTTCCAGACCGGCCAACTCACGAATGGCGAATAGAACACTGTTTTCCTCGGGCATCGAAGCTCCTCCTCCTGTTACGAGGAGGAAACAGTGCACGTGCCGCGCCAGTCTATTTACGCTGTAATTACGGCCAGGCTGCCATCTCGCGGAGACCAAAGTCTACGATTACGAGCAACGCAAGACTCTTATCGTAGATCGCGAACCTTGAGGCCGAGCTGGTTGAAGCGCAGCCGCACCTTCCGGGCGTTCGCCGCCGGGTCCCCGGTGAGCAGCACCCCGGCCATCGCCGCGAAGTCACCGCCGGTCTTCCGGAAGAGGTGCTCGTAGAGCTGACGCTCGAGGTGCCGGGCGACGTCGCGGAGGCCGGGGCCGGGCACGACGCTCGGGACGAAGTCGCCGCGCGCTTCAGCCGCCAGCTCGCCTGCAGGCGCCGACGAGACCGCCGGCGCCGCGGCCCAAGACCGGGCGACGAGCTCACCGACGAGGCGCGACGAGATCGGAATGGTGCGCGCCGCAGCGGCGCTGCCCGCGCTGCCTCCTCGGCCGCGCTCCGCCGCGCCGAGGGCATCTGCGAGGCCAAAGACCACGGCGTTCTTCACGAAGAGCTCGAGCTCGCGCACGTTGCCCGGCCAGGAGTGAGCCTCGAGGGCCTTGAAGCTCTGAGAGGAAAGCACGAAGGTCACGTACTCGTCGGAGTCCTTGGAGTCCTGCGCCGGCTCCCCGACGGTCAGGCGCGCCGCGGGAGCGCCGCTGAGCCCCGCCGCCTCGGCATAGGCACCGAGCAGAGCCCGGTCGGGGCCGACCGCAAACGCGCGGCCGACGAAGCCATCGATCAGGGTCTTCAAGTCACCGATTCGACTGGTCAGGGGCGGCAGGACGAGGCGCGCGGCGGGGTTGAGGCGCGCATAGAGGTCGGCCCGGAATCGCCCGGCGCGCACCTCCGCTTCGAGATCGGCGTTGGTCGCGGCGATGACCTTGACGTCGACGGTGCGACTCACAGCCTCACCGAGGCGCGTGACTCGGCCGCTCTGGAGCGTGAGCAGCAACATGCGCTGGAGGTCCAGGGGCAGGTTGCCGATCTCGTCGAGCAGGAGCGTACCGCCGTCGGCCTGGGCAAAAAGACCTGTCCGTTCGATGGCGCCGCTGAAGGCCCCACGCGCGGTACCGAAGAGCTCGGCGGCGACGAGAGTCTCGGGGAGCGCGGAGAGGTCCACCGGGAGGAAGGGCCCGCGGCGCCCCGTCGCAGGATGGATGACGTGCTCGGCCAGAGCGCTCTTGCCGGTCCCCGTCGCGCCGAGTAGCAAGATCGGAAGCGAGGTCCGCGCCAGGGTCGTCGCATCTTGGCGCAGGCGGGTCATCGCGCGCGCCGTTCCCCAGGCAAAGCCCCCCGCTTCGGCGACCTCGTGGCGCCGGGCCAGGATGCGTTCGATCAGGAGGCCGAGAGCGCGCGCATCGAAGGCATCGGCCCCGGCGAGGGTCAAGAGCTCGTCCGCCCCCGGCGCGAAGCCCGCGTCTTCGAGGGCGAGGTCGTCGAGGGAGGTCATCAGAATCACCGGCAGCTCCGTGCGGCTGCGACGCAGGCGGTCGAGGATGGCGAGGCCTTGGAGGCGGCGCCGGCGCTCGAGGGGCTCCGGGGGATCGTGAGCCGGTTGCGAAGAAGGCAGGAGATCGGCCTCGGCGATGTCGAAGGCGACGTCGAGGAGTACGACGTCGGTGTCGGGGTGGCGCCGGAGGGCATCGTCGGCTTCAGCGGCGTGGTGGGCGTGGGTGAGCTTGCAGCCGCGCTGCTCGGGGCAGGTCCAACACGGCCCCGGGAGCTCACAGCGGGTGGCGTAGTCGTACTCGCGCAGCAGCGCGTGGACGAGCTCGATGTAACGGTCCCCGTCGTCGATCACGAGGAGCTTCGGCCGTTGGCTCATGGTTCTGCCCCCCCTTGCCCTTTCCGCGCGGCCAGAGCCCGGAGCTCCACTTCGATGGCGAGGGCGTGGGCTGCCGCCTCACGCATGGAGTCTTGATCGCCAGCCCGAACCCCGGCCTCGAGGGCATCGACGGCCTCGAGGCGCGCCGCGACCGCTTGCAGCTCTGGCTCCTCGCCGAGGACGGCCGCGTAATCGGCAAACACCTGCGACGCCGACCGGCCGGCCCCGAGGTCGTAGAGGTCCCCGGCGAGGAGCCCCGCGAGGGCGACCGGGATGGGCCCCGAGCCGATGTTGTGGGCGATTCGAGCGACGTACTTTCCGACGTCGTGGGCGAGGCGAGCGTAGGCGCGGGCATCGGGGGCGGCTTGATCGGCGCGGCTCATGGGGCCCCCAAGGCACGGAGGATCGCCGCGGCGTCGAAGGTGGGCACGGCGGCGACGGCACCGTACATGCGCCGGAGGTTGTGCAGGCGCCGCGCCGGGAAGTCGTGCACGAAGACCACCGGCACATCGCACCCAGCCTCGCGGAGTTGGGCGAGCACCAACGTGCCCTGCTGCTCTTTGATGTAGCGCAGGGCCCGGGCCGTATCGCCGGCGAAGAGACGCTCGGCGGTCCCGGGGATGTCCCCGGTGAGATCGGCGGCCGGCGTCCGGTCGAAGCGCAGGTCGAGGAGGACCGCATCGAAGGAAGCGTCGGCGAGGGCGGCCAGGGCCTGCTCACTGGAGTGGCTCGCCACGATGGAGAACGCGTCGGCGAGAAAGAGCCGGGCGAACTCCTCGTATTCGTGACCGTCCTCGATGACCAGGAGCCGCTTCACTCGACTTCTCCGTCGAGGGCCCGGAAGAACCGAATGCTCACCGCCTTCTCGTACCCAAGCCCTGCCCGTTCCACTTCGATGGCGCCATCGTAGCGGGTGAGGGCCGCGGTCACGAGCCCGAGGCCCCGATCGACGCGGCGATCGTAGATCGACTCCCGGGACAACTGCTCGGTGCTCGTATCCCGAACCGTCAGGAAGACGATCTCTTCCCCGGTCGCCTCGAGTTCGACCCGAGCGTCGACGGATACCCTCCGGGGGGCGTCGGTCCGGCCAACGGCGAGGACGGCGTTGCGGATGACGTTCTTGAGGATCAGCACGAGGTCGACCCGGAAGACCTCGACTTCGACGATTTCGTCGGGACCGTTGATTTCGATGGTGTCGAGCTCGACGAGGCTCGGAGCATATTCGCCGCGCACGTCGGCGACGACTCCCTCGAGGAGCTCCAGGTCGACGCGGGTGCGCACGAGATGGTGAACGAGCTTCGCGAGCTCGCGGTCGAAGGCCTGGAGGACTTCGTAGGATTGGGAGAGCACCCGCTCGACGCTCGCCTCGCGCTTCGCGATGCGCCCTTCGAGGGCGGATATGCGAGCGATGGCCCGCTCGGCGCGGCGAAACTGACGGTCCCGCCGCAGGTCGAGGCGGTAGCCCAGGGCTCGCTCGAAGGACGCGAGGTGCGCCTTCCACGATGACATGAGCGGCTCGCCCCCGAAGAGCCGCCCTTCGACGAAGGTGAGCTGAGCGTCCGTTGCCCCGCCGCGACCGAGAGCTTGAATCGCATCCCCGACGGCCCCCACCCGATGCTTGAGCAGCTCGTGACGCAGGGATCCGACCAGATAGGCGATCGCGGGATGCAGCTCCGGGGAGCTGGCCGCGAGCTTGTTCAGGGGCCCTCCCCGGCGCCGGCGCGTCAGCACGAGGAGCCCGAGGGCCATGGTCAAGAAGGACCCCACCACGGCCGAGATCGCAGAGGTCGCGATGAGGGAGGGGCCCACGGCGGGGGCCGTGACGACCACCGTCGGCTCCGACCAGAGGACCTCCGCGACGGAGGACGGGTCGATCTCCCCGAGCTCGGCCCGGGCCGCATCGGCATCCGGCCCCCTGGGTCTAGCGACGATGAATTTGCGATAGTACTCGACTGCCCGACCGGTCAGCCCCTGGTCACGGCACGCCCGGGCGAGGGACAGGTAGTTGTCGGGATCGATGGGTGCGAGCTCCCGACCTTCGACGATCGCATCCCGTGCGCCCTCTTCGCCGGTGACGAGGCGGCGAATGCCCTCGCGGTAGAGCAAATCGGCAGCGACGAGGCGCTCGTGGGCGTTTCGCCCTTCGGGGGTGGCCTCGTCGAGGAGCAGCCAATCGTCGTAGGCCGCTGGGTCCCGGGCCTGCCAGAGCTCCTCGGCTCGAGCCCAATCCTCGGCCACGGAGGGTCCGCAGGCTGAGACGATTAGGAGCGCGAGCAGGGTCGACCGCACGGAGAGAGGGTACACGCTGAGAGCGACAAAATTTGGTAGCTCTCGAATTCCCGCGTTGCGGCGAAGCCACTGGAACGGTAACTTTCGCGTGGGGGATGGATCGAGAGATGAGCGGTGGGGCAAGCAACGCGCAATCCGCGCGCAACGATCGAGGACTATCTCGCGTCCTCATCGTCGATGATGAGCCGTTGATCGGTACCACCCTGAAGGTGTTGCTCGCCGACGAGCACGAGGTCACCGTCGCCCAGTCGGGGAGCGAAGCTCGGCAGTTCCTCCGAGATGACCCGAACTTCGACGTCATCCTCTGCGACCTGATGATGCCCGAGATCAGTGGCATGGACCTTTTTGCGTGGCTCCACGACGAATCACCCGACCTGTCGAAGCGCATGATCTTCATGACCGGCGGAGTCTTTACCGAAGAGGCGCGCTCCTTCCTCGCCTCGGTTCCGAACGGGCGCATCGAAAAGCCCTTCGACCACGACGACCTCCTGCGCCGCATCAAGGACCTCGACGGCACCCCCTGACGCCGCCGTGACGAGAGTCAGCTCTCTTCATCCCTCTTGGGCGATCTCCAGGTCTTCGGTCGGTGTGTAGTCCGGGACTTCCCGGCCTACGAAGCGCAGCAGCGCGAAGAGCGCGAGGGCGCCGAGGACCAGCCCCACCCAGGCCGGGTAGAGACCGAGACCGGTAGCGACGTCGCCGAGGACCAGGCTCACCAGACCCACGGCGAGGGCATAGGGCAGCTGGGTGCGCACGTGGTCGATGTGGTCACACCCCGAGGCCATCGAGCTCATGATCGTCGTATCGCTGATGGGCGAGCAGTGATCACCCCAAACGGCACCGGCGAGGATCGAGCTGATGGCGCCGAGCATGATCTGGTGGTCGCCGGGGGCGAGCTCGTGGGCCATGGGCACGACGAGGGGGAAGAGGATCGCCATGGTCCCCCAGCTGGTCCCGGTGGCGAAGGCGACGAGGGCGGCGATGACGAAGATCAACGCCGGAAGGAGCCCGGGGGTGATCCACCCGCCGACGGCGCCGATGACCCACCGCGCCGTGTCGAGCTCACGGCAGACCGCGCCGAGGGCCCAGGCGAGGATGAGAATGATGCAGGCCATGACCATCGACTTGACGCCGGCGAGCCACGCGTCGAGGGCGGCGTCGAGGGTCATGGTGCGCCGTGACACTACGGTGACCAGGGCCGCGCCGCTCCCGATGAAGGCCGCCCAGAGCAGCGAATCGAGAGAGCTCGCGTTGCCGAAGATGGCGCGCAGGGTGAGCTCACCGCCCTCCTCGAGGACCGCGTGGCGACCGGTGAGGTACATGCCGCCGAGAGCAACCGCGATCACGGCGCCGATGGGGACCAGTGCGTCGATGGCGCTGGGGTCGCCCTTCCCCGCGACGGCGCTCGCGTCGATCTCCATAGCCGGCTTGGCCCCCTCGCGGAGCACCTGCCCTGTCTCCCGGGCCCTTCGCTCGGCGGTCAGCATGGGCCCGAAATCGCGGCGCATGTAAATCATCAGCACCGAAAAGATGAGCATCAAGATGGGGTAGAAGCGGTGGGGGATCGTCTCGAGGAATATGACGTAGGGGTCGCCCTCGAGGCCGAGGCTCGAGAACTGGTCGGCGATGTAGCCCACCTCGACGCCGATCCACGACGAGACCAGGGCCACGCTCGAAACGGTCGCTGCGGTGCCGTCGACGAGGAATGCGAGTTTTTCGCGGCTGACCCGGAGGCGGTCGGTGATGGGCCGCATGGTCGAACCGACGAGGAGCGCGTTTGCGTAGTCGTCGAAGAAGATGACGATGCCCATCAGCCAGGTACCGAAGAGACCACCCCGGGTGGTTCGGGCCCGACCGGTGACCAGGCGGGCGAGGCCCATGCCACCGCCGCTCTTGGTGACGACGCCGATCATGCCCCCGAGGAGCAAACTGAATACGATGATCGAGGCGTGGTCCCGGTCTGCGAGGGCCCCCACGGTGTACTGGTCGACGGTCCGGAGCAGCGCGGTCCCCGGGTCGTAGCCCGCCGCGACGAAGGCGCCGAGGAATACCCCCGAGAGCAGGGCGAGGATCACTTGGCGGAACGCGACCGCGAGGAGGATCGCCAACAAGGGCGGCAAGATCGACAAGATGCCGGGGATGACGCGGACTTCCCGCGTGACGGTGACGGCCCCCAGCTCGAAATGGATTTCGTGCTCGCCCGCGGCGGGCGCGACGAAGCTGTCGAGGGTGACCGTTTCGAGAGCCTCACCGCCTTCGCCGACGGTGGGCACCGAACCGCGGACGAGCTGAGTCTCGCCTGCGCGGACCCGATATTCGAGGCGTTCGGCGCGGCCCCGGGAGGCCACCTCGGCGGGGAGCGCGACGTCGACGGAGTAGCTGCCTCCGGAAAGGAGAATCGCCGGGAGGTCTGGCACTGGGCCCGTCGTCTGAGCGAAGGCCGGGGCACCGAGGACGTTTCCCACGAAGACCCCGAAGAGGACCCCGAGGAAAAGCAGACCGGCGAAGTGGGGCAGGCGGAGGGAACCGCCGCGCAAAGCGAAGCGCTTCACGGATCCCCAAAAATCGTCACGATGACCCGCCGCGCTTTGCGCGGCCCGTCGAAGTCGCAGAGGAAGACGTTTTGCCAGGTCGACAAATGCAGCTCTCCGTCGCGAACCGGGATGACTTCGGTGGGGCCGACGATGGCGGCCTGGATGTGCGAGGCGCCGTTACCGTCGATGCGGTCGTGCAGCCACTTGCCATCGGGGATGAGACCGTCGAGGCACGCGAGCACGTCGACCGAGATGTTCGGATCGGCGTTTTCCTGGATCATCATCGCCGCGGTCGCGCCGTGGGCGTAAAGCGAGCAGATCCCCGTCCTGACCCCCGACTCCTTCACCAGAGCCCGGGCCCGGGCCGTGATGTCGATCATCTGTCGCGGCTGGTCCGTCGAGAGCTCGATCTCCGCCGTGTAGATGGTCATGCGTTGCGTCCTCGAGCCAGGCATAGTCGGGGGCGGCAAGGGCTGTCAACGGGACAGGTCCGGGGACGCTCTGGGAGGCCCCCGAACCCGCGCCGAGGCAAATGAGTTGGGGTGAGATTTGGCGAAAGAGTTGGCGAAAGAGCAGCAGACGACCGGGACGACCCTGACGACCCAAACCGCCGATGGCTGGGCCTTGGTGGCGGACGTATCGGTCCCGCCTGCGCCGCGGGCCGTGGCGGTCCTCGGCCACGCCATGATGGTCGACCGCCGCACGATGGACCGGCCCCGGGGCCAGGGGCTCATGAGCACCCTGACCGAAGCAGGTATCGCCGTGCTCTCCTTCGACCTCCGAGGCCACGGAGAGAGCGGCCCGAACGCCCTCGACGGAGCGCGCTACTCGTACGACGACTTCGTTCGCCAGGACATCCCGGCGATGGTCGCGGCGGCCCGGCTACGGTTTCCGAACCTTCCCGTGGCCGTCGTCGGTCACAGCCTCACCGGCCACGCCGCGATGATCGCAGCGGGCCTGTCCCCCGGGACGGCGCCCGACGCCATCGTCGGCCTCGCGCCGAACCTCTGGGCACCACGCTTCGAGCCGAGCCGCCGGGTTCGAATGAAGAAGTCATTGGCCCTCGGCGCCTGGGCCGCGATGACGGCTCCCCGGGGGAGCTTCGACAGTCGCCTATTTCGCATGGGCGTGGCCCCCGAGCCGTGGTCCTACGTGCGCGGGTTCCTGCGCTTTTGGCTCGACGACGAGCTGATCAGCGACGATGGATGCGACGACTACGTGCGCGCCCTCGGCGAGGCGGAACTCCCGGTCTTCGTGGTCTCGAGCGCCAACGATCGACTGCTCGCGAGGCCGGCGTCGGTGGCTCTCTTCGCCGCGGCGATGGGGCGAAGCCGGCTCTCCCACCGGGTCCTCGAAGGCCGAGGCGCCCCGGATCACATGGGCCTGGTGACCGACCCCGGGAGCCGGTTCTTGTGGCGGGAGATCGCCGAGTGGATTCTCGCCCTCGACGTCCAGCACGACCAGGACGTCAGCGATACTTGACGCGGTAGTTCTGCGCCGAGCCCGCCACCGCGAGGCCGAGGTCCAGGAAGGACACCCCGTCGAGATCGGCGCACGCGTCGCGCACCGCTTCGGTCACGAGGATCTCGTGGGCCTTCGCCGTGTCTTCGCCGAGCTTGGCCGCCGCGTTGACCTCCTGGCCCCAGACGTCGTGATCCCCAATGCGCAGCACGTGGCCCGTACCGATGCCGACGCAAAGGAGGATCTGTTCTTCGGGCAGGCGGCGGTCACTGACCTTCTGGCAAGCGTGCTGCATCTGTACGGCGCAGCGCACGGCGCTCGCGGAACGTCGAAAGACGATGAGCAGGCTGTCCGCGTCGGTCTTCAAGAGAATGCCGTCGTGGTGCGAGACGATCGGCAGGAGCAGCTTCTTTTGCTCGTGGATTATTTGGAGAAAGTGAACGATCCCGAACGCGGCGGTCTGCCGAGAGAAGCCGGCGAGGTCCGTGAACATCACGGTCCAGTCCTCGCCGAAGAGGTCCCAGATGCGCCGATCGATGCGCTTGACGTCCGCACCGGGGACCGTTCGTTCATCGATCAGCTGAGAGAGCCGCGCCGCGCTTCCGGTGACCAGATAGTCCGTCATGGCGCCGGAGCGTACCCCGGGTGGCCGCGGGAGTGGCCGCCCAGGGGCCAGATCCGTCACCTCGACGGGACACTCGGGCTAGAATCATTGATAAATTCCTCCCGGATACCCGGGCACCCCCCTTGCAATGGTTCATCGCAACGGAGGAAGTCCGCATGGGACGCAGACAAGAACGCCGCATCCACCACGTATTCGTGACCCAAAATACCGAGTACCACGTACGGCGAGATCGCTGCGTGGGGGTCCGGGACCGCCGCTCAGGCGAGTGGAGAACAGAACATGGGGCGCTCCAGCGCCGCGTCGCAGCAGCGGTCACCCTCCTCGCAAATGGGAGCCTCACCGCCGAGGGGGGCTTGCCCACACCCGGCCAGCGGATCATCTTCGACGGCGAGAGTTCGGTGCTCACCGGGCCGGTGATTGCCATCGAACGGCCAGCAAAGGCGCTGGTGATGCGTTATCCAGGCACAGACCCGGGCGCGTGAACCGTCGAACGGTTCGCTCCCCGTCAGACCATGAGCAATCCTCCCGACCACGCCCTCGATGAGCGCGCCTCATCGCCGCCGCACCCCAACCTTTCGGAGTCGGTGGTGGTGGATGCCCTCCACGACCATCGACGCGCGTTGGCGGACGGAGACGTGGAGGCCGTCCGGGCATCGATGGCGTGGGGAGCGCGTCCTCCTTGGGAGCGCGACCTGCTCGTCGACCTGAGCGCGGCCGAGGGCCTCCCCGAGGCCGTCACCCAGCTGCGAAAGTTCTGGGACAAAGCCCGCGCCCAGACCCGCGGCGTGAGGCCGCTCTCCAATGGCGATGTCGAAGTCTTCGAGCTCATCACGATGCCCGATGGCCGCGAGCTCTCGACGGTCACTCTCATGCGGCCCAAGGGAGATCGCTACGTCGTCGTCTCCACGTCGGACGCCGCCGACGATACGATCCGGCTGTTGATTCTCTCGGAAGATCCGGACCCGGAGATCGACGACGTGCGCTTCACCCGGGAGTGGACTCAGCGCTTCGGCGCCACCGCCCACCTGCTCCTCGACGGGCACGACGGCGCCCTCGGGCACACCTCCAAGGAATGGCTGGCGCGGGTCCGGGGCCCCATCCCTTGGGAGCCGATTCGCGAGCGCTTCAGCAGGAAGACGCTGCAGCTCCCCGAAGCCATCTGCGCCCTCGAGGTCGCCATGACCCCCCCCGAAGACCGGGAAGCGCGCAAGGAAGCCCTCGAGTGGCTCGGACGAGGGGCGGGTGAGGTCGCCGCCCACGTCGGAGCCGACTGGGTCTACGTGCAGCGCGCCGAGAAGCTCATCGCGACGAACGACCTCCGGAAGGCCCTCGCCATCAGCTCCGGGGCCCGGGGCCTGGCTTCGACCTTCGTCCGCCTCGTCGAAGCCGACGGGTGGGCTTCGACCCGGGGCCTCGGCCAGATGGAGTATCCCGAACTGGAGATCGAAATCTCCGATTGGCCAGACGGGGCCTCGGCCCGGCGCCTCGTCGGGTCCCTCGCTGTGGCCTTCATCGACGGGCGGGTCCCCCCCCACGCATCGGGCCCCCACATCATCAACGTCGGCGAATACCGCGTGCGCCTCGCGCTCGGGCGTCGCGGGAGTGAGCGGGGGCGGACCCACGGCGTGCATGGCGCCCTCGTGGTTCGGCCCGCCGACATGGACATCGAGATCGAGCTCGACGACCGCCTCTCGTTGATTCCAGACCCTGGCTCCGACATCGGCGACTGATGGCGGATACCGCCGAACACGTTGCGCGGGCGGCGCTGCGCCTGCGCGGGTATGGGAGCCGCTTGGTGCCCACCTCTGTCGGCGCCGTGCACGCGATGGAGCGCCGGGGGTCGGGCAACGGGCCGCCGCTGGTCCTCATGCACGGCTTCGGGTCCGCCGGCGTGCACTACCGCCCCCTGCTCCGGCGCCTCGAAAAAAAGGTGAGCCGCATCGTCACCCTCGACATGCCTGCCCACGGCTTCAGTGAAGTGCCCCGGGGCCCGGTCGACCCCCACGACCTCCTGACGGGACTCTTCGAGGCGATCGACGAGGTGGTCGGCGAGCCGGCGGTGCTCTTCGGCAACTCGATGGGCGGATACGCAGCGGTGCGCTATGCCCTCGCGAATCAAGCGCGGGTCCGAGCGTTGGTCCTCGCCTCCCCCGCCGGGGCCCAGGTCGATGGCGTGCACCTCGACGACCTGCGCCAACTCTTCGCCATCCGCGATCATCGCGGAGGCCTCGAATTCATCGACCGACTGCTCGGCCGGCCCTCGGCGCTCCGCCACGTCATGGCCTGGGGCGTCCGTCGGAAGTTCAGCAAGCCCGAGCTCATTCAGTTGCTGGAAGCGGTCGACCCGGAGATTCACGCCCTGACCCCCGAAGAGGTCGCCAGCCTCACCATGCCCACGCTCTTCATCTGGGGCGCCGAAGACGAAATCCTGCCTCCGGCGCACCTCGAGTTCTGGCGTGAGCACTTGCCGCCCCACATCGAAGTGGAGCGCCCCGCGGGCATGGGTCACAGCCCGTTCCTCGACCGCCCCGGGGCATTGAGCCGGCGGGTCGGACAGTTCCTCGACGGCCTCGAATGATCGCGGAGCGCCTGGGCCGAAACCTCGATCTGCTCGACGCGGCCGCGGACATCCTCGCGACGCGGGTGACGAGCCCAGAGGTCCCCGGGTGGTGCGCGAGGCGGGGGTGGGCGCCGTTTCTCCTCGGCCTCGACGACGAAGAACTCGAGTTGGCCGAGCACCTCGGCCTCGGCGCCGTGACCAGCACCCGGGACGACGCCCCGGCGTCGCTCCGGGCGTTCATCCGGGATACCCAGGCCCTCGGCGAGATCGAAGGACCGCCCCCGGCTCCCGCGGCGGCGGCACGAAGGCGGCGGGCATCCAAGCGAAAAAACGCCCAAGTGCACGCCCTCGCGAAGCTCGCCGCCGAGGTCTTCTCGCGGCCCACTCGCATCGTCGACGTCGGCGCCGGCCACGGACATCTGACCCGGGCCCTCGCCGAGGCTCTCGGCGCACCGGCGGTCGGCCTCGACCACGACACCTCGCGGGTGGAAACCGCGCGAACCTGGGGAGACCGCACGACGACCTTCGAGCGCTGGGACGGCCGGGTGATGCCGCTCTGCTTCGACGCCGGGGACCTCGCCGTCGGGCTGCACGCCTGCGGCGACCTCGGCGACCTGCTGGTGAAGCGCGCCGCCGAAGCGAAGGCCGATGTGCTTCTAGTGTCCTGTTGTCTGCAGAAGGTCGAAGGCGACGCCCGGTCGCCGCTCTCCGCTCTGGGCAAGGAGCGCGGGTTCGTCGTGCCCCGGGCCCTCCTGGGCCTAGCGAACTTGTCGACCCGCGCCGTCGGCGTCGAGGAGCCGACTCCGGGAATCATGCGGGGGCGCCGCACCCGCCACGCCCTGCGATTGCTCCTCGAGTCCCGGGGCG
>QMMC01000101.1 GCA_003647065.1 Deltaproteobacteria bacterium | reverse complement strand
GAAGAAAGTAGGGCAGGTCGGCGCAGTCCGGGTGCAGGTTGAGGCGTTCGTCTTCGTTGGTCCCGAGGTGATCGTAGAGCAGGTTGTTGTCGCGGTTGGTGAGCAGCGTCTGCAGGTCGGTCCAGGTGATGTCTTCGTCGACGGGGTAGTCGAAGAGCTGCTCCACCCAGGCGGCGTAGAGGTTTTCGGTGTCTGCTTCCCAGGCCCACCGCGCGTCCCAGGCGTAAGGGCTCGTGCTCGGGGTTCGGGGGCCGCGGTCGCGGAGCACGTTGAAGCGCTCGCAGGCGACGGAGCGTGTGCCATCGCCGAGGATCGCCGTGTATCTGCCCGGCGTCGGTCGGTCCACTTGGGCCCAAACGGTGAAAGGCGGCCCGCCCATGCGATGTACTTCCACCTCGACGCGGTCGCCGTTCGGATCGAGCAGCACCAACTCCGAGGGGCCCGGATCTTCGCTGAGGGTGACGATCACCCGGAGGGGCTGGTCGGCGTTGGGCCGGGCGGGGGAGCGGAATATCGATGCGTCGAGGGTATCGGTGCACTCTTCGGGCACTTGCACCGGCGCTGCCGCGCGCAGCTCGGCGGCGCCCCCGAGGGCGAGGCCCGGGGCCTTGCCGAGGACGGTCACCCGGGTGAGGCGTTCGAGGAACGAGGTGCGGGTCGAGCCGGTGCCGAGGCTCAAATCGCTCACCGCGACGCGGTCTACCCGGCGCAGGGTCTCGGCGGGCTCCCCGCTCGGCAGGGTGACCCCTTCGCAGGGCTCGAGGTACTCCGAGAAGGAGTGGATCGCCATCGGCGTGCCGTCCTCGGTCTGCCCGAGATAGAGCATGATGTGCCCGGGGAAGTGCATCAGCACGACGCCGCGCCGGGTCGCCTCTTCGAGCAGCAGGAGCTTGTCCCGGGCGCTCGTCACGGCAGACACATCGACCGAAAACGTGCCGGCCAGGGCCTGCCGGGCGGAGTGACGGGGCAGCCCGATTCCGAAACCGCCGAAGATGTCCATCAGGAAGCGGGAGCAGTCTCGGCCCCCGCCGTTCCCGCCCCAGCCGTAGGGATCATCGAGCATCGCGAAGGCCGACTCGATGACGTCGCGGCGGGACATCGCCCCGGGAGGTGTTGTGAGCAGGATCTCGGCGTCTTCGTCCGAGAGCGCCGGGGAGAGCGGGGCGTCTGCTGAGATCCATCCGAGGGCATAGGGGGTGCGCACCAACTGGAGGCCGGTGCCCCACGTCGCGAGGACTTGGATCGGCTCCCCGGTGTGGGCCGAGCTGCAGTTGTTGCGGTCGAAGTCGAGGTCGAGGCTCGCGGTGTAAAAGCCATCGAGGGCGGGGCCGCAGCGGAGCTGGATGGTTTCGAGAACTTCGTGCAGGCGCGGCGAGAGTTCTGGCAACGAGTCGACGGAAGCGAAAGCAGCGAGCACTTCCTCGCCGACCCTCTCGCCGTCGGCGGTGAGGTACTCGCCGCGCTCCATGCGACCGCGGATGTATTCGATTCGTTCCTGCACCTCGGCGAGGACCAGGGCTTCGTCCACGACTTCTGCGAGGTCGAGCTGACCGAGGGGGCGTTCGGCCACCGGGAGGGCCATGCTGGCGTCGAGGTTGCTGATGTCGGCGGCGCGCAAGAGGGGCTCATCGGGGTCGCCGTAGGCCCGGGCCCGCTCGACCCAATATGCCGCCGTGCGCTGTTCGGCGGTCACCCCGGGGAGCGGCTCGGGGGCGGGGGCCTGCTCTGGGCAGCTGGCGGGCCTCATGTCGGCCGCCGTGGCCGCGGCGCCGGGGCTTCCGGGGCCCGTGGACTCACCGCTGTCGGTGCCACCGCAGGACGCGAGAGCGATACAGAAGAGAAGCAGCGTGGGGCGGCCGACCATGGCGTTCAGTCTAGGCAACGCAACCTCGGGGCGCATGTTATCGGTCTCCGATGCTGGCGTCACCCATTGGTATTTCATCACACAAAGGCCTGGGGTCGTGGGTTCATCGTCAGTTAGTCTCCGCCGATGGGCAAAATGATTCGGAGCCGCGGAACATTCCTGGTCGTCTCGGCCATCGCACTTTCGATCTTCGCTTCCTCGGCGGCCGAGGCTCAGCGCCGCGGGCCCCCTGGGGCGAACGGCCGCAACAAGATCCAGTCCGTGCGCTTCGACGTGCACGGGAGCGTTGGCTGGTGGTGGGCCCTCGGTGTCGGATTCCGGGTCGAGTTTCCCATCGTCCCCGATGGCTTCATTGATAGCCTCGACGATGAGCTCGCCCTCTCCTTCGGCGGTGACATCCAGTTCCTCTCCTGGGACAACCGGAGGGACTGCAACGGCTACGGGTGCTGGGGTGACTGGAGCTTCTGGCCCCAGGCGGCAGCGCAGTGGAACTTCTACCTGACCCCCAAGTGGTCGGTTTTCGCGGAAGCCGGGGTGGCTGTTGGTGTGCACGAGTGCGGGGCCAATGATGTCTGCGGTTCGGCCTCGCCCCTCATAGGAATCGGGGGACGCTGGCATTTCGCCCCGCCGAGGGTCGCGCTCTTCGTGCGGGTCAACCATCCCTTTGGGGCCCAGATAGGCCTCAACTTTTAGCTACGCCCGAGCCATCCAGCCCATGACCTGGGCCTCGAGGCCCTTCGGGGCGTCGACGCCGAGGTCGAGGTCCTTCGGGAAGCCGACGTGTCCGCCGCC
Organism: Deltaproteobacteria bacterium; assembly: GCA_003647065.1. GTDB lineage: Bacteria > Myxococcota_A > Polyangia > Polyangiales > B10-G4 > B10-G4. The sequence goes on along the minus strand of QMMC01000101.1, from coordinate 15,100 downwards.
GGGCCTCGGGATCCATCGGGTGTCGACATTGGGCGCCGCGTCCAAGGTCGGCCGAACCGTGTGCATCGGGATCATCGGGTCGGCTTCGGCTTGCACGACTAGGGTGGGGCGATCGACGAAGCCGAGTCGCGGGCCGACCCCGACCTTCTCCCAGTAGTCGTCCGCGTCGGCAAAGCCGTGGCGGGGCGCAATGATGCGGTTGTCCCACTCTTCGAGGGTGTCGATGGCCATGGCGCCCGGGAGGGCGACGGGACCCCCGCGGCGCAAATACACCTCGCGATAGATCTCCTTGAGGCCGCCGAGCACGTAGCGGCGATAGACGACGCGCCGAGGCTCATCGAAGGCTCGGGCCGCGCCGGCGAGATCGATCGGGGTGCAGACCGCGACGGCCCCGGCGAGGCGAGGGTCGTGGTCTTCGGTCATGAGGCGCAGCGTCACGTGGCCGCCGAGGGAGAAGCCCCAGACGAAGACGCGCTCGTAGGGGCGCGCCTCGGCGCTGCCGAGGGCGGCTTTGAGGTCCGAGGTCAGGCCCGCGTGGTAGTAGTCCTCCCCCGACCGGTCCGCGCCCCGGAGGTTGAGGCGCAGCGTCGCCATGCCCGCGTCGTGGGCGGCCCGGGCGGCGAGCATCATGTAGGAGCTCGCCGCGCTGCCGCCGAGGCCGTGGACTAGGAGGACCAAGGTTCGAGCCCCTGGAGGAGACGAGAACCTGCCGGTCAGCCGGATGGTTCCCCGCGCCGGGTCGGGCGCCTCGGTGCGGAAGTGCCGCGAGGGCGGCGGCGTGGGTGGGGCGAGGACGGCGCCGATGTGGGGCCAAAGCGTCCAAAAATGCCCCGTCGCCATGGCGAGAGCCTCGTATCGGGGGGGCCCAAAGGCAAGGGTCAAAGGCCCGGTACGGAGCATCGGTCAGGGCAAAACCCCTTGACGTTACGCGTAGATGTGACCAGGTTCCGCTTCATCGGTCAGGGCCAGAAGGCGGCGGACATGGGAACACCAAGCACCAGCAGCGCAACGGCCCCGGAGGTCACCGGGCCTGATCTGCGTACGCGGCTCCTCCGGTCTGCCACGGCGCTCTTCTCGGCCCACGGATACGTCGCGACCTCGATGCGGGCCGTCGCCGAAGGGGCCGGATGCACGAAGCCCAACCTCTACTATCACTTCGGCAGCAAGGAAGCGCTCTTCGCCAAGTGCCTCCACGTCGAGGGACAGGGCTACGTCGAGCTCATCGGCGAGGCTTTCGCGCGGCAGGCCCCGGTCGCCGAGCGGCTGCGCGTCGCCATGGGGCTCTTCTTCGAGCATGTCCGCGCTGACCCGGCGGGCATGCGCCTCGTCTACAACGCTCTCGAAGCCCCCGATCCGGGCCAACCGTCCATCGACGCGACCGAATTGCGCGGCGGGCCCGTTTCGATGACCGCTGATCTCATTCAAGTTGGCATTGCCGGCGGCGAGATCCGTTCGGACCTGAACGTCGAGGACGCCGTCCTCGCCCTCCTCGGCATGGTCGACCACCGCTGTCGTCGCCTGGTCTTCGAGGGCGAACCCATCCCCGAAGACTGCCCGGAGCGCCTCGTGGACATCTTCTTCAACGGAGTCTCCAAGTGAAGCGGACCGTCTTTTTGTCCATCGTGTTGGCCCTGAGCGCTGCCGGGTGCCCGTCTTCGGAGGACGGCGGCGGCAACGGCGGCACCGCCAGGGCCGATACCAGCGACACCGTCTTGGCGCCGGCTGTCGCCCGCGCCGCCGCGACCCGAGTGGAGTTGGCCGTCATCGAAGAGTCCGAAGCCAGCATCGAGCTCGTGCTCCCGGGCGAGATCACCGGGGCTCGGGACGCGATCCTCGGCTCGGCGATGGGCGGGTTCATCGAGCGGGTGCTCGTCGAGAACGGCGACGAGGTGCGTGAGGGGCAGGTGCTGGTCCGCGTCGATACGGCGATGGCGTCCGCGCGCCTTGCACAGAGCGCCGTCGAACTGCGCTCGGCCGAGCGCGAAGTGGGTCGCGGCAACCGCCTCGGGGCGTCCCTGGCTCAGGCCCAACGCGACGCCTACCAAACCCGCTTCGACGCCGCCGAGGCGGCGCACCAGTCGGCCCGGATAGCGGTCAGTCGCTCGGTGATCCGCGCCCCGTTTCCCGGGGTCATCGCGAACCTCGAAGCCGATCGCGGGGAAATCGCCGTCCCGGGAGCGCCCCTCCTCCGTCTGGTCGACCTCGACGAGGTGAAGGTCACCATCTCCGTATCGGACCGTGACGTGGTGACCCTCCGCGAGGGCATGGCGGCGACCATCACCACCGACGCCGCGTCCGGCGTCTTCGAGGGCTCCGTCAGTCACGTCAACCCCGTGGCGGACCTTCAGACGCGCTCGTTCCTGGTCGACATCTCCGTGGCCAACTCGGACCGACGCCTCCTTCCTGGCATGATCGCTCAGGTCCGGGTCCGGGCTGCACTCGGGGAGGCCGCGTTGATCATTCCTCAGGACTGGGTAGTCACCAAGCTCGACGGCCTCGGCGTGTACCTCGAGCAAGATGGTCAGGCTGTCTGGCGCCCCATAGCCCTCGGCCCTGTCGTGCGACATCAGGTCGTCGTCAACGAAGGCCTCGAGCTCGGGGCCCGGGTGATCACGACTGGGCACCGGGAACTCGAAGAGGGTGACCCCGTCTTGGTGGTCCGAGAAGGCCGCTGCTGCACCGACGGACGCGTGAGGTTCTGATGATCCGCGCCTTCGTCCGGAATCGGGCTCCGATCCTCCTGGTGACCGTCTGCATTTTCCTCTTCGGGCTCTTCACGTACATCGAGCTGCCCAGGGAGGCGTTTCCGGACATCGACATCCCCGTCGTCATGGTGTCAACGCCCTACACCGGGGTGTCGCCCGAGGATATCGAGAGCCTCATCACGGTCCCCATCGAGTCCGAACTCGCCGGTCTCAAGGACCTCAAGAAGATGAGCAGCGTCTCGGCCGAGGGGGTCAGCCTGGTCACCCTCGAGTTCGAGCCCGAGGTGGTCATCGAGGACGCGCTGCAGCGCGTCCGGGACCGCATCAGCCGTGCCCGGTCCGACCTCCCCGAAGACGCCGAAGAGACCGACATCCGCGAGGTCTCGATGACCGACGTTCCCATCATGATCGTCACCATCGCGGGCCCGGTCGACGAGGAGGTCCTCAAAGTCATCGGTGAGGGCCTCGAGGACGAGTTCTCGCGCATCAACGGCGTGCTCGATACAGATCTCGCCGGTGGGCGCACCCGGCAATTCCGGGTGCAGATCGACCCCCACCGTCTGACCCACTACTCCCTCAAGCTCGATGACGTCATCGACGCCATCCGGGACGAAAACGTGAACATCCCCGGCGGGGACGTTCGCGTCGGCGACGCCAACTTCCTGCTCCGGGTTCCCGGTGAGTTCACCGAAGCCCACGAAATCGAATCCGTCGCCGTCAAGCGCATCGGCGACCGGCCGGTCTTCGTCCGGGACCTCGGGCGCGTCATCGATGCCTTCGAGGACCGAGACAGCTACGCCCGGGTCAACGGCGAGTCTGCGGTCACCATCGGGGTCAAGAAGCGCGGGGGAGCGAATCTCCTCGAGATCGCCGACGAGGTGAAGTCCATCCTCGCCGCCCGAGAGGGCGACTGGCCCGAGGGGGTGAGGTTCCGGATCATCGGCGACCAGTCGCGAGACATCGCGATGATGGTCAACGACCTCGAGAACAACATCATCACGGCGTTGATCCTGGTCGTCGCCGTGATCTTCTTTTTCATGGGGGCGCGGAACTCGTTCTTCATCGCGATAGCCATCCCGCTGTCGATGCTCATGGCGATGCTCTTCATCCAAGCATTCGACATGACGCTCAACATGATCGTGCTCTTCTCGCTGATTCTCAGCCTGGGCATGCTCGTCGACAACGCGATCGTGATCATCGAGAACATCTATCGGCACGCCGAAGAGGGGCTCTCCCTCGTCGAAGCGTCGATCGTCGGGACCAAGGAGGTGGGCATGGCCGTGACCGCGTCCACCCTGACGACCGTGGCCGCCTTTGCGCCACTGCTCTTCTGGACCGGCATGATGGGCCAGTTCATGGGCTTCCTGCCGAAGACGGTGGTGATAGTCCTGCTCTGCTCCCTGGTGATCGCCATCGCGGTCCTCCCGGTCATCACCAGTCGGTCGATGAAGGTCTCGAGGAAGGGCTCCGGCGCGGAGAGACAGACCGGCCGGGCGATGACCCTCTACAAGGCGCTCCTCGAGTGGAGCATCGCCCACCGCTACCTGAGCCTCGGCGTCGGCGTCGCGGCTCTGGTGGGCACCTTTGCAGCCTACGGCGAGTTGAATCACGGGACCGAGTTTTTCCCGGACGTCGAGCCCGACAGGGCCACGGTGTCGGTGCGGGCCCCGGACGGTACGGATGTCGAGGCGACCGACGAGATCGTGCGCCGCGTCGAGGCCATCCTCCTCGAGCAGGACAATATCAACTTCTACGTGGCCGAGACTGGCGTCAGCGGCGGCGGCAGCCCCATGGCCGGCGCGTCCCAATCCGCCGCAAACAGCGCGCGGATCACCATCGACTTCTTGCCCCACGCGACCCGCCTGAGGCCCGGGGAGACCCCGCGCATCGAAGACCCCCGGGACACCATCTCGCGCATCCGGGCGGGCCTCGTCGAGATCCCCGGCGCCAGCATCGAGATCGAAAAAGAGCGCAAGGGGCCGCCGGTCGGGTCGCCGATCTCGGTCGAGGTTAGCGGCGACGACGTGCACTCGGTCGGAGCGTACGCGGCGCGGGTTCGTCGTGACCTCGCGGCTCTCGACGGGGCGACGAGCCTGCGCGACAACTACCGGGTAGGGCGCCCCGAGATGCGCTTGCGCATCGACCGCGGGGCTGCCAAGCGAGTTGGTGCGAGCACGTCAGCTGTGGCAACGGCCATTCGGACCGCGGTCGCTGGCAGCGTCGCGACGACCATTCGCGACGGAGAAGACGAGTACGACGTCGTCGTCGAGATGGCACCGGAGCACCGGGGGGACCTGCAAGCGGTCCTCGCCCTGCGCATCCCCGGCCGCGAGGATACGAGCCCCGAGTCCTTTGCCGTGCCGCTCTCGGCGGTGGCCTCTTATGAGCTCGCCGGCGGGAGCGGGAGCATCAACCACATCGACCAGGACCTGGTGGTCACCATCGACGGCGACGTGAAGGAGGGCTTCAACGAGAACGCCATCCGCGACCGGGTCTCCGCGTTCATCGCCGAGGCCGAACCCCCCGAGGGGCTGCACCTGCGTCTCGGCGGAGCGAGCGACGAGCAGCGCGAGTCCCAGGAGTTCCTCAGTAGGGCGTTCCTGATCGCCGTCTTCCTCATTCTCATGGTGCTGGTCGCCCAGTTCAACCGCTTCGACCTGCCGCTCATCATCTTGGCGAGCGTGATCCTCTCGCTCATCGGGGTGCTCTGGGGCCTGATCATCACCGGGACGTCCTTTGGCATCATCATGACGGGCATCGGCGTCATTTCGTTGGCCGGGGTGGTGGTCAACAACGCCATCGTCCTCTTGGACTACGTCGAGCAGCTTCGAGCGCGCGGGCACGATCTCCACGACGCCCTCATCGAAGCGGGCATGACTCGTTTTCGCCCGGTCATCATCACCGCGTTGACCACGATCCTGGGGCTCGTTCCGATGGCGGCGGGGGTCTCCTTCGACTTCTGGAAGATGGAGGCGGTGATCGGCTCCCCGAGCGCTCAGTGGTGGGGGCCGATGGCCGTCGCTGTCGTATTTGGCTTGGCCGTCGCCACCGTCCTGACGCTCGTCCTCGTGCCGACGATGTATTCGATCCTCGAAGACGTTCGCATCACGGGAGAGCGCTTCCTCGCGAAGATGGGCCGGGGCGCCGCCGCACCACCGAAGCCGACCGAAGCCGAATGATCAGCGGGCGTCGACCCCGCTCAATCGTGGGTGCGATGCAGGTCCCGGGCGGTTGCTGCGCGGGAGACCAGCTCGAGGAGGCGCGCCGCGCTGAGCGGCTTTTCTACCGCGTCGAGGGCGCCGAGGGCGCGGACTCGCGCTTCGGTGTCGGCCTCCCAGTGGCCCGAGACGCAGACGACCGGTAGGCGCGGGTGGTCTTGGCGAAGACGTTCCAGGGTGGCGACGCCATCGAGGACGGGCATGTCGAGATCGAGGAAGACGAGATCGGGTACCTCTTCCTTCAGAAGCTCGAGGGCCTCCTGGCCGTGCTCTGCGAGGCGCACCTCGTGCCCTGCGCGCTCCAAGAGTCGCTGCCAGCTGCGGCGGATCAGAGCTTGGTCGTCGACGATGAGAATCTGTGCGGAGTCTGCGAGGGCGGGGAGGAGCGGTCGCAGGATCCCGGCGGTCGGCGTCCTGGGTCTGAGGGCGCCGCTCGGGCGTGTCGGCAAGAAGACCCGGACGGTGGTGCCGACGCCCGGCTCCGAGTCGATGGTGACGGTGCCCCCGTGGCGCGTCGCGACGGCGAAGACCGTGGCGAGACCGAGGCCCGCTCCGGTTTCCTTCGACTTGGTCGTGAAGAAGGGTTCGAAGACATTTTTCAGAACCTCCGGAGCCATGCCGAGGCCGGTGTCCGATACTCGGAGGGCAACGTGGGGCAGGCGTTGTTGAACCGGCAATCCGATCAATGCCTCCTCGGGGACGAGCTGGGCGGCGATGGTGAGGGTACCCCCGGTTGGCATCGCATCGCGGGCGTTGATACACAGGTTCATCAGCACCTGGTGCAGCTCGCCCGAATGGCCGTCGACCATCAGTCGCTGGTCGACGTCCTCTTCGACGGTGATGCGCCGGTCGACAGTGCGGCGGACCAGTTGAATCACCTCGCGGCAGAGCTTCGAGATGTCGATGGCGATCGAGTCCATCGTGTCGCGGCGGGAAAACCGAAGCAGTCGTTTGGTGAGCTCGGTGGCTCGGAGCGCCGCGGCCCGAACGTCGTCGAGGCACTCGACCACCTCCGGGTCGCCGAGTTGCGTCTTGGGGGGCAGTGACGCGAGGTTGTCGAGGGTGGCGAGGGCGGCGCCGAGGAGATTGTTGAAGTCGTGGGCGACGCCGGCGCCGAGGCGGCCGATGGCCTCCATTTTCTGTCGCTGGAGTGCCTGCTCCTGCAGCGCATCCGGTAGCGAAAGAGAGAAGCTCGTGTGCTCGCCGATGTGGATCTCGTCGCCGACGTGCAGGACGTGGTCTCCCTCGATGCGTGCGCCGTTGACGACGACTCCGTTGCGGCTCTTGCAGTCCCGGATGAGCCAGCCGCCCGCGGTCAGAATCATCTGGGCGTGCTCGCGGCTGACCTTTGGGTCGTCGATGACGATCGTGTTTTCTGCCGCGCGGCCGAGCGTGGAGTGGGGGGCGAGCGCAAAGCGGCGTCCGACCGTGGTCCCCGTCAACATGATGAGCGTCGCACCTCGGAGGGCTGTCTCCTCAGCGCGCGGGATGGGAATCAATCCTTCCGTCGTCACGTCGTCGATGACGTCGGTGGACGGGTCGTCCGATTCGTTGGATGCCATGGTCTGCCCCCCCTGTCCGTTCAATCGCCCGCGACGAAACCGTAGGTCGCCGCGTTTTCGAGGGCCGGGAGGGCGTCTTGCCGCAGAAGCAGGGAGCGCACCGCCCAGAGCTCCCGAAAGACGCGGTATTTCAATGCGGTCGAATCCAGATAGTCGACGCCGGCCGAGCCTCCGGTGCCGGTTCGCCTCCCGATCATGCGCTCGACCATGCGTGCGTGGCGTTGTCGGAAGATCAGGAAGGCCTGTTCGAGGGCGACGAGCGAGTCGAGGACCTCGCGGGGCCAGGCGAGCAAGGGGAGTTCTCGGTAGCTCTCGATGAAGGTGAGGGCGGCGCGGACACGGCGCGTGCGCAGCCGTGGCGCCGAGTCGCCGTCGCTCACCTCGACGTCTTCGGCTCGGAGGAACGATGCCGAGCTGGCGAGTTGGGCCTGGTAGCGACGTTCGAGGAGCGCGTATTCCTCGTCGTTGTTGGCGTTGGCCCGGGCGTTGTCGAGGAACGCCTTCACCTCGGACGCGTGGGCGGTGATGAACGCCTCGACGAAGCGCCCGACGACCTCGTCGTCCCCTTCGTCCTCGGGGCGGGAGCCCTGAATCGGAGTCCGGTAGATCCAGTCGTCGACGACCTCGAGCACGCTCGGCCGATCTTCGAGGCGTGCGGCGACGGCCTTCGAGGCGTGGGACTCCCGACCGTCCGCGTGCTTGAGGGCGTCGATGTAGCTCTTCTCGCCTCCGAGTGGGATCCGCTCCTCGGAACCGAGGCCGAACAAGATCTCCACTTCCCGAAGCTGGGCCGACTGAAAGCCGCTCGCCGGGCTCAGCTTGTCCCGGAAGCCGAGATAGTCCCGGGTGGTCATCGTCTCCATCAGCGCGAACTGTCCGCCTATCTGATGGAAGAGTAGCTCGAGGCGACGCACACCCCGTACCGCACTCGCGAGGGACTGCTCCGGAACCGGGACCTTGCGGAAAAGATCGCGTACCGAGACCAGTTCTCGGATCGCGAGCTTGAACCACAGTTCGTCGACCTGGTGCACGACGATGAAGAGCACTTCGTCATTTGTCAGCGCAGTGTCGTCGCGTTCGAGGCCCCCTTGCAGACCCTGGAGCTCTTCGAGGCGGAGGTAATCCCAATAATTCGTCGGTTTGCGTGCCATGGGCGCCAGTGTCGGCTTGTGGGTCACGGTCGGCAGCGAGCGACCTCACGGAGGTGCCTGTCGACACCACGTTTGGGCGGATCTCTGAGCGCCCGCCCTGTGGTACCTTCCGGCCGCCTCTGCTCCCCTCCGGGACATGGGGCGAGAATCAACCGAGACAGGGGAACGACCATGGGTGCACTCATCCAAGCGATCATCAGGTTCATCACGGGGCTCTTTGGCGGCGGCTCGGATGCCCCGGCGGCCTCCCTTCCGGCGGGTGGAGGCGCGGCCCCGTCCTCCGGCGGCATGGCTGCCAGCGCCGGCGGCGCGGCGACCGAAGAAGAAGAAGAAGACCCCGCGGACGAAGAGTTCCGGGAGATTCAGCAGATGATCGCCCACGTCGAGGGCGGCGGCTTGAACCTCAACGGGATGAACTGGCAGGACCCGAAGGCGGTCTGGACTCACCAGTTCATGATCGAGGACGCCCAGGGCCAGGGCCAGACGGCGGACCAGGGCGCCCAGGCCCTCGGTTACGACAGCCACGACCACTTCCAGTTGGTGAACGCCTACGTGACCGGCAAGTGGTCTCGCCTCGGGGTCGACGAGGACGGCGACAAGACGGTCATCATCGACGACCAGCTCCAGAACGCCATGATGGAGGCGCGCATGGGCATGATGCAGAACGCCCAGGCGGCTGCGGTGAACGCGGACCCGACGCTCCTCGAGCCCGTCGAAGGCGTCTCGGTGGACGTGTGGGCTGCAGCCGCGGCCGGCCTCTCGGGCCTCGGCGCGAACGGCACGCCGGCCCAGGTCGTCGAGATCCTCGGCCAGCACGGCATGGACAGCGCGAAGTGGGACGCCGTCAACGCCGGTTGGCAGGCGAAGATGCAGGGTGACGTCACCGGTGCCATCGCCACCAAGTTCGGCGCGGCCTTCACCGGTGCCAAGGGCGTCGACGCCGGCGGCGCCGAGCCGGTCACCTTCGACCGTTTTGTCGAGGTGATGACTGCCCAGGAGGCCTGGTCGGCCCAGGGCCTCGACGTGAACGCCCAGCTCGCGAGCGTCTTCAACATCGACGCCGGGACCTACGGCGCGTGGAGTGGTTACTGGTCCCCGAAGATGGGCACCGACATCGCCCTCACCCGCAAGTACACCGAGCTTCACGACCACTACCTCGCCAAGTACCAGGGCGCGGGCATGGACGACGACCTCAGCCTCTGACGGTAGGCTGAGCGGTGGGGACGACCGAACGCCGGAAGCAGGTGGAATACCTGCACGTCACGCTTCGTGACGGCATCACGCAGATCTTCGACACCGCCTACGGGGTCGATGAGCCGGCGGGGTCGAGCCCCGAGTGGGACGCTCTCTGCGCCCACTACGGGGTGTCGCCGATAAGCGACGTGGACCGCCAGGGGGTTCGTGACCACCAGCGCCCCACCCGGGGGGCCACCTTGATCGAGTTCAAGGAGGTGGTTCGCAGCCTCTGTGTATGGACCCGGCGTGAGACCAGGCGCGTCGACGTCGACATCATCGACGACCCGGCCGACCTCAGGGTGCTCCACGAGCGCCTGCTGCGCCTCGTCGACCGCGTTCAGGGGGAACTCGACATCGCCTACCGGGGCGCCGTTCTTCCGGCCCGGGTCGGCGGCATGTTCGGCAACGTCCTCAAGCACCACGACGAAAACGCCCCGGCGAAGAAGTGGGAGAAGTCTTCCGCCGTGGCCTTCAAATGTAAGAACTGCGGGGCACCGAAGCTGTCGAAGACCGACACCGAGTGCCCCTTCTGCGGAAGCGCCCTTTAGCGGGTCGCGCATACGAGGAGGCGGGATATGGGAGCCGACGTACAGAACAAGATGGGCGACCTCGTCCAAAAGTGGGACGGGTTTCTGGGCAAGGTCGACGGGCGCGTCCAGGCCGTGATCGCCGAAGCCGACGCGGGCCTCGATCAGCTGATCGCACAGCACGCGATGGACCACGGTCCGATGGGCGCCGCTTTCGCGGCCCTTCAGTCGCGCTTCCACGGGCTATCGACGAAGCTCAGCGACGCCTGGGAAAAGATCGACGAAGAGATCGACGAGATTGGCGAAGACGACGACCTCTCGAGCGCCGATTGGGACGCGATCAGCAACGCGCGCGATGCGATGTGCGACAAGTACGTGAAGCTGACCGACGATCTCGAGCTGCATCACTACACCATCGAGATGAAGAAGAACGCCGATTGGGCCCGGCGACTCCGGGCCCTCGCCGAGCAGGAGATGGCCACCGGCGTGCCCTGCTCCCAGTGCGGCACTCCCATGCAGGTCGAGAACCTCGACAGCGGGGGGCCGCAGAAGTGCGGCAGCTGCGGGGCGGTTAACAACGTGCTCCCCGGCGCCGCATCGGCGCTCTTCTACCGGGGCCTCGGGGCCCACGCGCTGGCCCAGGAGCAGAGCTGGAACCACTGGCTCGCCGAGCGCAACGCCAAGGCCGAGTTCGACAAGAAGCGGCATCCCACGGCCTACGACCACTGGGCCTACCTGAAGGCCGCCCACGATTACTGGACCGCCTACCACCAGGCCGGCCTCGCCGTTTACCCGAAGTTCGTCCAGGACGTCGCGTCCTCGGTCGACGCGAAGATGAAGCACTACCGCGCGTGGGACCAGGAGGTCGACAAGCAGAAGCGCGAGTTCTTCGGCAACATCGTCGAAGCCAGCTCCAAGGGCGACGTCGCCGGCCTCGACGCCATCGTGGGCAATCTCCCCCACTTCGTGGACTTCGACGAGTGCATCGAGTGCCTCGTCGAGCGCCGCCACTACCCTGCCGGCCAGCACCTGCTCGGCAAGAAGTACGACATGGACGGCGAGGACGACCCCAAGCCTCAGTGGATCGCCCGCGAGCTCGCCGAGATGAAGAAGTTCCTCGGCTCGGACTGACGGGCAGTCGATGTCTCCGGCAGTGAAAGCGAGCCGGGCCGCGGATCCGTCGCGCGTCGGGCCGCCTGAGTTGCCGCTGTCGCCGATGCAGCAGGGGCTGCTCTTGGACACCCTGCGCGCCGGTCGACGGGGGCCGGGGGTCGAGCAGTTCGTGGTGCGTATGCCCGAAGCTGTCGATGCGAAGCGCATCGAGAGCGCATTCGGCCAGGTCTTCGAGCGATACGAGAGCCTCCGCTGCGGCTTCCGGTGGCACGGAGGCCTGTCGCAGGTAGTGCACGCCGACCTGCGAGTGCCCTTCGAACTCGTCCCCATCGACGCCGATGGCGGGGACGTCGAGCGTGAATTCGAGGCCTGGCTCGCCGAGGACCGCGAGCGGGGATTCTTCCTCGATGCACCTCCCGCCTTGCGTGTGGCGCTGCTGCGCGCGGGCGCAGAGGACCATCTCCTGGTTTTCACCTTTCACCACATCCTCATGGACGGTCGCAGTATCCTCCGCGTCGTCCGTGAGGCCTTCGCGGCCTACGACGGCGAGCCTGCGCCTGAGAGGTCGAGTGGTCCGAAGGCCACCTACGCCGAGTATCTGCGGCACGTCGCCGGGCTCCCGATGGCTGTTTCGGACGATTTCTTCTCGCGCCTCTTCCTCGCTTTTCCCGGCCCGACCCCACTTCCGTTCGGGGTGTCGGCGGGACAGGGTAGCGTGGGCCCGCACCGCGAGCGGTCTCTTCGCCTATCTGCCGCACGCGCCGACGTGCTCCGGGAACGAGCGGCCGAACTAGAGGTACGCTCCAGTAGCTTCATGCACGCCGCGTGGGCGGTCGTCCTCGGTCGTCATGCCGAAACCGACGATGTGACTTTCGGGGGCGTCCGGGCATGTCGTCGCTCGACCGTCCCCGGCGCCGAGGACATCGTCGGCGTCCTGATCAATACCCTCCCCATCAGGGCACACCTCGGCGACGGGTGGAGCGTTCGGCAACTCGTTGGGGACCTGCACGAGCATTGGGTGGCTCTCAGGCCCCACGAGAACACGCCGCTCTCACATCTTCGCAGCCTGGCCGCCGCATCAAACCACTCGACGCTCTTCGATTCGCTGGTGATGTACGAAGCCTATGATCTGACCAAGGCCCTGCCCGCCCTCGGTGGACGGTGGGAGCGGCGGACAGCGCGCCTCATCGAGCACACCGGGGTCCCGCTGTCGCTTTCAGTCTACGATCACGGCGGCTTGAGGCTCACCCTCGAGTATGACGCCTCTCTGTATGAGGCGGCGAGTGTCGACGAGCTCCTCGACCAGCTCGATGCCTACCTCTTGGAGATGGTGCGCGCCCCGGACCAACTCATCTCGCAGCTTACGGGGATGACCGGCGCAGCGAGTGAGCGCATCGCCGCGATGGCCGCCGGGCCTGCCATCGAGGCGAGCGACGCGTGCACGGCCCACGGCTTGATATGGGACCAGGTGGACCGGTGCCCCGACGCCATTGCAGTGTCGGCTGCCGACGGGAGCGCCTCGCTCTCCTACGCCGAACTCCGGTGCCGAGCCCGGGGGTTTGCGGCGGTATTGCGGGGCGCCGGGTGTCGCGCGGGGGACCGAGTGGGTCTCTGTGTCGGTCGGGGCGTCGAAATTGCGGTCGGGGTGCTGGGTATCCTCGAGAGCGGCGCAGCCTACGTCCCTCTCGACCCGAACTATCCTCGGGAACGCCTCCAGCTCATCATCGAGGATGCCGGGATCGGGGCCGTGGCCACCACGGCGGAGCTGGCCGACGAGGTTGGTGAGCTCGGGGCCCGAGCGGTGATCATCACTGAGGCTACCGCGGACGACGGGGGCCATACCCCGCCGACAGCGGATGATATCGCCTATGTCATCTATACGTCGGGCTCGACGGGCAGACCGAAGGGGGTGCCCATCAGACACCAATCCGTCGTGGGCCACGCCCTCGCCACTCGAAAAGTCTACGGTCTCGCCGCGGAGGATCGGGTTCCACAGTTCGCGTCCATCAGCTTCGACATCGCGGTGGAGGAGATGTTCCCAACGTGGTCCGTGGGCGCCGAGCTCGTGCTGCGCCCGGACGATGTCCTGGATGTGGGTGAGTTCACCCGTTGGCTCGACCGGCGCGGCATCACTGTCCTCCAGCTCCCGACGGCATATTTTGAGCGCTGGGTTGACGGGCTGCTTTCTCGGGGAGCTGCGCTCCCCGACTCTCTCCGCGTGGTCGTCGTAGGCGGCGAGGCTGCCACCCTCGCGGCCTACGAGCGCTTCGTAGAGCTCGCAGGGTCCTCGGTGCGGTGGGTCAACGCATACGGTCCTACGGAAGCGACCGTCACGGCAACGACCTTCGAAGCACCACCGGGAGCGGCTCTTCGAAAGAATCCCCCGATCGGCCGCCCGATTCCCGGTGTCTTCGCCTATGTCATGGGACCGAGCGATGACCTCGTGCCTATCGGTGTCCCTGGCGAACTCTTTCTCGGAGGTAGCTGCCTCACGCCCGGTTACCTCGGCCGCCCGCAGCTCGACCGAGAGCGATTCGTCGATATTCGCTTGCCGCGTTCCGAGTCCACCGAGCGTCTGTACCGGACGGGCGACCGTGTGCGCCTACTCGCGAGCGGCGATATCGAGTACCTGGGCCGCGACGACCGCCAAGTGAAGCTAAGGGGGTTTCGGATTGAGCTGGGTGAAGTGGAGGCGGCACTCTCGTCCCACCGTTCGGTCGCGAGCGCTGCGGCGCGGGTTTCGGGGGACGGCGCCAGTGCCCGGCTCGTCGGCTACGTGGCCGGCTCTCCGCGCCCTGACGCGGAAGCTGTTCGGCAACACCTCGTCTCCGCTCTGCCTGCTCATCTCGTTCCATCCGCGCTCATCGCCCTGGACGAGCTTCCCAACCTGCCCAATGGCAAGGTCGACTACGGCGCTCTGCCGGACCCCGGCGACACCGTTGGCCGCCACGTCGCCGACAGAGAGCGGCCTCGCACCCTGATCGAAACCATGGTCTGGGAGCTCTGGTGCGAGACCCTCGGACGCCATGACATCGGCATCGACGACAATTTCTTCGCATCTGGGGGAGACTCGCTCCAGGCGATCCGCATGCTGGACCAGACCAATCGCATGGGACTCGACGTGGACGGCGCGGCCTTTTTCCACAGCCCCACCATCCGAGGGATTGCGGGCGGTCTCTCGGTTCCGCGCGCCCTGCCCGACGACGGGGCGACCTCTCTGGTGACGCTCCGGGCCCAGGGGACACGACCCCCGTTGTTCTTCATGCACTCGACTCCAGGAGACCTCCTGGGGTATGGCCCGCTGATCTACTGGCTCGGCGAAGACCAGCCCTGCTATGGACTCCAGTCCCGCGGCCTAGCGGAGCCTGCGGCCATGCACCGAACCATCGAAGCGATGGCGACTCACTACGCCAGGCTGATTCGGAGGTTTCAGGCCCAGGGCCCCTACATTCTCGTCGGATGGTGCTTCGGTGGGCACCTCGCGCTCGAAACCGCGCGCCAGCTTCGAGCCACCGTTGGGCGTGTGGCCCCCGTTGTCCTCGTAGATGCGTCTCCCGCCCTTGGCCCCCTCGGACGCGCCTCGTCTCG
>QMMC01000100.1 GCA_003647065.1 Deltaproteobacteria bacterium | reverse complement strand
GAAGAATACTCGACGCATTCGGTCATCATCAGCACTGGCGCGAAGGCCCGGTGGATCGGCCTCGAGAACGAAACGAAGCTCCAGAACCGCGGCGTCAGCGCCTGCGCGACCTGCGACGGCTTCTTCTTCCGCGACCAGGACGTGTGCATCGTCGGCGGCGGTGACACCGCGATGGAAGAGGCGCTCTATCTCGCCGGGCTCTGCAAGAGTGTCACGGTGATCCATCGGCGCGACGAGCTACGCGCTTCGAAGATCATGCAGGACCGCGCCCTCAAGCACCCGAAGATCAACTTCTTCTGGAACACCGTGGTCACCGACGTCTTCGACGTCGAAGCGGGGACGGTCAACGCCGTCGAGTTGCAAGACACGAAGACCGGCGAAAAGCGAGTGCACGCGACCGAGGGCCTCTTCATCGCCATCGGCCACACGCCCAACACCACCATCTTCGGCGACGCCCTCGAACTCGACGACCTGGGCTACCTCGTCACCAAGGCGGATACGCCGGAGACCAACATCTCGGGAGTCTTCGCTTCCGGTGACGTTCAAGATCACGTCTGGCGCCAAGCGATCACCGCCGCCGGGACCGGCTGCATGGCGGCTATCGCCGCCGAGCGCTGGCTCAGCGAGCGCGATCTCCTCTAATTGTTGCGAGTTTCGACACGGTGACAGGAACGCGCGGAGCCTCGCCGACAATCTGGCGGGCGGCGCCGTGAGGTCGCCAAGAAAACCAACTGTTTTCGTGAATTCGAAGGTGGCCTGGGCGTTGCACTACCGGTGCCCATGACCACTCATCAAGGCAACCACGACAACCCCTCCCTCCCCCTCTTCTACCCGCCGTACGTCGAAGACGAGGCCGCACGGGCGTTCCTGGACGACCACGACCCGGACCTCGTCCTCGCCGCGTTCCGAGACGCCGCCGGGGGACCGACGTACATGCGTCGCCTCGGCGCGATGGCTCGGGCTGTCCTGCGCAGCGGCACCAGACCCCGAAAAGTCCTCGACGTCTGTGCGGGCGCCGGCGACCTCGGCCGCATCCTCGGCCTCCTCGAGCGCGGCTGCACCGTCGACTTCCTCGACCGCGATCGTTTCTCCCTCGCCCTCACCGGCCGCATCAACCGGCGACGTCGTGTCCGTGGCCGGCTCCTCGAGCGCGACCTCTGGGACGAAGATTGGGGCACCGGGCTCTCCGGGGACTACGACGTCATCGCCTGCGCCGGCGGTCTGTCCACGCTCGACGAGGACCGCATGAGGGAGGTCTTCGCCGACTTCCAGCGGATGCTCCGAGACGGGGGTCAGCTCTTGCTCAACGGACCGACCACGGGAGCGGGCGAGGCCCCCAGCGACGGTGACTCCACTCCTCGGTGGAACGCTTTCTTCCGGCGCCTCGACCGCCACCTCGGAGGCTCCCGCCGCCGCACGATGGTCTCGGCGGTTCCCCCCGGACGGCACCCCATCGACGACGCGGGGCTGCCCATCCGGACCTACCTCCGCGCCCTCGCTGACGCTGGGTTCGGGAAGGCGGAGGTCGTCGACCGGAACGCCGGCGAGGTCACCATCCTCGCAACCTGGGAAGTATTCGGCGTACAAGCCGCCTGATCGCTCCAGCGGTCCGGCCATTGTCTGGCTCGCCGGCGGCCCTCGCTGCTATCATGCGCTCCCATGTCGGAAGAGCATCAGGAGACGCCCCAAGACACGCCCCAGGACACGCCCGAGGCGCCCGCCGAGGCGGCGTCCGAGACGGCGTCCGGTAACGCCAGCCGAGAAGCGGTCGTCGAGGCCCTGGGCAAGATCCGGGTCTTCGACAGCATCTCCCCCGAAGGCCTCGAGCTGCTCGCTTCGATCGCCAGCGAGGAGAGCTACCGGGGCAGCGACGTCATCTTCAAGGAGGGCTCCACCGGCGGGGAACTCTACCTGATCCTCGAAGGCAAGGTGCGCATCTCGCGCGACGTGAGCGGTATGGGTGAAGAGGCCCTCGCGGTCCTCGGCCCTGGAGACGCCTTCGGCGAGATGAGCCTCATCGACGACTTCCCCCGGAGCGCCGATGCCCGGGTCCACGAGCGATGCCGGCTCCTGATCCTCGAGAAGGACGCGATGGAAGACCTGCTCTTCCTCGAGAAGGATCTGGCCTACGAGATCCTCTGGAACTTCGTGAAGATCCTCTCGGCGCGTCTCCGCGAGACGAACGACAAGATGACCTTCATGTCGGTGACGGGGAAGTTCTGAGCCAAACCGTCGCGGGGCCCCCGGCCGGCGCCTCATGCGCGGTCCACGGCGAGGTGAGCGCTTCGTTCACGTGCAACCGGTGCGGCACCTTCGGCTGCGACGCGTGCGCGTTCTCGCCGCTCGCGGCCCTGTTGGTCTGCCGAGCATGCGCCGCCGGGGGCCTGGCAGAGCCGATCCCCTGGGAGCGACGCAAGGAGCTCGGTTTCATCCGCGCGTTTTGGGAGACGACAAAGCTGCTTTACCGTGCGCCGACAGCGTTCTTCCGGACACCGCTGACCGAGTCGGGGGCGATGGGGCCGATCAGCTACGGCCTCGTCGCCTACACCCTCGGGCAGCTCGTCTGGAACTTCGTGATGCTGATCGGCCTCGCGATGACCAGCGGCGTCACCGGCATCGCCCTCGACGAGGGCCAGCTCGGAGGCATGATGGCGGGGTACTTCATCTGCGTGCTGGCCATCGTGATCCCCGTGACCCTCACCCAAGCGCCGATTCAGGGACTCATCGCGCTGCTCGGCGGGGGTGGCCTGAGCCACCTGACGTTGCGCATGATGAAGTCGGCAAACACGCCCTTCGAAGGCACCCTGCGCGCGGTGAGCTATGCCAACGGGCCCTATCTCCTCTACGCCGTTCCGTGTGTGGGCCCCTTCATCGGCTGGGGGTTCATGATCGTCCTCGAGGTGATCGCGCTCAAAGAGGCCCACCGCATCGGGACCGACCGCGCGGCAGTCGCGGTCCTCGGCTACCGCTTCCTCTTGCTGGGGCTCCTGGTCGGCGCCTACGCCCTGCTCGCCGGGGCGGCGTATCTGCTCCCAACCACGATGCGCTGACGCTTCAGGCGACGTCTCGGGCCGCGCTCCGGGCGTTCTCGTAGAGCGCACGAAGCTCCGGGACGGGCTGCCCTACGAGCTGGTCGGCGATCTCGGCCGCGTCCGCAAAGCTCGCGGCGGTTCGCAGAATGTAGGTTGGGGGCCGGAGCCAGTTGATGGCCGTCGCCACACCGCGAGCCAGGGCCCCGCCGACCAGAATGAAGGCGGTGTTCGCTTCCACGTCGCTGGATCTCTCGGCGATCTCTTTGCGCCACCGTGCATCCGGGAGCGGGTTTCCCGCATCGACGATGAGCACGGCGACGCGCAGCCCGTCGCACGGAAGGTCCTTCAGGCGCGTGATGCTGTCGCAGTACGCCTGATAGTCCTCGGGGCTATTGGTCGCCCCGGTGAAGAGCCAAATGACCCGCGCACCGGAGCGGTCTACCGATTCGATGAACATCTCGGCCCTAGGATAGCGTGCGCGGGGTGGTCCGCACGCGAGAAGTACCTACCCCGCGAGGGCCGCTTCGGCGGCGAGCCACCCCGTCGTGACCGATGCGCCGAGGCCCGTGCCGTCAGCATAGGAGACGCCGGCGAGGATCGCGCCGCAAGCGAAGACGCCATCGCCCACACGGCGACCGTCTTCGCCGAGCAGGCGAAGGCCATCGTCGACGGTGACCCCGGACGCGAAGGCCGCTCCCGGCGCGGTCAGGGTGCCGAAAGACTCGAGAACGACGGGGGTGCGGGTGATGGGCTCGACGAGCACGCCGCCGCTCGCGACGATGACTCCGGCGAGCGCCGACCCCGTCGCCAGAATGATGACGTCGGCGTCGAGGCAGTTGCCATCGGAGAGCGCGACGGAAGCCCCGTCGATGGCAGAGGCCCGGGCCACGATGTCCGTCACGTCGGCGGCAGCCCGACTCGCAGCGAGGCGCCGCGTGAGACGCGCCCCCTGCGCCCCGCCGGTGGTCCCGGCGACCTCCCCGACGGGGCCGCCGACGGCGTCCCGCAGGAGGGCTGCGGGATCGTCGAAGTCCATACCGAGGACCGCGGGAAGGAGCCACGCATGGGGGGTGGTCCCCGGGAGCGCCCGCCGGAGGACGGCCGCGAGGCGTAGGCGGGCGTCCGCGGCGTCCCCGAGAAGAGCGACCTCGTGGCCGCCTAACTGCACGTCGTTCTTGCGCCCGAGAAACTCCACCGGGATGTCGACGAAAGAGAGCCCCGCGGCGCCGGAGTCCTCGCCGAGGGCCCTCGCGAGAGCAGCCCCGTCACAGGCCCGGTGACCACGGAAGTGAGCGACCGCGACGAGGCCGTCGGGGGCTTCGTCGAGGTCGAGCATGCTCTCCTCGATGGTCGCGACGCGACGAATCACGCCGTGGTCCGTAGCGATGCGCACACCGGGGGAGTCGAGGTCGAGGGGCCGGTACGCACCGAGGGCATTGAGAACCGAACAGTGAGCGCGACTGACGGCCTCGACGACGGCCTCGACGCGGGCGTAGGGATGCCAGGGACGCGCCTCGGCAAACGTACGCAGTCGGTCCGCGAGGGAAAGGTCGGCGAGGGGGCTCCCGCTGCTCACCGAAGCGACATCCCAGGCGCCGGAAGAAAGCGCGGTCGCTCCCCGGGCCCCATCGACGACGCTCACCTCGGCGCCGCCTTCGGCGAGGCAGAGCGCCGCCGCCGTACCGGCAACCCCAGCGCCGACGACGACGGCCTTCACGACTCCTCCGGTTCGACGATGTCGATGAGCCCGGCTGCGACTTGGCGAGCCAACAGGACCTCTTCCCGGGCGAGGTCCTCGGCCCGGAGGAACGGGGCTCGGCCCCGGAAGAGATCCGCGGTGAAAGCCAAGCTCGCTTCCCTCGGGGACCGCCCGGCCGGCCCCACCTCGGCGCGCACGACCTCGGCGGCCCGGTGAGCGCAGCGGAGGCCGCCGCAGGCCCCTCGTCCGACGCCGGTACGGCGGGAGACGTCGGCGATGCTGCGGGCACCATGGGCGCGGCAGGCGTACCTCACCTCGCACTCGAGGATGGCCTCACACGCGCAGAGCTGGGCGCGCTCGTAGGGTGTGGCACGAGTCCGGCCGAGCACGGTGAGGGCCCGGGCCCCGTGGCGGGCAAAGAGCCCGTTGAGGCTGAGCTCCGAAATCCCCCAGCGCGCAGCCAGGGCCGCAGACGGGCCACTGGCCCCCGGGGCGCCTCCGGGGAGGGGGGTGAGCGGCGGGTGCGTGGGGATCTCCTTGGCAGTCGACCGAGCGAAGGCCTCGGCGAGGTAGGTGGATACGCTGAGATGGGCACCGGGGGCGCTTTCCGTCACGTGCACCAAACCCGGCGCACCGTCTCGGCGCCCCTCGTCCGGGACCGCCACCGTATGCACCGCCGACGCCAGCACCGGAAGCCGCTCGAGGCCGAGGCGACCGAGGGCCCCCTGGGCCTCCTCTTCGTCACCGGTCGGCACGACGACGCGGGTAGCGCTTCCCATCGGATAGGAGATGAGATCATCGACAGCACGGCCCGGACCGGCCGCGACGGAGGCGACATCGATCGTACGAATCGAACGCACCGGCACCGAAGCGATGCCGGCGATGGATGGGCACTCGACGCCGGTCGCGATGACGAGGGTCCCAGTGCCGAGGATGCGACCATCGGCGAGGTGCACTTCGCGGCGGATCACGCGACCCCCGGAACCGCCCTGTCCATCGTCTGGCTGACTGTCCCGTGACGCTCCGGGGCGACTTCCCCAGGCAGACTCTTCCGAGCCGACGACCTCGGCGCCGAGAAGAAGCGTGGCCCCCCGCTCGACGGCGTCGACGATGTAGAGCTGGGTAAGCCGGGTCACGTCGACGATGGACGCGACACCGGCGCCGGAGGCGGCGCCTTCGAGGATGATCTGGGTCACGAGATGTGGCGCGAGGACGGCGAGGCTCTTGTGGTCCGGCGGTGCCTCTCCGAAAACGGATGAGCCCCCGCCGAGCAGCACCTTGCCCACGGAGCTCGCACCGCCCGCAACCTCATGCCTCTCGACGATGGCAACGTCGAGGTTTCGTAAGGCGCACTCCCGCGCGATCGCCGCACCGAACAAGCCAGCGCCGACCACGACCACGTCATGCACACTCCCGTAGGCCGTCACGGCCGGAACTATGAGGGGAGCAGCCCGCCGGGGGAAGGGGCGAGGGGCGCGGGCTCCTTTGGCAGCAGCGCTGCATCGAAAGGCGGAATCAGCTCCTCGGGCATCACTTCGGCGCCTGGCGCCACGAGACCGAGAGACGCGGCGAGCATGCCGACCAAGGCCTGGGGGGCCGCCCCCCCCTCACGGTAGTCACCGATAGCGACCGATCCGAAGCGCTTGGAAAGGCGCCGTCCGTCGGTACCGAGCAGTAGGGGCACGTGGAGAAACGCCGGCGGGGTGGCTCCGAGGGCCGCGAAGATCGCCAGCTGGCGGGGCGTCGAGGGCAGGAGATCGGCCCCCCGAACGACTTCGGTGATCCCCTGGGCAATGTCATCGACGACCACCGCGAGCTGGTAGGCGAAGAGCCCGTCGGCGCGGCGCACGACGAAGTCTCCACCCCAATCGTGGCCGTCCACGGGGCCGGCATTCTCGTCGACGAAGGTAGGAGGAGGCTCTGGCATGCGAAAGCGGATCGACGGCGGCTTGCTCGAAGAGCCGGAACCGTCACGGCAGGTCCCCGGATAGCGCACGCCGAGACCCTCTACGCCGTGAGGTGCGCTCGAGGCCCCAGCGATTGCCGCCGCGATATCCTTGCGGGAGCAGATGCAGGGGTAGAGGTGGCCCGAAGACTCGAGGCGCGAGAGGGCTTCTTCGTAAGCGGCGGTCCGGTCGGACTGAACCATGGCCTCGCCATCCCAGGAGAGGCCGAGCCACTCGAGATCGCGATATATCGCTTCTGCGGCCCCGGCGACGACCCGCGGGGGGTCCAGATCTTCCATGCGCATCAGGATCGATCCGCCGGCCTTCCGGGCCCTGAGCCAGGCGACGAGGAAGGTCCTGAGGTGGCCCAGGTGCAGGGGTCCGGTGGGTGAGGGCGCAAAGCGTCCGCGGTAGGGCGAGGCCACGGTTGCGTTCTGCCATGTCGTCCGGCTATGAACCAGCCATGCGCAATGCACGGGACAAAGTGTGCGGGTGCTTCCCGACCGGCAGGCACTACCCGGGCATCGCCGAGCGTATCGCGAAGGCGGTCATCGAGGTCAAAGGCGTGGCGAAGGAGTTCGCCGCGGACATCGACTGGCGCACCGCGGCCATCGCTGTAATCGACTTCGAGACCACGGGCCTCGACCCGGCCCAGGACCGCGTCCTCGAGATGGGCGTCGTCACCTTCGACGGGGGCGAACTCGTCGAAAAGCGCAACTGGCTCATCAACCCGACCATCCCGGTCCCCGAAGAGTCCCGGCGCATCCACGGCATCGGCGACGAGGACCTCGCCAATGCCCCCCGCTTCGAGGAGATCTTCCCGGAGATCGTCGGGCTCCTGTCGAACCGTCTCCCGGTCGCCTACAACGCGAACTTCGACAAAAAGTTCTTCCTCGCGGAGTTCGCCCGCCTCGGAGCGGCCCTCGACATCGAGGCGCCACCGGCCCTCCGAAAGGACGTAACCTGGGTCGACCCCCTGGTCTGGGTACGCGAGCTCCAGAAGTACGAAAAGGGCAAGAAGCTCACCGACGTCTGCGCCCGCATGGACATCGAGATTGGCCAAGCCCACCGCGCCGCCGACGACGCCACGGCGACGGGCAAGGTCCTCATCGCCCTCGCCAAGGACATGCCCCGGACCTACGGTGAGCTGATCCGCATCCAGACGCAGTACGAGGCGATGCAAGAGGCCGAACGCATCTCCTGGCGCGCCAGACGCAAGTGATGAGCAAGTGATCGCCTCGCCCCCACGGCCGGCGTGGACGCCCCGGCAAAAGGTGGCCGTCTACCTCGTCCTGACCTTCGCCCTGAGCTGGAGCCTCGGCATCGGCTTCGCCGCCTTCGGCGGAGAGTGGGGCTCCCCCGCATCCCAAGCGGCGGCGCTGCTCTTCATGGCTCCGCCGGCGTTCGCGGCCCTGATCGTAAAAGGCGCGATCCTGAACGAGCCGGTCCTGTCGGAGCTCGGCTTGAGCCTCTCCATCAACCGCTGGTGGTTGGCAGCCTGGCTCGTGGCGCCCCTCACCTTCGTCCTCTCGGTACTCATCGGCGGCTCGGTCCCGGGCCACGAGTTCGCCCTCTCGGTCGACGACTTCATCGCCCATTTCCTTCCCCAGGTCCCGATGGACCAGCACGAGACCTTCATCGCCGAGGTCCGAGCCTACGAAGCTCACCCCGCGGTCGGCATGATCGCCCAGGCGATGGTCGCCGGCATGACCATCAATGCCGTCCGCGGCCTCGGCGAAGAGCTCGGCTGGACCGGGTTCATGTACCGCGAGGTGCAGGCGCCACTCTTGAAGAAGGCCCTCATCATCGGCGCCATCTGGGGCGTTTGGTACGTGCCCCTCGTAGTCCAGGGGTTTCGTTATCCGGACGCGCCCATCGCCGGCATCCCGATGTGCATCGCCTGGTGCATCCTCTTCACGGGCGTCGCCATCGAACTGCGGCGACTGAGCGGCAGCGTCTTCCCCGCCGCCATCATGTACGGCACCTTCGAAGGCATGGCCAAGCTGCCGCCGCTGACGACCGGGGGCGACTCCATCACCATGGGCTTGTTCGGCCTCCCCGGTACCCTCGGCCTCGCTTTGATCTTCTACGCGCTCTACCGGCGCTCGGTGGACCGGGCCAAGAAGGCCTGAAGCCCGATGGCGAGGGTGGCGACGGCGATTGCCAGGACCGTCGGTGTGAGCGACGAGCCCCACATGAAACCAAAGGTGGCGAGGATCGCCGGCACCTGAGGCACGCTCGCCGCGAGCATGAAAGCCCCGAGTTTGGCTCGGTGCAGCCGCGCCGAGTCGCGGTGAGTGGGGGGGATCCGCCCGATGGCGCGAGCGACGAGGCGGCGCTGGAGTACGAGGCCCAGGGCCCCGACGACGGCCGTGAGCGCGACGAGGCCCCAAACCAGAGGCGTCAGGATCGGGTGCAGGAGGGCGCGGATCTCCTCGAATTCCGGAGGAAAGAGCAGCTTCCGGAGGAGCGTCTCGAAGCCGAGGGCCACCGGCGCCGCGACGACCGTCAGAAGGATGAGCGCCGTCCCGCCGCCCTGGGGCTCCGCTCGTTTCCCGCGCTCCTCGCGCTCCTCCGATCCTCCCTCGTCCATGGACCCCGAGGGTAGCAGTCCCTGCGTGCTACACGTCCCCGATGCGAATCGTCCCTGTCCCGTGTATGCAAGACAACTACGCCTACTTGGTCATCGACGAGGCGACGAAGAACGCCGCCGCGGTGGACCCATCGGAGCACGCGCCGGTCCTCGCCGCCGCCGCGGAAGAGGGAGTGCAGCTTCGCGAGCTGTGGCTGACCCACCACCACTTCGACCACGTCGGTGGCATCGAGGGCATCGCCGAGGCCGTCCCGGATCTGGTGATTCGCGGGAGCGCCCACGACCACCGCGAGAAACGCATCCCGAAGCAGACGACGGCGCACGAGGATGGTGACGTCTTCACCTTCGAAGGCCACGAAGTCCGGGTCATCGACAACCCCGGCCATACCCTCGGGGCGATCTCCTTCTTCGCCGAGGGCAATCTCTGCAGCGGCGACACGCTCTTCATCGGGGGCTGCGGGCGGGTCTTCGAAGGAACGATGCAGATGATGAAGGACTCCCTCGGCAAGCTCCGGGACCTCCCCCGGGACGCGTCGGTCTGGTGCGGCCACGAGTACACGGTGAAGAACCTCGAATACGCGGCCGGGGTCGAACCCGAAAACAGCGAAGTGGCCGCAGCCCTCGCCGCAGCGAAGAGCAAGCGGGCCAAGGGCGAGATGACGGTGCCGGGGACGATCGGCGCCGAGAGGTCCACGAACCCCTTCTTCCGCTACGACGTCCCGACCATCGCCGCCGGCCCCGACGACGTCGCCCGATTCACGGCGCTACGCGAAGGCAAAGACCGCTTCTGATTTTGCTAAGGCGTGCTGGTCCAAGGCGCCGGGGGCGCGGGAGGCACGACCATGCGGGGGCTGGGCGGGGCTCGAGGCGCCGGGGCTGGCTCTGGAATGCGACGAGTCATCGATGGAGGGGGGCGTTCGCCGGGCAGACGCCAATCGATGCCATCGTCTCCGGCGACGGCCGGCGCCGCCTGAGGTCGCACCGGCACGTTGTGCTGAGTGGTCGTCGGTGGGTCGGTGGCCGGTCGGGTAGCGACGCCGCGGCGCGCGACGTCGACGTCCGCCGCGAGCTCGAGCTCGCCGGCGGTAAAGACCGCCCGGTGGGCGCCGGGGCGGCGGAAGGTGAAGGTCGCGATCCAATGCAGGCGATCGCCGTCGGGAGTCGCCGCGACGGTACGTCCCCCCCGGGCGTTGACCCGGGAGACCATCAACTCCGGCTCGCTCGCGGCATCGGGCTCGGCGACCAGGGTCACGAAGAAGGTCGTGGACTCGCCGACCCGTGGAACCTCGGGCACAGCGCGCAGCTCCGGCGCGGCTTCGGGCTCCGGGGTCGGCCCCATGGCATCGAGCTCGGCGAGGTGGCGCTGGGCCATGACGTCTTCGGGGACGAAGAGGAGAGCGTGGTGAAACCTGCTTCGCGCCTCCTCGTGGAGCCCCTGGCGAAGCTCCGCCTCGCCCTCCTCCCGGAAACGCCGGGCGACGTCCTCGCGGAGATTCCGGGCCCCGGCATAGGTCGAGTCGAGGGCCAGCATGACGTTGGTGATCTCGAGCACGTTGTCGCCCTCGGGTTTCAGCCAATCTCCACGGTCGAAAGCACGCCGGCCCCGCTCCTCCAACTCCTGGAGCTGCTCGAGGTCGTCGTCGCCCATGGCCCAATCGATGATGGGCTGGGACGCGAGAGCCCCGAGAAGAACCAGCACCGCCCCGACGAGGGCCGCGATGAAGACGGTCCCGAGCTGCCCCCGGCGCATGCCAGGAACCTCCGGAAGGGGCGCCATCTGGGCGGGCCTCGCCGGGTCATCGCTGAAGGGGCTCGGTGCACGTGTGAGCCCCGTGCCTCCGGGCGGTGCGGGAGAATGCTGGGGCCCCGCCCCTCTGGACCCCTGGGGCGGCGGCGGGGCGGCGGGCGGGGCTGATGGCGGCGCCGGGACGGCGCTCGACGGCCGCGCAGGCAGAGCGCTCATGCGGGCTGGCGCGACGACCACGCCGTCCGCCATCGCCGCGTTGCGCAGCGCCGCCGAAAGATCGTTCGC
This sequence comes from Deltaproteobacteria bacterium, assembly GCA_003647065.1. Classification (GTDB taxonomy): domain Bacteria; phylum Myxococcota_A; class Polyangia; order Polyangiales; family B10-G4; genus B10-G4. The sequence goes on along the minus strand of QMMC01000100.1, from coordinate 6,543 downwards.
GTCGTCGAAGCGGGCGTCTAGATTCTTCGCCAGACAACGCATGACCACGTCGCAGATATTCGGCGGGAGCGATGAGCCCCCCGCGTGCCCACGCACATCGGGGGCGGGGTCGTTGATGTGGTGCATCAGCAGCGCGACCGGCGATGTGGACTCGAAGGGCGTATGGCCGGTGAGCAGCTGGTAGAGCAAGACGCCGATCGAATACACGTCGCTGCGCGCGTCGGTCGGTTCGCCGGCCGCACCCTCCGGGGAGATGTAGCGCGCCGTGCCGAAGATCAGGCCACTCTGGGTCGCGACGGTCTGGTCGCCGGAGATGAAACGCGCGATGCCGAAGTCCACCACCTTCACGAAATCCGCGTCCTGACCGCGCGGGACGAGGATGATGTTCTCGGGCTTGATGTCGCGGTGAATCACCCCCTGAGCGTGGGCCTCGCCGACGCCGTCGCAGATCTGGGTCACGATGTGCAGCGCCCGAGAGGGCGGCAGGGGAACATCATTCTTCTCGAGGTCGAGGAGCGAGCGACCCTCGAGGTACTGCATGACGATGTAGAGGCTGCCATCCTCGGGGAGCTGCCCGAAGAGGAAGACGCGGACGACATTGGGGTGGTCGAGGGCCGCCGAAACCCGGGCCTCGCGCCGAAAACGACGCACCGCATCAGGATTGCTGGTCAGCTCCGGATGGAGGATCTTGATCGCCACATCCCGGCCGATGGTCGTCTGCCGAGCGCGGTAGACGGTGCCCATTCCGCCCTGCCCCACGCGCTTCTCGATGCGGAATTGATCGAGTAATACCTTGCCCAGATAGGGGTCCTGGGGCCGGTCGGGGTGGATGAGGGCCGCCCCGTCCTTCTGGCAAAAGAGGGCTATCCGCTCGTAGCGGATCCCACATTTGGGACAGATCTTGTGAGTCGAGGCGGACATCAGGGGGGCATCGAAACGGGGCTACCGTTAGCGATCATGGGGGTCACAGGGGAATCACGCCAATCCTAGACGTCTGGAATCACAGAATGATTCGTCCCGGGGCACGGACACCGGAGTCTTGCCGTACCAAGCATGCAAACGATAAGGTCCCGGTTGGAGACCGATGCATGGGTAAGCACCTGATTCGAATCGCGGCCGCTGGGCTCTTTTTCTCGGCATTCGCTGCGCCGGCTGTAGCCGATGCTCAGAGCGTCATGGTCCTCGGGGTGACGTCGTCGGCGGGCGACGACGAGTTCACCAACAACTTCACCGGCGCGCTCCGAAACGCGGCGTCTCGGGTCCAAGGTTGGGACCTCAACGGGCGCGAGGTCTCCCTCGCGCAGATGACCCTCGCCCACGGCTGCGTCGAACCCGACGTGCATTGCATGGCGCAGATAGGCGACACCCTCGGCGTCGACCTCATCATCTACGGCATAGTCCGCCGCACCAGCACCTCGGCGAATCACGACTTCTCCGTGAGCCTCTACCTCTTCGACAAGGCCGCCGGGTCGATCACCGACCAGCTGACGGACACGGTCCCTCGCGTGCACTCCGACATCGACGACCTCCGGGCCCGGGCCCGGCGATACATCGCCCAGTTCTCCGGCGCCGAACAGACCGGCCGCATCGAGATTCAAACCAACATCGCCGACGCCGAGGTGGTGGTCGATGGTGAGGTCGTGGGTACGACGACCGGGGGTCGCTTCGAGACGGTTGTCTCGGTGGGCCAGCACCGGGTCGAGGTCCGGGCCGAGGGGCACAGCACGTTCCGCAGCTCGGTGAGCGTCGCCCGAGACTCGACGGCGAACCTCGACGCTCAGCTCGTCGAAGGCGACGAGGACCAGATCATCATCGCCCCCCCGGGGGGCCAACAGCCCGCCGATTCCGGCGGCGGAGCCAACATCGGCGCCATCGTATCGTTCAGCGTCGCAGGTGTCGGTGCGGTGCTCACGGTGATCTCGTGGGCGATGATCGACTCGACCAAGACTGACCTCGAGCCTTGGCGGACGAGGGCAGGTGTGGAACTCCGGGACGTGTACGCCATCCCAGTAGATGAAATTCCCAACCACAATGCTTGCGATGAAATGAAAAGTTGGTCTTCCATGGGCATGAGGGAGTGGGATGGCGGAGCTAGCCTCTGCTCCCAGGGCGAGACCTGGTTCGCCATCCAGGTCGTCGGCCTCGCGTCGTTTGGCGCCGGACTCGCGAGCGGCCTGCTCTTCATGCTCCTCGACGGCGACGACGAAGAGGACGCCAACGCGGTCAACGACGTCGCCATCATCCCGTCCTTCTCCACCGAAGGCGGGTTCCTCTCCGCCGTCGGCACTTTTTAGCCCACTTCGATGGCGCTCCGCATCGTCGGTGGGCGCCTCTCGGGTCGCCGCTTTCGCGGCCCCGGAAAAGGCGCCAAGAATACCCGCCCCACCGCTGAGCGAGTGCGGGAGGCGGTATTCTCGGCCCTCGAGGCCCGCGGGGTCGTCGAGGGTGCTCGCGTCCTCGATCTCTTCAGCGGCACCGGCGCCCTCGCCTTCGAAGCCCTCAGCCGGGGGGCCGAGTCGGCCCTCGCCGTCGATCGCGACCGAAAGTGCATCACGACCATCCGGGCCGACGGCAAGAGTCTCGGCCTCGATGACCTGACCACCGCCGCCATCGACCTCTTTGCGACACCTCGCCAAATCACCGAGCGGCTCGGCGCCCGAGGCCCCTTCGACCTGGTCTTCGTCGACCCGCCGTACCGCGAGGCGGCCGAGGCCCCGGCCCTCCTCGAGCAATTGTGTGCCGAGGGCATCATCGACCGCGAGGGGCTGATCGTCTTCGAGTACGCCGCCCGGGACGAGCTCACGTTTCCCGCCGCTCTGGTGGTCACTTCCTCCTACCGGTATGGTGACACCGCCGTGGCCTTCCTCTCGCCGATGGAAACCGAAGAGACATGACGACCGCGATCTACCCCGGGTCCTTCGATCCGATCACCAACGGCCACGTGTGCATCATCGAGAGCGGGCTGGTGGCCTTCGATAGGATCATCGTCGCGGTCCTGTCGAACCCCCGTAAATCGGCGCTCTTCACCGTGAATGAACGCATCGAAATGATCCGCGAGTCCGTTGGCAAGACCTCCGACAAGGACGAAGTGCGGAGGTCGCGGGTCGAAGTCGACAGCTTCGAAGGGCTTCTGGTCGACTACTGCAACCAGAAGGGGGCCCGGGTGGTCCTCCGCGGCCTGCGTGCGGTCGCAGACTTCGAGTACGAGCTGCAGATGGCGAACATGAACCGCCACCTCGAGCCCAACATCGAAACCATGTTCATCATGGCCAACGACGCGAACTTCTACGTGAGCTCCAACCTCGTCAAAGAGGCGGCAAAGCTCGGTGGCGAGGTCAGCAGGCTCGTGCCTCCGTCGGTCGGCCCCAAATTGTACGCCAAGCTCGGCCGGTAGAGGGCGACCCGGGCGAGGCCCATTGGCCGGAGATCGCGGATGATCTCGAGATCGGCGAGACCGACCCGCCCCGCGCGCAGCTCATCGACGGTCGCTTGCTCGTTGGCGATGGCGTGGCGAACACGCATCCAGCCCCGGAGATAGCCAACATCTCGGGCAACCCCTCCGCCCCGATAGGCGCGCTCGGCGACGGCCACCGCGTCATCCGCGGCGAACCCGTGATCCCGGGCGAGGATGCGCACCGAGTCCTGAAAGGTCGCACCGGCGTGCAGCCGTTCGGTCATCCAGACCCGGGCCGCGAGAGTGCGCAGGCGATATCCATCGAGGACGCCTGCCTGCTCTTCGAGGTAAAGCGCGATGCCTTCTTGGTCACCAAAAGAGCCAGCCGTGCCGTATTCGAAGATTCGCATGGGCTGAGCGCGACCATTGGCGGCGGACGTCAGATGGCCCAGCACCTCGTGCACGGCGAGGCGCAGCACTTCCCGGGTACCGAACTCCCGGTCCGCGATGAAGACGACCTTCTCTCCGGTCGCCGCCCCGGCCGAGAGCCGCGGCTCGACCCGGACCGACACCTCGAGACCAGCGTGGCGCGCTACCCGCTTGAGGAGCTCGCCGAAGGACGGCTCCCCGGGCAAGCTGGTCGCGGGCAACGTGCGCGGCTCGGGCTCGCCTCTGACCTCATCGAGGATGCGGCGCGCGAGGGCTGCGACCGGGGCCGTGCCTTTCCCGAGGGGGACCTCTTCACGACCGTTCCCGAAGCGTCGCGCAGCGAGGGGTCTAATCCGCCGCGGGTCACCGAGAGCTTCGAGCATGCCGAGGTCGAGCTCGAGCTCTTCGAGGCGGGCCAGGTAGAGCTCCCCCGCCGGGACGCCCTCGGCGAGCTTCCGCGCGGCGTCGAGGAGCCGGTAGACGTCCGAGGGGACTTTGCGCGGAGATGATTCGAAGCGCGGGGTGGCGACGTCACCGCGGCAAACCGCCGCCACCAAGCGCTTGCGCTCGACGTGCCCGTTTCGCGCGGTCAGCGCCGGAAGCAGCCGCGACACCTGGTGCAGCTTGCCGAGATAGACGTCGAGGGTATGGCGGGGGTCACTCATCCGAGGGCTCGGATCAGCATGACGGCCACAGGCGACCTGTCAAAGCAGCTCCGTCGCCCGCTCCGCGAGCTCCGAGCGCTCACCCTTGGTCATCGTGATGTGACCGCTGATCCGCTCGTCGCGGAAGCGCTGCGCCACGATCGACAGGCCATTGCTCGCCACGTCGACGTAAGGATTGTCGATTTGGTACGGGTCACCGGTCAGCACGATTTTCGTATCCGAGCCGCAGCGCGTGATGATCGTCTTGACCTCGTGGGGGGTGAGGTTCTGCGCTTCGTCGATGATGAGAAACTGGTTGGGCAGGGATCGTCCGCGGATGTAGGTGAGGGGCTCGACCTGCAAGGTCCCCGAAGCGACGAGTTCGGCCCAGTCGCGGGCGCTGCTCATGCGCGTGCGGCCCGTGGAGAAGATGTACTCGAGGTTGTCGAAGATCGGCTGCATCCACGGGGTGAGCTTTTCTTCGACGGTACCGGGCAGGAAACCCACGTCCTTGCCGAGGGGGAAGATCGGGCGCGCGACCAACATGCGCGAGTAGGTCCCGTCATCGAGGACCGACTTCAGCCCCGCCGCGAGGGTGAGCAGGGTCTTCCCGGTCCCCGCTTTGCCCACCAGGGTCAGGAGATGAATGTCAGGGTTGAGCAGCATGTCGAGGGCGAAATGCTGCTCCATGTTGCGGGGCCGGACGCCCCACGCCCCCTCGCGGTTGATGCGCAGGGGAGCCACCACCTCGCGAGCCGCGTCGTAGCGGCCGAGGGCCGTGTGCTTCGCCGAATCTCGATCGCGAAAAACGATCCCCGCGTGAGGGTGGGCATCGTCGGTGGGGGCATCGATGTCCCCCATCGGCACGTCCTCACGACGACCGAGGCGGTCGACTAGCTCGGCGCTGACATCGAGGGTGACGACGCCCCGATAGAGCTCGTCGATCGAGATGCGCCCGCCCTCGTAGTTCTCCGCGATGAGACCGAGGGCGTCGGCGCGGATACGCAGGTTCGAGTCCATCGTCACGAAGACGACGGGGATGTCGGGATTCTGGTCCCGTATCTCGAGGGCCATGCCCATGATGGCGTGATCCATCGCCGCGTTGTCGAGCTTGCGCAGTCGTGACGGGTCTTTCGGCACCGCGACCCGGAGGCGACCCCCCTCGTCGAGGTCGACCCCCTTCTCGAGGGACCCATTGCTCTTCTCGCGCATCTCGTCGAGGAACCGAGCGATCTGTCGAGCGTTGCGCCCGAGCTCGCTCATGTCCTTCTTGAACTGGTCGACCTCCTCGATCACGTAGATCGGGATGACCACCTCGTTCTCCTCGAACTTTTTGATCGCCGCCGGGTCGTGCAGCAATACGTTCGTATCGAGTACGTGGATCTTTCGGGTCATCTTGCCGGAGCGACCTTCGGTATCGCGGGGGTCTTGAACCTGGCGCTCGGCGCCAGCGCCTCGAGGTGAAAGCTTCATGCGGGGGGGGGCCTCGTGAGTATCTCGGTCATGCTGATGCGGTTCCTCCCCAATACCTCACCGCAGATTTCGGTGAGGGCGAGGGCCCGCATGGTGATCACTTCGGCGGCGGCCGGGTCGGCCGCGTCGGGGAAGACCCCCCGGTCGACGATGGCCGCAACGGCGCCGGCTTCGAGGTAGGCCGGGGCGGACTCGACGTCGACGCCTCCGGCCGCCGCGAGGGAGACGTCTGGGAAATCTTCGGCGAGGGATCCGATGTATGGGGGACCCCCGAGACCCGCCGACGGATGGATCGCAACGAGGTCCGGGCCGGCCGCGGCGCAGCGAGCGAGCTCCGTGGGGGTGGCCGCCCCAGCGATCACGGTGAGGCCCCGGGCCTTCGCGGCCCGGATGATCTCGACGTCACAGATAGGCGAGATCACGAAGTGAGCCCCAGCGGCCACCGCGACCATGACCTGGTCGGCGTTGACGACCCCCGACACCCCGACGACGAGGTTCGCCTCGTCGGCGAGATCCGACGCGACCTCGGTGACCTGAGGATAAGTGACGGGAATTCCGAGCAGCTTGATGCCGCCGCGCGCCACCGCGATCGCCCAATCGAAG
>QMMC01000099.1 GCA_003647065.1 Deltaproteobacteria bacterium | reverse complement strand
CTCGAGGCGGGGGAAAAGGTTGACCGTGACCTCGGGGGTGCCGTCCGTCGAAACGTCGAAGCGGGTCTCGTCGGGGCAACGTCCAGGGGCCACCGCGCGTACGACCCGGTCGCTCCCGGCGGGCATCGTCAGCGTGAACCGGCCCTCGTCATCGGCGTCCACGCGCCCCCCGCCGGACGCCCGGACCGCCGCGCCTGGCAGCGCCTGGCCGGTCCTTCCGTCCCGGACCACGCCGGTCACCTCGACGATCTCGTCCGGGCCGCACCCGACGACGAAGGCCACCGCCAGCACAACGAGCCCCCAACGCATCGTCAGGGAGGATACACTTCGGGGCATGCGTTTCGTGACTACCCTTTCAGTCTTTCTCTTTCTCGCCCTCGGGCCCCTCGCGGGGTGCGGCGGCGGCACGTCCTCGAGCGCGTCCGAGGGGCCTCCCGGCGCCGCCCCGGTCGCCGCCGCCGATGAGGCCACGGGCCCGACCGGGTCGGCCCAGCCCGGACAAAACTGCGACTTCGGTGGTGCGGACCGGACCACCTGCGGAACGGGCCTCATCTGCTGCTACCCCGAAGAAGGTGAGGTGGCTTACGGGACCTGCGTCCAGAGCTGTCCGGGCTATGACTGACATGAACGAGCCCGCCGCGGCGTAGACCGGGCGGGCTCTTCATCAGGACCGTTTATCTGTCAGCGGCGCTTGTTCTTGCCGAGGAGGGCGAGGCCGACGATGAGCATGAGGGCGAGCCAGCCGGGCGTCCCGTCCTCGTCGAGGTCGCCGACGCTGCAGCCGCCGCCGTCGTCGCCAGAGCCGCCGTCCGCTCCGGTGCCGCCGTCCGCTCCGGTGCCTGCGTCGTGGATGATGCTACCGTCGCCCGGTCCAATGATGACGCTCGAGTCTCGGTCACCGCTGCCGCCGTCGCGAGTTCCCGGACCGGTGCCGCCGTCGCCGGGGTCGACCGTCGGGGGGCACATCTCGAGGGGCGCGCCGGTGCAAACGCCCTCCGGGGTGCCGACCATGGTGCAGGTGCCGTCGCCGTAGATGTAGGTGGCGCCCGCGATGTCGTCGTCGCCGAGGGTGCGCTTACTGGTGTCCCCGGGGGCGTAGCGCGGATAGGTCGCGTTGTCCTCCATGGTGCTGGTGAGGCCGAGGGAGCGACCGACCATCGCCGTCACCACCGACTGCACGTCGAGGAGCCCCGCCGCGCCGGTGGTGGACCAGTCGTGGTCCCGGGAGTTCAAGATGATGGTGCCCCCGATGAGCCTGCCGGTTCCGTCGTGGGCCCAGTCGAAGAAGGCCACCGTGGGGGTCGGGAACTGGGCCATGTCGTCGGTCCAGTAGACGAGGATGTAGCGCTGGAAGTCGGGGTCATCGACGCTCATCGACATCCAGTGACGGGGTGCGGGTTCGGCAACGCGCTCGCCCTGGACGAAGCTGATGGAGGAGCAGTCGATGTCGTCCCAGGTCTGGAAGGCCGCCGCGATCGACGCCACCTCGGAGCCGTCCCCGCCCGGCATTCCCGCCGTTGCGATCCGAAACTCGACCGCTTCTGCCGTGTCGTAGGCGATGGGCACTGCGGCGCCCCCGTCGGCCGCCTCGGACCTGGACTGCGCGTAGAACGCGCTCGCGGCGGTGGGCACCAGGGACAGCAAGCTCATCACGGTCAGTAGGGAAAGGGACTTCATGGGGGGCATGCTCCTCGGGCTCGTAGTTACAGAAGGGGGGAGGTTTCGAGAGGGCGCGTAGGGTAGCTCAGCCGCAGGTTCCAGAGGTCGGGACACACTGGTTGGTCCGGCCCGAGCTGGTGGTGATGTTCTGGCAGTCGTAGCCCGCACCGCAGTCGGCGGCGCTGGTGCACTCGGCGGCGCAGAAGGCGTAGCCGTCCCGGGCGAAGAGGCACACATCGCCGGCACCGCCGCAGTCCCCGGCGACATCGCAGTAGCTGCAGAGGCTGCCGTCGGACTCGCAGGCCGGGGCGGTGTGGGTGTCGGGGATGAGGCAATCGGCGTTGCCGTCGCCGTCGCGGTCTTCCTGGTCCTCGCAACACTCGTCGTTGAAGTAGAAGTACCGGCAGCCGCAGGCCGTGTCCGGGCGGTCCTGGAGACCGGCGCTGGTCACGCGGGGCTCGATGCAGGGGCCCCAGTTTCCGTCGGGCAGGCAGTCCTGCTTGCCCCAGGAGCAGTAGATGGCGTCGTCGCACCAGCGCTGGTCGCCGGCGACGCATTCGCCGCCACCGCCGCCGCCACCACCGCCGCCGCCACCACCACCGCCGCCACCGTCGTCGCTGCCGCAGACGCGGAACTCATCGGTGAAGTAGCAGTCCGTCGGGGTCTCGCCGCCGTCATCGGGATAGTCCGGGGTGTCGTCGGTGCAGACGGTGAGGTCACCCATCAGGATGCACTCCCACTCCGAGCCGCCGCCATCGTCCGGGAGGTCGCCGGGGATCGAGCAGACGGTCTCACCGGCGGCGTTGTCGTGGCAGTCCCAGTCGCGGTCGTCGGGATAGTCCGGGGTGCGCTGGCGGCACTCGCGGCCGTCGGGGGTGTCGTAGCAGAACCAGGCGCCGCCATCGCCACCGCCACCGCCGCCGCCGCTCTCGCAGACCCGGAACTCACCCTCGAAGAGGCAGTTCCACGGGCCGTCGCCGGGCTCGTCGGGGTAGTCGGGGCTGTCGTCGGTGCAAACGACCTCGACATCGTTGATGCGCTCGCAGTTCCAGCTGCCCCCGCCACCGTCGTCGGGGTAGTGATCGCCGCGGCACTCGATGGTCCGCCCGGTCTCCGAGCAGGTCCACTCCCCGTCGTCGGGGTAGTCCGGGCCGGGGTTCGTGCAGCGCTTGCCGCCTTCGGCGAGGTCATCGCAGAGCCAGTAGTCGGGGCACTCGTAGAGCGTGCAGTCCCCGCCGATGGCGCAGTCCGGGTCCACCGGGCAGGCGGGGATCGGCGTCTCGGCGACGGACTCCCCGTCGGCGTGATCGTCGCGGGTGCCGTCACCGAAGGTGCCCTGGCACCCCATGGCAAAGAGGCTGGTGAGAGCGGCGAGGTAGCTGACGTGGACGGCGAAACGCATGACGGGATGTCCTCCGGGTTGAACACTGTGCAACGATGGTGCCGTCCGACTTTTCCAGGAAATTCAACGATCTCGATCCCTTGGCTTGGGAGCCTGGAGCGTTCCGTGCTCCCAATTGACCTCCCGAAACCCCAGGCGAAGCTCCGAGGTAGGGTCTCGAACGTGCTAGAGATCTGTGCAGTGGCTCGTCGCTCTTCCTTGATCCTCATCGGTGCTCTCATCGCCCCCGTCGCCCTCATCCTCGGCTGCGCGCCGGGTCCAGGGACGTCGACGGGTCGAGATTCGGGTCCTCCGGCCGACGGAGGCTCGAGCGCGATCCCGACCATCACGGTGAGTGGCCGAGTAGTCGACTTCGAGAGCTGCTTCGAGGGGTGTGACGGTGTCTCGGACGTCGTCGTCGCCTGGGCCGGCGCCCCGGAGGCGCTGCGATCGGAGCCCTCAGGGGCCGACGGCTCCTTCGTGGTAGCCGGGGTTCCGTCCGGATTTCGCAGCGATCTCATGGCGATTCCCGGCGCAGGCCAGGCAACGCGCTTTGCGACCACCCTCAACGCCATGGCGCTCTCCCGGGACGACACGGCGGACGTCTTCTCCTTACAGGTCGTCGTGATGCCTCGGGACAGCTCCTCGATCATCGCGGCGTTCGAGGACGAGACCGACATGCGCCTCGACCGGGACGGCGGCTACATTGGGCAGGTCGTCAACATCAATGCGTCGGGCGGCTACGACGCCGCCCCCGGCATCGATGTCGCCCACGCGCCGAACCAGGGCACCATCCGCTACCTCAACGTCGTGCCCCGCCTCGCCCCGGCGGAGGACCCATTTCAGCCGGTCGCTCCGGGTACTGCGACTAGTATCTTCGGGGTTTTCGTCCTCGGAGGGTCCGGCGCCATCGTCGACCCCGTGACCTTCGCCCCGGGCACGCCGGCGGCGCCCTACGGAACCATCGTCACCCCTCTCTTTCCGGGTGTCGTCTCCTATGGCTTGCACGTAGCCCGCTGAGTCTGCCCCGACGCTTCGAAGTGGGGTTTCGATCCTCCACCTTCTGGAGCGGGGCAGGTTCTGAGTACGCGCCAGACCCCACCGCGAGGGCGCGTCCAGCACGGTTTTGTGGGCGGATTCGTGTGGCACGCGGCTTGTAATGGTCATGGCTCATGGAGCAGCCGCACATGAACAATCGCCACCTCGTCTCTCTCAGCCTCTCCCTTCTGCTGGCCTTCTTGGCCCTCGGCGGTTGCGCCGCGTCGGTCGGTGACGGAGCCGGGGACGATTGGTATGGCAGCTCCTCGGCGACGAGCACCGAGCTCGCCCTCGAGAGCAGCTCGGGCAAGGTCGAGCATACGTTCCTCCGTGGCGAGTCCCTCGCGATCGAGGCGCCGATCGGCAACCTCGTTCCGAGCACCGTCTACCTCGCGGAGGTGGTCAGCCGGGGCATGGTCATCAGCGCGACCGAGGTCTTCACCAATCTGACCGGCGGCGTGCCCTTCTCCACCGTGATGCACGACGTTGGCGAAGAGGGCGCCGTAATCGCCGGCGATACCCTCGAGATTCGCCTCATCGATGACGGCGGAGATCTCGCGGCGGCGACCACCGTCGACATGTTCGCTCCCCCGGCGCTCCAGATTCCGGGCATCAACATCCAGGAGATCCGCCCCCCCCACATCTTCGCCTCGGACGCGTCCGGTGCCCCGCAGAACGCTTTCGCCGTCGGCGGCGAGGGCGGCGACGAGGTCCGCGGCCCGGTCCACGTCTCCGGCGACGGATTCCCCGCCGTTGCGGCCGGCAGCTACGTGGACTTCTATGTCGCCGTCGACTCCGACGACTGGATCGGCCGCGACCTGCCGACCTCCGGCGACGCCGACCACATCGTCGGCCCCGTCGAGGTCGCCGTTCAAGATGACGGCACCCTCGTGCCCACCGCCCTCTTCACCCCCGACCTCGGCCACGTTGGCATCTACGACATCCTCGTCGACGTGAACCAGGACGGCATCTTCGACCGCAACCTCGCCGCCTCCAGCAAGGACGGCGCCGACGGCCTCGGCCGCGTCGGCTTCACCATCCAGTACTCCGAGGCCTGGATGCGCGCCCGCACCAGCCGCCACGTCCTCGCCAACATGGCCTTCGACAGCCACGGCCGCACGGGCACCTGGGCCAACGACTACATGGAGGGCGAGTCGGTCTTCCTCTACCTGAACCCCCCAGTGATGCACCAGTACCACTTCGCTGCGACCAAACACATCGTGACCCACCAGGACTTCGACACCTTCTGGAACGACCCGGCGATGATCGACGAGAGCTGCGGCGGCGTGCCCTTCGAGATGCTCAGCCAGCGCTCCCTCGAGGTTCGCACCCAGCGCGGCTGCACCAACACGAGCCCCACCTGCTTCGGCACCATCGACTTGCCCGAGGACGTCCCTGCTCCGGGCGAAGAGCCCCCCCCCGTGGTTGAAGAAGAGCTCGCGACCTTCGACGTGGTCTTCGACCGCGATGGCGATGGTTGCTACGATATCGGCGAAGACCTCCTCGACGTGATGTCCGGCAACGCCGGCGGTGGCCTAGTCTCCGCCGACGAGTTCCGGGCGCTCCCTCAGGAAGATCGGGTGGGCTTCCGTATCCACCGTCGATGATCCCCCGAATCCCCAAAACCATACTGATTCTCTTCGCGGCGGCGCTCACTTGGGGCGCCGCCGCGCGCGTTTGTGCTTTCGAACGTCAGACCGTCGACGACAACCCGACCCTGTCCCTCTACTGGGCCACCCGGACCATCCCCGTCTTTCCTCAGTTCGATGGCACGACCAATACCGGGCCCGCGGGCGTGGAGGTGGCTATGCTCGATGCCTTCGCCGAGTGGGAGAACGCCGGGGGCTGCACCGACATCCAGCTCATGAGCATGGGCATGCCCGCTAGCCTGACGACGAACCTCGACGGCGGAGACTTCGATGGGCTGAACCGAATCGTCTTTCGTCGGACCTGGCCCACGGCCGCCTCGCCCACGGCCCTCGCGCTCACGACGGTGGTCTACGACCGGCGCACCGGGGTCATCCAGGACGCGGACATCGACCTGAACGACGAGCGCTTCTTCTGGACCACCGCCGCCGACACCGCGACCCTCAACGACGTGCAGAACACCGTGACCCACGAACTAGGTCACCTCCTCGGCTTCGCCCATGTCCCCGATCCCTCGGCGACGATGTTTGCCGACAGCCCCGAAGGTGAGATCGACAAGCGCTCCCTCGGCAGCGATGACGTGGACGCGGTCTGTACCGTCTACCCCCGTGGGGCGCCAACCCCGGGAGCGGTGCGGCGGACCGGCGTGAGTCGTGGTGCCCTCACCGGCGTGTCGAGCTGCACGGTCTCGCGGATCGGCGCGCCGACCGGCGCCGGCGCCCTGGGTCCGGCCTGCCTCGTCGTATGCCTATTGGCTCTCGGTCGCACTTTCCGTCGCACTTCGCGGCGGTCCTCGTGACACCGCGCGTTGCTCCGCCGGCGAATCGTGTAACCTATTTGGCGATGTACAAACGCGGTGACTTCGTAGTTTTGATGCTCGCGGTTTCGATCTTCGGCGCGGCGGCCTGCGACCCCGATGCCAACCCCGGAGCGACCGGCGCCGCGGTCGTCTACGGGACGGACGATCGACTCGAGGTGTACGAACACCCGAGCGCCGTCCTGCGCGCCGTTGCCGAGAGCGCCGTGGCCATCAACGTCAACGCCGGGGCTCTCGACGAGTCGAATCCGTCCCGAGTCGTTTTTACCTATTCCCAGACCCTGGGCGAAGCCAAGGACCTCTGCGCCGGCCAAGCCTTCGCGGACCAGATCGAGCCCGGCATCTGCTCCGGCACGCTGATCGACGACCGTCATCTCTTGACGGCGGCGCACTGCGTCGACACCGCCCGGGACTGCGACGGGTCTCGTCCCTGGGTCTTCGGTTTTCGCTACACCTCGGCAGGTGTGCTCGCCTCGCTCACCGCAGATGACGTCTACCGGTGCGTATCGGTGCGCGCCTCCCTCAACGATGGCGTAGCCGACTTCGCCGTCATCGAACTCGACCGTCCCGTCGTCGGTCATACCCCGCCGATGCTCCGGCCGCTGCCGGGGGGCCTGCCCCTCGGCACGCCCCTGACCTTGATCGGGCACCCAAACGGCATCCCGATGAAGATGGCGTCGGGCGGAGAGGTAACCGTCAACAACGGCGAAGGCATCTGGCTCAAGGCCACCCTCGACGCCTTCCACGGCAACTCGGGGTCCGGCGTCTTCGACGACACCGGTGCGCTGGTCGCCCTCCTCGACGGCGGCGAGACCGACTTCGTCGCGAGCGGCCCGTGCAACATCGTCAACGTCATCTCGCCCGCGCCGACCGACGACGGAGAGTCCCTCACCTACCTGGCCCCGGCCATCGACGCCTTCTGCGCGACCCCCGGCGTCGTCTCCTCTGCGTGCACCTGCGATGGTCCCTGCGTGCCGATCCCGCCGGCGGACTCTTGCGACACGGCACGCATGCTCCCCGGGCGCAGCCAGACCATCACCGGCTCCTTGCTCGGCTTTTCGGACGCGAGCCGGGGCTCTTGTGGCGGCGGCGGCGGACCGGACCGGGTTTGGGTCTTCGATCTCACCGAGCGCAGCGTCGTGAGTGCCGAGAGCTCGGGCTTCGACACCGTGCTCTACCTGCACGCGGACTGCGGCGGCGCCGAGTTGGCGTGCAACGATGACATCACGGATACCAACCGGGGTTCGCTCTTCGAGGTGACGGTACCCGCGGGCCGTTATGCCCTCACCCTCGACTCCTACAACCGGGATGTCGGCGGTTTCTCGGTCGACCTTCGGATCTCCCCCGCCGTTACCCCTCCCGCCGACGCGGGGACATCGACAGACGCCGGAGTCGACTCGGGCAGCGCTCCGCCCGATGGCGCGGTCGTCGATGCGGGCTCCGATGCCAGTGCTCCACCGCCCCCCGATGGTGGCGGATGCTCGGCGAGCGCTCTCTCCCCTCGCGATGCCACGGCCCCGGCGCTTGCGGTTCTGTTCCTGGTCGGGCTCGGCCTCGCGCGTCGCCGCAGCTGAGCCGCGCGGCTCCGGCGTTCCGAGCGGCGCTGGCGCCGGGCGCTAGCGAGCCTAGTGAGCCTAGCGAGCCTTGCGACTCTTGCGGGCCCTGCGACCCTTGGTCGGCAGCCCCGCTCCGAGGGCGCTCGCGGCCCGGGCGTGGGTGATGGCGATCGCCAGGGCGTCGGTGGCGTCGATTGGATAGTGGGTCTTCTTGGTCTGCCAACCGAGGATCGCCGCGACGAGCTGGGCGACCTGGGTCTTGTCGGCGCGTCCGCGGCCGGCCACGGTCCGCTTGACCACCGCCGGGGGATAAGCCGCCACGCTGAGCCCCGCCCGGGCCGCGACGAGGAGCGCGACTCCCCGGGCGTGGCCGAGCTTGAGGGCGGCGTTGGGGTACTTGGCGAAGAAGATGTCTTCGACGGCGACCTGGTCCGGGGTGTGCTCTTCGATGACCCCCGAGAGCCCATCGAAGAGCTTCACCAGGCGCTCCTCGAGGGCCCCCCGGCCGAGCTTCAGGGCTCCCGCGTCGATGCCCCGGAGGTTGGCCCCCCGGGTCTCGACGACGCCCCAGCCGGTCACGACGCTCCCCGGATCGATACCGAGGATAATCAAGGCTCAGCCCTCGGCTTCGAGCTTGGCCAGGGCCTCGTCGGAGAGATCGAAGTCGGTGAAGACCGACTGGATGTCGTCATGGTCTTCGAGGACGCCGACGAGGTTGACGAGCACCTCGGCGTCGCGGCCGTCGACGATCTTCGGGGTCTTCGGGATCATCTCGAGGGCAGCGGTCTCGACCGGGAGGCTCGCCTCGATGATCGCGCTCCGGACCGTATCGAGCTCGCCCCGGGGGGTGCTGACGATCCACGTATCGTCGAGGAGCTCGATGTCCTCGGCTCCGGCAGAAACGGCGACCTCGAAGAGCTGATCTTCGGTCGTCGAATCCCCCGGTATGCGGATGATTCCCATCTCATCGAAGGCCCACGCCGCCGACCCGCCCGCGCCCACCTGGCCGTTGTGTTTGTCGAAGATCTTCCGCAACTCCGCCGCCGTTCGGTTTCGGTTGTCGGTCACTACGTTGAGAATCAGGAGCGTGCCCGCGGGGCCCACGCCCTCGTAGACGAGCTCCTCGTAGTTCACCCCCTCGAGCTCGCCGGTGCCCTTCTTGACCGCCCGTTCGACGTTGTCGTTGGGCATGTTCGCGGCCTTGGCGTCGTCGAGGGCCCGGCGCAGGCGCGGGTTCCCGTCCGGATCGCCCCCGCCGCCCCGGGCCGCGATGGTGATCTCTTTGATGATCTTGGTGAAGATCTTGCCCCGCTTGGCATCCTGGGCGCCCTTGCGGTGCTTGATCGTGGACCATTTATTGTGGCCGCTCATGGCTCTCCGTCCCCTTTTGGGTAGCGCAAAACCCTATGAATTGATGGCGCCGCCGTCAACCGGCGTAACGACAAGATTGCCAGTCGCATAAGATGGCGGCGACGCCCCATGGATAAAGTCCCCGTCGACCGCCTGCTCTTCATTTTCGACGCCGATTCCGGCCTCTGGGACGCCTTCGTCGACAGCGCCAAGAAGGTCCTGCGCATCAACGGCTGCGCTCTCTGCCAGATCACCCATGGGCTGGTCACCGAGAAGTCCGAATGGCGCCAATGCCAAGAGGCCCTCGGCGCGCCCATCGAATACCTGCACCGGGACGAGATCCCCCCGGACCTCCTGCCCCTGGTCGAAGGGGAGCTTCCGTGCATCGTGGCGGAACACGACGGAAAGCGGACCCTGCTCTTGGCGTCCGAGACGATCGCCCGGTGCCGCGGCAGCGTCGATGACCTGCGCGGCAAGTTGCTTTTTCATGCAGCCAAGCATGGCCTCGCGATCGTCTGATATAGAGAAGCTGTGCGCTTCTTCGATATCGGCCAAGAGGCCTCGGGGTTCATCGCCATCGGCCAGGAGGCGGTCGGGTTCATCGCCATCGGCCAGCTCGCCGTCGGTTTCATCGCGATTGGGCAGCTCGCCCGAGGAGTCTTCGTCGTCGGCCAGCTCGCCATCGGAGTGGTCGCGGTAGGCCAACTCGCCGTCGGCGTTTGGGGCGGCGTCGGCATGGTCACTATCGCCGGCCGTTGGGTGAAGGGCATCGGTGTCGCGATCTGGCCGAGGCCCGATGGCCCCAAATTGCCCAAGGCCATCTCCCTCGAAGAAGTACGCGCCGGCCAACCGGGGTTCGTCCGGCTGAAAGTTCAGCCCGCCACGAATGAGGTCGGCGGCTCCGGTCTCCTGCTCACCTACCAGGGTGAGCCCCTCGAGGCCGAAGTGGGCGCGGCGGCATCGTCCTCGCTCCGCGACCTTCTTGCCGAGGACAACGCGCGAGTGCTGGTCCGCCTCGAGCAGAAGCAGAAGATGGAGCCATCGGAGAGTGCGGGCTATCGGGAAGCGGCTCCCGTTTCCGACTACCTCGAGGCGTCGAAGGTGGTTCCCCTGCCTCCGCCGCCGTGGACCCTGCCGGGGTTCTGGTGGAAGACCGGCGCGCGATCGGCGGCGACGCTCCTGGTCGTAGCGGTCTGGGCCGCGGTGGTGACCGCTCCGTTCTACGACTACCTCTTCACCACTACCAAGCCGTTCCCCTGAACGCCTCGCGGCGTCATTCGATGTCGACGATGCGCCACTCCCCGGCCTCTCGGACCAGGTTGATCAACCGCCCGCCGGTCGTGCGCACCTTGGCGCGATTGCCGCGGACCTCGATCTCGAGGTCGAGGGGGTCCTCGGTTTCTTCGAGCAACCGGGTCAGCTCGGCCTCGAGCTCCGCCCGTGGCTCCCGAGCGAGCACGCGCATGACCCCGGGTAGGCTCTGGCGTTGAAGAGCCCGGCGAAGGGCGAGGACCGTCGCCATCGGGGTCCCGAGGCCCGGCGCGGAGATCACCCCGCCGTCGATCGCCCAGCCTCCTTCTTCTCGAACCAAGTGCGCCGTCTCGCCCCCGTGGAGGGGCTGTTCTGCGGAAGCTCGGACGAGGCTCGCCCCGCGGGAGATCTCGGCCCCCTGGTCGGCGAGCTCGTCGTGATTGTCGGCCATGAGCTCCCGGACCTCGTCGACCGAGAGCTCATGCTGAAGCTCCTCGGTCAGCAGGGCGTGGACCGCGGCGACATCCCCGCTGTCGAGGGCCGCGACGTAGGCCACGAGGGCATCCGCTGGGGGATTCCCGGACGTCGCGGCTCCGGCGCCGCCAGCCGCCAAAACGCACGCGGAAAGGCACACCAGAACGCACGCCGAGAGCCCTGTGGTGGCCCACACCCCGACGGGCGCCCAATTCGCCCACCCTCGCCCGACCCGCATCGCCGCGGGAGTGTGAAGAGAAAACCGAGAAATACCAACCATGTGGGCGGTTCACGGGGTCAGCCGTGAACCCGCGTTTACGCTTTGCCGTCGACTCGGGGCGATTCTCGGCGAATCCTTTGTGATCCTCCCCGTTCGCGAGTTGCCAGCTTCTGGCACAGATCGTGGATTACTTTCGACCGTCGACCCGGGTCAGTCCCCTCGATGGAGGAAAAACGAATGATGCGCGCCTTGATGTTCACCACTCTCGTTCTGACCGCGTTTAGCGCGCTGGGGTCGGGGTGCTCCTCCGAGGACTACTTCTGCGACGACTCCGGCTGCTACTACTGCGATGGCCTCGGCTGCCGTCCCGTGGACCCGCCAGATCGCCCTCCCTGCGTAGGTGACTACGAGTGTCCCGCGGGCACGGCCTGCACGGACCTCGGCTGCGTCGGTGAGTGCACCTCGGACGACGAGTGCGAGATGGGCACCGAGTGCCGCTCGGGCTCCTGCGTCGCCCCGACCGAGCCCATCCCCGTGCCGAACCCCGGCGTCTGCACGACCAACGACGAGTGCCTCGCGTCCGGCTTGGTCTGCCTCGACGGCGTCTGCACCCCCGACGACAGCGTTTGCAGCGCGGACACCGACTGCGCGGCCGGCGAGCTCTGCATCAGCGGCGAGTGCCTCGCCGACGACGAGCGTTGCCAGTTCGACCACGAGTGCGGTGAGGGTCGCAGCTGCATCAACAGCGAGTGTGTCACCGGATGCACCGACGCGAGCAGCTGCGACGCGGGCTTCATGTGCCTCGCCGGCGTCTGTACGCCCCCGATCACCGAAGGCTGCACCTCGAACGCCGCCTGCGGCGGGGACAGCGTCTGCGTCGACGGCGCGTGCCGTCCCGAGTGCGCGGTTGATACCGACTGCGGCGACGGCTTCCGGTGCAGCACCGCCGGCGCCTGCGTCGTCGACACCCGCCCCCGCCCCTTCTGCAGCAACGATTCCGAGTGCATGGAAGGCCGCGTCTGCCGGAGCGGCGTCTGCCGCACCCCGTGCGAGACGAGCGAGCAGTGCCGGCGCTTCGACGTGCAGTTCAACGTCTGCAGCGAAGAGAGCCTCTGCATCACCACCAACGAAGCCACGAGCGACTGCGCCACCCAGAGCGATTGCCTGACCGGCCAGAGCTGCTCGGACGGGATTTGTAGATAAGCCCGAGTCCTCGCGTTAGACGAATGACACCGGCGCCCGGCAGCTTGCCGCGGCGCCAGTTTTGTTTTTGCGGACGCGTTTGGTGGCGATGAGGGCGCGATTGAGCGCGAAGACGGCGTGGGTGTTGGTGCCTCCCGCTGCAGGGCTTTGTGACGCGGCTAGCGGAGTTGGCGCTGTGCGCGGCGGGGTTGATGTCGCGGGAGACGGAAGGTGCTCGGGGGCCGGACGCTCTGACTTCCGCGGGAGGCACCAACACCCGCCCCTGATTGACCTAAGGAGGGCGAACTTCGGCTGAGACGGTGGTCTCCGAGGACCCTGGTTGCTGTGGGCATTAGACGGGGATGACCCCGGTCCCGGCAGGGCGCGTCTGCTCCGCTCCTAACATTCGCAGTCACCGGAGGATGGTCGCGGGGGCGGTGGGTTCATTCCGTACCGCATGGTGGACGTGGCTGCGCACGGGCCTCCGCATCCACCCCACCGCCAGAACCTCCCACTCGCACTGTGCGCTCCGCCTTTGATCCGGGGATGGGCGAGACGGCCTCACTGTTGGCAACGGAGCAAAGGGCTCTGATCGCCGATATGAAGAGCAACGGGCCCGGAGGCCTGGCGCGCCTGCACGAAAATGCGCTTCACACCGGGTCGGTCGTGCTCGTCATAGAGCCTCCCCAAAGCACAAGAGGGACGGTCCGTAGTTTTCGTAGTTTTGATCCGAGGGTCGGGATCGATTCGTCCGGGTCGTGCGAAAAACTACGAAAACTACGGACCGTCCCCTTTGCCCCGGACCGTCCCCTTTGCCCCCCTTGGCTTGGTGGACGTCGCCTCCGGCGTCGTCCGATTACCGCTAGGGATCGGAGAACGGCATCCACACTGCGTTCGCCGCCGGGCACACCGTCACGAATACCATGCGCTCGAAGCTGGGCTCGATGGTCAATGGGGGCGCGGTGATCTCGTACTGGGCGCCGTAGAGCTGAGTGACCTCGATGGGGCCCGTGGCGAACGGGATGTCGAGGATGTGATCCTCGATGTTGGCGTCGGTGGGGCAGACGCCTCGTTGACGCTCCGCCGAAAGAGCCAGCGCGACCTTCATGAGGCGCATCGCAACGGGGGATGAGAGCAAACGTGCTTGGTAATGGCGAAAGGCCTCAGTGTTGTATTCGACAAGCCCGTCGAACACCGCTCGCTGCTCGATGGGCGGGCCCCCGACGATTCGCCAAGCGACGAGAAGCGGACCGGGTTCGGTCGGCGTCACCCTGGGCATGGCAGAGAAGCAGTCTGCTGGATCTTGGTCGCGGGCGCACCACCGCTCGGCGCGCCGCGCTTGCTCACCCGCGAGCATGTGAATCACAGACTGGTCTTCGCTCGCGACCACCGTGGGTCCAGTCGTCCCGACGGCCAAAGCCTCCGCCGCAAAGACGTCGTGGGGATGGGGTGACGCGTCGAGAAGGCGGTCGATTAGTCCGGCGAGCCTTGCGCGCTGTGTCGGCGTCGGACCGGGCGCCGGTGTGAGCAGGGCATTGAACGTCGACCAAAGCCACATCTCGCTGGCGATGCTATGCATTGCGACCACCAGGCTCGTGCTTCCCCGCCGAGAGTCCTGGACGATGGAGACCCCGTGCAGGACGGCCGTCAGCGCTCCCTCGAGGTCTCCATTTCGCGCGGCCTGATGAGCGAGGACGGAGATTGCTCGGGCTAGGTGAAGAAGTTCAGGGTGCAGGTTGCCCCACCCCGGCGTGCCCGGCCCGAAGGGGGAGCATTGGCCCTCTGTGGAAGCCAGCGCCCTCACCGAATCTGTGAGCCCGTCGCAGGCGCTCAGGACCCGGAGGTAAGCAGGGGGCTGCTCACCCGTCGGGTAGGGGGGATGTTGGGGACTTATGAACACTCGGTCACCGATCCCCGGTGCGAAAGGGACCGTGGGCGTCGGCACATCGTAGATCCAGTGCCGGCTCGTCCCATCCGGGGCGCGAACGATGCCCCGACTTGCATCGAGGACGTCCTCTTGTCCGGCCGCCCGAAAACACGCGCCGTACTCTCCAGAGGGGTCGAGCAACGCCGCCAGTGAGTCCTCCGGAGCGGCTTCTCCCTCTGCCAGTGAAGGGCGATCACACCGTACAGTGGTCAGGCCCCTGCGCACGTCGTCGATCGCGCGGGTGGCTCCTGCGAGCTCCTCTTCGCTGAACGCCGGTCGGCTTCGAATCCAGACGAGTGACGCCGCCGCGATCAAGACGAGGCTCGCGCTCGCGCCGAGGGCGATACGCCACTGCGACTTTGGTGAATCCGTCCCCATCGTCCGGCAGCGTAGAGCAACCGTGGCAGTCCCCAATAAAAGAATACCGGCACCCGATATTTCGCTGCGGCGCTGGTCTTGTTTAGAGGCTGCCCATTGCGCTGTCGGCTGTAGACGCGTCAGTGAATCAGTCGGCGCCCATCGGGACCCACCGTCCACCGACAGCCGGACATACTGCGTAAAAAACCATGCTCCCCGGGTTTTCGCCGATGGCCCATAGGGGCGCGGCCACTTGGTACTGGGGCCCGTGGAACTGCGAAGTCTCGACGGAACCCCGGGTAAAGGGGATGTCGAGGAGACGTTCGTCGATGTCGGCTTCGGTCGGGCAGACGCCTCGTTGACGCTCTCCGGAGAGCGCGAGCATGACCTTCACGAGGTGCACGGCGACGGGGCTCGTGCTGAGCTGGGGGAGGTAGGCATGGCGATAGCTGTTCAAGTCGTAGTCGACCATCGACGATATCTGCCGGGCACCGAACTCGGCGTTCGGGCCACGGATGAAGTTCCAGGCCTCGACGAGGAGGCCGGGTTCTTCCTCCTCTTCGGGAACTGCGGGGATGGCTGAGAAACAGTCGATGGGGTCCTGGTCGCGCGAGCACCACCTCCCAACGCCCCGCGCTTCTTCGCTGGTGACCATTTGCCGGAAGGCCCTCTCGTGGCTCGTGGCGTTCGTGCTCGCATACTCCGGTACAGCCATTGCCTGTCCCACAAAGGTGTCGTGGGGATGAGGCGATGCGTCGATCAGGCGGTCGATCAGCTCGGTGAGCTCCGCGCGCACCGCGGCCGTTGGGCCGGGGGCCGACATGAGTAAGGTGTTGAACGTGGCCCAGTGCTCCATCTCCGCGGCGATGCTTGCCAACGCCGTGAACAGAGTGGTGGGCCCTCGCCGAAGGTCCTGGACGACGGTGACCCCGTGGACCAGCAAGGTCAGCGCCCCCTCGAGGTCGCCGTTGCGGGCTCGTGCCCGGGCGACAATTCCGATCGCCCGGCTCAGATCGATGAACTCCGGGTGCAAACCCATCCACCCGGGTGAACCCGGCGAAAAGGGCGAGCACTGGCCATCGCGGGTGGCGAGGGCCGTAACGGCGTCCGCGAGGCCCTCGCAAGCCTCCTCCACTCGCCCGTATGCGGACGGCACCTGACCTGCGGGGTACGGGGGGTGCTGCGCGGTGATGAATATACGTCCAGTCGGTGTCGCAGAGTACGGAATCCATGGGTTCGAGACATCGAAGATCCATCGTCGGTGCTCATCATCCGGCGTGCCGACGATGCCCTGCGTGGCCTCGCGGACATCTTCCCGCGCAGCTTCTCGAAGGCACTCGACGTACTCGCCCGAGGGATCGATCAGCGCCGCCAGTGACGGGGCCGTTGCTTCTGAGGCATCCCCCAGCGCCGGGCGATGACACCACCCACCGTCGGGTTCTCTTTGCAGGGCGTCGACGGAACGCGCTGCCTCGGCGAGCTCTTCCTCGCTGAACGTCGGCCGGGTTCGAATCCAGAAGAGTGACGCCGCGGTGAACGCGATGAGGCCCGTCCCCACGACGAGGGCGATGCTCCGGTGCGATATCGATAAGCGCGTCTTCATCGTCCGGCAGCGTACAGCCACCGTGGGCCGTCAGTCCCCAACAAGGGAAAACCGGCACCCGATATTTCGCTGCGGCGCCGGTTTCGCTACCCACCCCACCGCCAGAACCTCCCTGGAGGGCCCGGCGCACCTGCACGCAGGTTCGGCTCTCAGCGAGCCCGATTCGCGCCTCGTGCCACCCCAACGAGCCCGCCTCGCCAATGGAAAGGCGGCTCACCCAGCTATCAACACGAGGTCCCGGCGGCGGGGTGGATGCGGAGGCCCGTGCGCAGCCACGTACATCGTGCGGTACGGAAGGATCCTCCGTCGTCGCGACACCACTCGGGCAACTGCGAAAGTTAGGAGCGGAGCAGACGCGCCCTGCGGGGACCGGGAGCATCCCCATTTCAAATTAACACCACCGAGGTCACCCGAGACCACCAGTTCATCGACAGGTGGCTCTGCTCAGGCAAAGCAGGCGTGGGTGTGGGTGCCTCCCGCGGAAGTCAAAGCGTCCGGCAACGGGGCACCCTCCGGTCCCCGCGACACGACACCCGCCCCTCACAGCGCCAACTCCGGTCGTCGCGTAACAAAGCCCTGCAGCGGGAGGCACCCACACCCACGCCGTCAATCCAGAACACACCCCGACCGCTCGCGCACCGCGCCTCTACCGCTATCCGAATCGCTGCGACATCAGTCCCACCCGCGAACAAAAGAAAACAGGCGCCCAGCATTTCGCTGTGGCGCCTGTTTCGCTCACGGCCTAGCCGTATTGGATTCGGACTACGTTGCCTGCATGAAGCTGAGCGTTCCGACGTAGAGGAAGCCCACCATGAAGAGCACCAGGAACGGGATGGAGACCCAGGAGCCGGTGATCACGGCGAGGGCGATGGTGGCGACGAAGTAGAGGCCGAAGCCCACCTCGAGCAGGCTGTGGATCATCTTGCCGGCGCGGTACTTCTTCTTCTTCAGGCCGCCCTTGGTGCTGCCGGTGATGGCGTGCTTGGGGGTGCGGACGAAGGTAATGTCGTTGCCGAAGAGGCCCTCGAGGACCGCCCGGGCGTTGTTGATCGAGAGCCCGATGCCCAGGGCCATCATCAGCGGCAGGCGTTTCACGGCGGACCAGAGGTCGTTGTAGAGGGCGCGGTGAGTCGTGAGGTAGAAGATCACGATCGAGCCGAAGGTCGCGGCAAAGAGCGGGATGTCGAGGAGCAGGAGCTCCGGGTGGTCCATGCCCCGGCGGAGGAGCATGTTCGGCAGCTGGAGCGCCGCGAGGATGATCAGGAAGAGGTAGGCGAAGTTGTTGGTCAAGTGGAAGACCGCTTCGATCTTCACCTTCAACGGGATCTTCGCTCGGAGCACGATCGGAAGAAGCTTCTTCGCGGTCTGAGCGGAGCCCTTGGCCCAGCGGAACTGCTG
>QMMC01000098.1 GCA_003647065.1 Deltaproteobacteria bacterium | reverse complement strand
CTGACCAACCCCAACCCCGTATGCCCCGCGGACCCGGACTGCGCGATCGGCGGGGACTGCGCTCTCTACGAGTGCCCGGACTACTGGGAATGCGAAGAACAGCCGAGCGGCGGCGAGGTGTGCGTGAGCCCGGGCCCCGACTACCCCGATGAAGGCAGCGGCGGCAACTGGGACTGCAACGACGAATACGACCGGACGACGTGCACCCGACCCGCAGGCGATGACGGGTCAGGGAGCGGCGGCGGGAGCGGGAGCGGCTTCCCGGACGACGGCGGGGGAGGCACCTGGACCTGCGAGCGCGAGGGAGACCTCATCGTCTGCATCAACGAGAACTCCGACTACCCGGACGACCGGGGTGACGAAACCTGGTCGTGCTGGTTCGAAGGCGAGTTCCGCGTGTGCTCCCGGGGCGACGACGGGGCGGGCGGCGGCGGCGCAGGCGGCGGCGGCGGCGGCGGAGATGGCGGGGGAGGAACCGGCGGTGGTGGCGGCGGCGGCCCGGGCGACGGCGGCCGGTCCCATTGTGTCGGTGAACTCTGCGAGTACCCCGTCTGCACCATCGATGTCCGGGGCACGGCGACCTTCACCGACGACCGCGACGGCGAAGCCGACGGACAAATCTACGTCTTCGGCGATGGTCGGCGAGACCAGGCCTGCGCCACCGTGAGCGTCGACCTCACGGGCTACTACCGGATCTACGACGAGTACATCGCCGAGAGCTGCACCAGCCAACTCGACGAGACCGGCTACCTGACCATCACCAACTCGTGCACCGCGACCGGCGAACCCTGGGAAGAGAACGTCGGTGACCACTTTATCGTCGACGATGTCGACAACACCATGAGCTGCTCGGCCGACAGTGACTGTGGCGGCGGCATGGTCTGCCGGGACGGCACGCGGACCCGGTGCTGCATCGACCCGACCCCGGTCTTCATGGGCACCTTCCTGCTCATCGCCGGAGAGCCCAACGAGGTATGCATCAACCACTGGTGCCCCGAGTACCGCGACGGCCGGTCCAGCGACGGCCACGCCAACGCCAACTGCAACAGCAGCATCGACTCCATCCATCTCATCCTCGACGGAGACACCATCCTCTGCCCGACCGCCGGTGACATCCCGGCGGGGTGTATGCCTTGAGGGGCTAGCGCGCTGCCCAGTCGGAAGGGGCTACGCCCATCTCGAAGTGCAGGGTGCTGCCGGCGAGGTCGGCGTGGTCGACCCGGGCGCGGTCGAGGGATACGCCGTCGAGGGTCGCGTCTTGCACGTAGAAGGCGCGATAGCTGGCGTTGGGGGCTTCGATGGTGAGGTCGCCGCCGGTGAGGTGGAGTGTCGCGCCGGTGACCTGGGGGCCGCCCACCAGGTAGTAGTCGAGGCCGGTGAGGGGGAAAATGCCGAGGGCGGTGAAGACGTACCAGGCGCTCATCGTGCCGCCGTCGTCGTTCCCGGGGAGGCCGTCAGGGCCGTCGCCGTAGCGCGTATCGACGACCCAGCGGTTGACCCGGGCGGTCTCCGCCGGGCGGCCGAGGGCGCTGTAGATCCACGGGGCGTGGATGTCCGGCTCGTTGCCGTGCCAGTACCAGATGTCGGCACCGAAGGAGACGTAGGGGCGGCGCATCGACTGAAAGAAGAAGTAGTCGAGGCGCTCGAAGAACGCGTCCCGGCCCCCGAGGGCCTCGGCGAGTCCGTCGAGGTCGTGGGGCACCAGCCAGAGGTAATGCCAGGCGTTGCCCTCGGAGTAGTAGTCCTCCCAGATGAAGGGGTCGACGTCGGCGAAGGTGCCGTCGGCGTGGCGTCCGATGAAGAAGCCGCTCTCGGGGTCGAGGAGGTTTCGCCAGTTGCCGGACCGGGCGCGGAAGTCCGCGGCGTCCGCGTCCTCACCGAGAGCTTCGGCCATGGTGGCGAGGCCATGATCCATGTAGGCGACCTCGAGGGTCCAGCTCGCGCTCGACCCCGCCGCCTCGATCGGCACGTAGCCAAGTTCCATGTACTCGGTGACTCCGCTCCGGCCGTGGAAGGGCGAGTCCGGCGGGGTGGCCATGGTCGCGGTCCGAAGCATGATGTCATAGGCCGCGCGCAGGTCGAAGTCGGTGATGCCCTTCACCCAGGAGTCGGCAAAGACGATGTTTGCGCCGTCGCCGACCATGCCACCGGTGTAGCCGATGCCGAGGGGCCACCGCGGCATGTAACCGCCGTCGGTCCCCATCGCCAGGAGCGACCGGAGGAAGTTGAGCTGATGCTCCGGGTAGAGCAGGGTCAGCAGCGGGTGCAGGGTTCGGAACGTATCCCAGAGCGAGAAGTCGGTATAATAGGTAAAACCGTCGACGGCGTGCACCTCCTGGTCGATGCCCCGGTAGGCCCCGTCGACGTCGGTCGCGAGGGTGGGCATCAGGAGCGTGTGGTAGAGCGCCGTATAGAAGGTCCGGAACTCGGCTTCGGTCCGGGCTTCGATCTCGGCCCGGCCGAGGTGCTCTTCCCAGACGGCCTCGGTCGCGGCGCGGGTGCCTTCGAAGTCGATGGTCGGGGCCTCGGCGTCGAGGTTCATACGGGCGTGCTCGAGGTCGACGAAGGAGATGCCGACGGCCACCTCGACTGAAGTGTCCGTGCTCGCATCGAAGCGCGCCCAGGCCCCCGAGTCGACGCCGGCGCGGGTCGTTTCGCCGTCGAAGAGCGCGCCCGCCTTCCAGACGCCGTGGGACGAGAACGGACGCGAGAAGCGCATGACGAAGTAGACCGGCATGCCGCCGAAGCGCTCCGAGTATCCGGCGGAGAACGTACTGAAGCCGTAGAACTCCTGGGCCGCTGGGTCGACGACGATCTCCCCGTCGATGGCCTCGACGTCGGCCATGTGGTGACCGACGTCGCTGAGCACGACGGCGTCGGCCCCAGCATCGAAGGTGTAGCGATGCACCGCGACGCGCTCGCCAGCGGTGAGCTCCACGCGCACCCCCGGGTCCTCGAGGGTCACGGCGTAGTACCCGGGCGCGGCCTCTTCGGTGTCGTGAGAGAACGTGCTGCCGTAGCCGTCGGGGCCCGTCTTCGACGCATCCATGCCCACCGTCGGCATCAGCATGACCGCGCCGTACTCGGGGATGCCCATGCCGTGAGCCCGGGTGTGGCTGAAGCCGCGGATGTGGTCGTCGGCGTACCAATAGCCCGCGCAGTGAGCAAAGCCGGGGGCGAGGCCCGCCTCCTCCATGGTGTCGGGGCCCGGGTGCACCATGCCGAAGGGTCGGGCCGGGCCGGGGTAGGCGCTGCCGACCCCAAAGCCGAGGCCCCCGGTGGCGATGAAGGGGTCGACCCACTGGGTGAAGGGCCGAGGAGCCGCCATCGACGGCGGCGGAGGCCCGGCATCGACGACGGCGTCGGGACCTGCGTCGAGGGCAGCGTCGGTGCCGGCGTCAGCGGCGGCATCGGCGCCACCGTCCGCCGGGGGCTCCGCGGGATCACCGCAGGCCGCGGCCAAAAGAACCAACCCACACGAAAAAGCGAATATACCCCGACCCATCGCGGCCAGCTTACCGGCGATGGTCCCGGGGGCCACCCAGCCCATGCGAATTCTCAGGACGAAGAGTAGAATGGCTCCCGTGTCTCACCGTCACCAAATGCAGAGTCGTCTCGGGGCCCTCCGAGCCATCGGGGTCGCCCTCGCCCTCGCCGCCACCGTGCTCGTCGGCACCACGGGCTGCGAAGGGGACTCGGCGATCCTCGCCCTCGACGTCAAGACCGACTTCGTCCCCGGGGCCGAGTTCACCCGCGTGCGCACCTTAGTCCTCGGCGCCGGCTCAACCGACATGGTCATCGAGACGGCCGTCGCGAACGGCGACGACTACATCGAGGGCCGCCGCGTCGCGGAGCTGACGGGCCTCTCCGCGGGCACCGTGCGGTTGCGCGTCGAGCTCGTCGACGCCGGTGGCCGGATCGTCGCCGAACGACCCGTCGCGGTCACCTACGAGGGACGAAACTTGGGGGCCATCGTCGTCATGACTCGGGACTGCCGCGGGATCGAGTGCCCCGACCCCGGCGGCGATGCAAACGCCACCGCGTGCCTCGCAGGTCGGTGCGTCGATCCCGAGTGCACCGAGACGTTCCCCGGCGCGTGCGGCTTCACCAATTGCGCCGCCGGCGGCGACTGCCCGGCGTCACCTACCGGCTGCGCGGCTCCTCTCTGCACGGGCGGCGTTTGTCTATACGAAGCAAGCCACGACATGTGCGAGGCAGAACAATGGTGCATCCCAGGCATCGGTTGCCGGTCGATCGCCGACTTCGTCGATGGAGGCTTGGACGGCGGCATCCCGGATGGTGCCTTCGACGCTTCGTTCGACACGGCGTTCGACACGGCGTTCGACGAGGATGCGGGTCCCTGTCCCACGGGATGCGATTCTTGCGAAGCCGGCGGTTGCATCATCAACGGATCCGCTGGTGAAGAGGTGGTCTGTCCAGACGACATCCCTTGTGTAGTGGTGTGCATGAACGACGACGCGTGCACCTCGGTCACCTGCGGCAATGGGCCTTGTGTCGTCTCCTGCATTGGGATGGGGAGCTGCGGCGGCGGGGTCGACTGCTCGCCGTCGCGAGACTGCGACGTGACCTGCCTCGGCGCCGGGTCCTGCGGCCAAGGCACCTGCAACGGCGGCGAGTGCGCGTTCGAATGCGAGGGGGTCGGAACCTGCGCCGGGGAGATGCGATGTCTGAACACGAGTGCATGCGCGATCGACTGCATCGGCGATGACTCGTGCAACGGACCGCTAATCTGCGACGGTGGCGCTTGCAACATCACCTGTGAGGGCGAAGCAACCTGCGGGGCCGTGGATTGTGCCGCCGCATGCGCGTGTGAGGTAATGTGCACCGCCACGGGCGGCTGCCCGACACCCGCGTGCAAGGTGGGCTGTGAGGAGGTCCCGGACGAGTGCACGCCGTTCGGCGCCGGATGCGACACCTGCCCCTGAGCCCCCGAGACACGTTCATCAACTTTCAGTATCGCGCTACACTGCGTCCCCGTGCCCGCTTCGAATCCAGACCGCGTCATCGACGGCCGCTATCGCCTCCAGGGGGAGATCGGCGAAGGCGGCATGGGCACCGTGTACCGCGCGGTCCACGACAAGCTCGACCGAGAGGTCGCCATCAAGGTCCTGTCGCCGGAGTTCGGCGAGAGCGAAGAGCTGCGCCTGCGCTTCGAGCGCGAGGCCAAAAACCTCGCCGCGATGTCTCACCCCCACATCGTCGCCGTGACCGACTACGGCCACATCGACGAGGCGCCCTACCTGGTCATGGAGCTCCTCGAAGGCGAGCCCCTCGACGAGCTCATCGCCCGCGATGCGCCGCTCCGGGCCCCGATGGTCCGAACCATCTTCGAGCAGATCCTACGCGCCCTCGCCTTCACCCATTCGCGAGGCCTCGCCCACCGCGACCTCAAACCCGCCAACGTCTTCCTCCAACGCCTCACCGACGACCCGATGCACGTGAAGCTCCTCGACTTCGGCCTGGCGAAGTTCGTTGCCGGTGAGCGCAAGGGCCGCGGCCCGGCGCTGACGAAGACGGGGACCATTCTCGGTACGCCCGCGTACATGTCGCCGGAGCAGGCTGCGGGACAGGGCGCTGGAGAGCGCAGCGACGTCTACAGCGCAGGCATCTTGCTCTTCGAGATGCTCACCGGGACACGCCCCTTTCAAGGCGACCCACCGGACCTCATCCGTCAGCACCTGATCGCACCGCTGCCGAGCCTCGGGAAGGTATGCCCGGGCCTCCGCCCCACCCCCGAGTTCGAGCGCTTCATCGCGAAGGCCACCGAAAAAGAGGCGCGGTCGCGCTTCGGCGATGCGGGGGAGATGCTCGCGGCCCTCGCCGCACTTCCGAGGCCGATGGTCCAGGGCATGCCCAACCAGGGTGCCGCCGAGATCCCCCGGCCCAGCCTGGCACCGACGGCGTTGCCGGTAGCGGCTCGGGGCACGCCGGGGCCTCCCCCGGGACCAAAGCCCGGAGAGACCCCCGAGACCGCCGCGATGGCGACCCCGTCCGGCCCGGATGCATCACCGGAATCCGCCCTCCAGTCCGCGCTCCAGTCGCCGCGAACCGCGTGGGCAATCCTGGGAATCGCCGGGGCCGCCTTGCTCTTCTTCGCAGCGGGTGCCGCGGTGCTCACTGCAGTGCTCAGCGGCGGCGACGAGGCGGACCGTCCGCCCGGCGCGGTGACGCCGGCGACCGCCGCCGCTTCGGCGGGCCAGTCAGACCCGTCGACGCCAACCCCCCCCCACGAAGAAGCGGAGGACCCCGATGTACCAGCAACCGGGGTGAGGCCCGCGGCTCCCCCGGCGGCCACGGCAACGCCGGACCCCATCGAGGAACCCGGCATCGACCCGTGGGCGGCGCCGGTACCGCGCGCCCTCGTCGCGGCGCGGCGGGAGATCGCGAGGGGCGCGATGTCCCAACGCACCGAGCAGAATCTCGAAAACTACATTCGCCAGAACCGGACCGACCCCCGGGGCTTTCTGCTCCTCGGCCACGGCTACCACGCCCGGGGCTGGCGCCCCGACGCCCTCGACCGCTACGAACGCGCCTACGACCTCGACCCGAGCGCCCGCGCCGACCCCGAGATGCGCGACAACATCATCCGCCTCGCCGGCCACGGCAACGTCGGCCGCCGCGCCCGCGCCATGGTGATGAACATCTACGGCCCCGAAGCGCGCCCTCTGGTCCAGGCCCTCCTCGACGGCCCGTCGCTCCGCCGCACCGAGCGGGCAGGCATCGAGCGCCTGCGCGACGAACTCGCCCAATAAAACCAAGGCGGGCGTCCACCGGGCGCCCGGCACCCGATTGAGCTAGGCTCCGCGCCTCGATGCTCCTCCGAGTCCTCACCCTCGCCCTGGTACTCGTTTCGGCGTGTTCGCTCGATACGAGCGCGACCCTTCCGCCGGGCCCTCTCGACAGCGGGGAGCTCACCGACGGGAGCGCCGGGGACTCGGCTGTGGCCGGCGATACCGGCTCGCCGGATAGCGGCACGACGGATTCGGGCCCGGTAGATTCTGCAATGCGCGACAGCGACGTCTTGGACGCGGGCCCAGGCGACAGCGGCACCCCGGATACGGGCCCCGCCGACACGGGCCCGGCGCCCACCTGCACGGACCACTTCGCCGGGACGGTTCCGAGCTATACGGACTGCGGTGGAGAGCCGGCGATCGGATGCCGGTTCGGATTCGCAGATTCGACGCTACGAAGCTGCGACCACTACTGCAGCAACGTCGGGTTCCGCTGCGCGGACCAGTACCGCCGCGGGGTCGATGCGTGTGATCGCTTCATCGCCGACAGCTGCGGTTCGGCCCGCCTCATCGGGATCTGCGACTGCGTACCTCGAGAAAGCCCTCCATGAACAAGCCCGCGACCAGACCGCTCTTGGTGCTCCTGCCCCTCTCGGCGCTCTTGTTCTTCTTACTGCCCTGGGGATGCAGCGACAGTTCCGACGAGACCGACAGCGGCACTCCGGCCGTCGACTCGGGAGGCGCGGACACCGCCGTAGACTCGTCAAACGACGCCGCCGACACGGCGACCGACGCGCCCGCCGGAACGTGCCTGCCCGTGGGAAGCACCCCCGAGACCGTGACCCTGACCACCGACGACGGCGTCTCCCTCGAAGCCGATTTTTACGGCTCGGGCGTGCGCGGCGGGGGCGCGGCGATCCTCCTGCACATGATCCCGCCGTCGAACAACCGATCCAACTACCCCGCCGACTTCATTCAGCGCCTCACTGACCGTGACATCGCGGTCATCAATACCAATCGCCGCGGCGCCGTCGCCGCCGACGGAGTCAGCGCCGAGGACGCGTACCAGGGGCCGAGTGGCTGGCTCGACGCAAAGGCGGCCTTCGACTTTCTCGGCGCGCATGCTTGCGGCTTCGACACCACCCGCATCGTGCTGGTGGGCGCGTCGAACGGCACGACGACCGCCTTCGACTTCGTCGCGGAGACAGCCGCCGACCCGGACCGCGGAGCCCGAGCCCTCGTCTTCCTCACGGGCGGCGGTTACACGGAAAACCAACGACAGATCAACGACCAGCGCGCCATCCTCGACCCCTTGCCCATCCGCTTCGTCTACTCGACGGCGGAGGCCGCCTGGAGCCAGGGCTTCGAGGCAGGGGCACCCAGCCCATGGGTATTCGATGAATACGCGGACGGCGCCCATGGCACCCAAATGTTCGGCGCCGTACCGGCATCGATGGATGCGGTCGCCGACTTCATCGAGCTCGCCATCGCGCCCTGACCCTATGCACTAGGGACACCCCCTAGCCAAATGGAGGCGCCGCGACGGATGCGTCGTCGGTCGCCGCGTCGGTCGCCTCGCCGAGTTCGGTGACGAAGTCGTGCAACCGAGACGCGAGTGTGTCGTGGCGCTCGAAGGGCAACATGTGCCCCGCGCCCTCGATCAACTCGAGGCGGGCCCCCTCGATGTTGTCCGCGAGGTAACGCGCGTATTTTGGCGGGGTCAGCTCGTCAGCATCGCCGCCGATCACCAGGGTCGGGCAGCCGACTCCGCCGAGGTCGCCCATGCGATCGAAGTCGTTCGCCGCGTGCCAGTCGACGAGGGCCGCTGTGCTGGGCGTCTTCGACGCCGCAGCCTCCTGGCGACGGAGGATGTCCGGGTCCGACTGGCGGCCCGTGAGTTTCGCGGCGAGTTCGGAGTGCAGCCCGGCGTTCGCGGCTTCTTCGAGTTCCTCGAGCAACGCCGGAGCGACCCGGAGGCGGGCCCCAGAGCAAATCATGACCAGGCCGGCGAGGCCTGGTCCTCCCCGGGCCCCGGCCGCGGCTTCGCCGAGAGCGTACTCGAGGGCTATGGCGCCGCCGAAGCTGTGCCCCGCCACGACCACCTGGGACAGACCCAGCTTCCAGAGCAGGGTTCGCAGCCAGGAGGCTGCCTCACCAACACTCGTGAGGGGCGTGCCTTCGGAACCGCAGCGTCCGGGGAGACTCGGAACGACCACGTCGAGGCCGCCGATCTTCGGCAGCACTTCGTCCCAGGCGAGGTGATTGCGGCCGGCGCCATGCAAGAGGACCAGGGTGGGCCCGGGCCCCTCGAGGCGCCGATAGGTCACGTCGAAACCATCGACGGTGGTGATCAATTTCATGCGGTCTCCAGCGCCGGTGCGGCACCGACACGGCGGCACCCCGAGGCCCTACCGTACCGAAGGCGGGCCTCCAACGCGATAATCCGAGAGGAAGGAGCTCAAAGGAGGCGGCGCTCGAGCTCGGCCAGCGCGAGGGGGATGTCGAAGGGCAGGCCCATCGGGTTGGTCCGCCCCTCCCAGGCCACGCGAGCCCTACGGATCACCGAGAGCCACGGCCGCGCACGGTCACGGTCGAGGCGCGCGAGGAGCGCTATCGCTCCGGCGACCACGTCGTGTTGCTCATTGGGGGGCGTCCGGGCGAGGGTCTCGGCAGCCACCGCGGCGAGGGCGCGCTCTTCGTCTTCGTCGAACGCGGGTCGCCGGGCGAGCTGCCAGAAGGCGCGGGCCCGGACCTGCGGGTCCCGGTCGTGGAGCGCGGCGGCCCAGCACGCATCATCGGTGGTGCACCGCTCGGCGCCGACCAGACGACCCACCATGGTCACCATGCGCGCGTCGAGAGCCTCGAAGGGTGGGCCGAGATCGGGCGCCCGGGCGAGGGCTCTATCCCAACGACGGGCAGCACCGGGGCGGCCGGATGCCAGGAGCGTATAGGCGTTGGCAGCGCTCATGCGCATCTCGACGAGACCGCTTCCTTCGAGGGCCACCCGGAGCAGGGCAGGAGCGCTCTCCTCGTCGCCGAGGCGGAGCAGCGCATGGGCGACCCGGGGGGTCCTCCGCACGGCATCCGAGAGCGCATCCCGGAGGAGTGCCCGGGCGTCGGGGCCCGCCTGGGCAGCGAGGCCCTGGACCGCCCCGTCTCGGGTCGGAGCCGCCATCAACGAGTCCTCGGCGAGCGCGGCCGCGAGCCGTGGAATCGCCTCGACGCCGCCGGTATGCCCGAGGAGGATCAGAGCGCCGCCCCGGCCGTACCAATGGAGCATGTCGTGATTGCGTGGGTCGTCGCCGACGACCGCCATCGGCCAGTCCTCCCCATCGAGGACGCGATGGGCCAACGCCGGAGCGTCGGGCAGGCGTACCAAGAGCGGCATGCACACCTGAAGGGCGAGCTGGGGACCGAAGAGGAAGAGCCGGCGAACCGCGGCCGCGACGTCGGGAGGCACGACGTCGCCCCGGAGCATGCGCCCGGTCGCTGCACAGAGCGCCCACGAAGAGGGCGTCGGCGCCCGACCGTCCGCCGGCACCTCGGCGACGAAAGCGCGCATCACGGCCGCTTCGTCTTCGGGGTGGGCCATGAGGGAGAGCCCCTGGGCCGCGAGGGATATCCAGTCCGTCGGGCAATGGTCGAGCTCGAGCATGCGCCGGTAGACCGGGCGCATGTTCTCGTGCTGCACCTCGACCAGGAGGACCAGGGCCAGCTTCCGAGCCGCTGCGGACAGGCGCCGATTGAAAAACGCCCGCCTCAAGTGAGGCCCGGCGCGGCGGACCCAGGCCCGGGGGGCAGGGGCCCGGGGGTCCCAATCTGCGGAGGCGAGGACCTGCTCCCAGCTCCGACCGAGTTCGTAGAGGGCGTCCTCGGCGACGAGGCACGAGTCGAGACGCGGAACCACCCTCTCGAGGGCGGCGTGCCAGGGGCTCATCTCGATTGGACGATCGCTGTCCTGGGCCATCTCTTCGAGGGCCTGACCGTGGGCCCGGCCCGGAGCACCAAGCGCCGAGAAGGACGCCAAAACGAGCAGTGAACAGGCGAGTGGATTGAGGGTGCGCACGATGCTTCGACCACGGGGAGAGAGCGTGGTTCCCCTCAGAGTATAATTGGGGTCTATAAGGGACCATGGGCGCTCTTCGGTCTTGGACGATCTTTGGGTTGATGACCGTCACCTGGCTGGCGATGGGCCTCGGCTGCTCGGAGGAGCCCGT
Source organism: Deltaproteobacteria bacterium (assembly GCA_003647065.1). Taxonomy (GTDB): domain Bacteria; phylum Myxococcota_A; class Polyangia; order Polyangiales; family B10-G4; genus B10-G4. Next base: position 7,046 of record QMMC01000098.1, on the reverse strand, counting down.
CGTCGTTCCCGAGCGGAGGGTCGAACCACGCCCCGCGGAGCCAGTAATCCCGGGCTTCGACGCCCTGACCGCGCCGACCCCTGGCCGAGGCGAGGTGGCCCTGCCCATCTGGAACGCCGATGACATCCGTTTCGAGCACCCGGTCCGGCAGCTCGCAGCGAAGCTCGGCCGCAGTCGCATGGTGAGCCAGGTCCTCCTCGGCGAAGACGCCGAGACCGGCGTGATGATCACCTTCTACGGAGAGGGATTCTTGCCGGGGAGCTACCCGGTCCTGGCCGCAACGGACGAAACCCGGTCAGCCCACGCCGGGCGAGACTCGAGCGTCGCCACGGTGGTCCTCGGGGCCGGCAACTCGCGATACCTGCACAGCACCGAAGGCATGCTGACGATCGAAGCGGTCGACGAAGGGTCCGTCACCGGGCGAGTCGAAGCCACGATCCAGAGCGAAACCAACCTCCGCCAGACGGTGATCCGGGCACGCTTCGTGGCGACCCCAGAGCAGTGGCTGAACGCGCAGCTCGAACACCAGGAGGCGATCCGGGACCAACTGCGCAACAACGGCGGGTCCGGGATGCGCCGCGGGATGCGCCGCGGGATGCGCAGATAACCCACCGATGACCCACTCATGACCCACTCATGACCCACACATGACCTGCCGGTAACCTGCCAGTGACGCGCTTCGACGATGCCATCGCGCGCTTCGACGCCGCCAACGGCGAGGACCCGGTCCTCGAAGAAGCCGAGGGGGGGGCCAGTACGAGGGGCCTTCTCTACGCGCAGCGCATGAGCGCGCGCCTCGACAGCTTCATGGGTGGGGCGACCGAGGCGCTCCGCCTCGCGGTGCGGGCCCAACACCTGAAGCGCTTCGAGATGCCTCGGGAGAACTACCCGATGAATCGCAGCGGTTATCTCCTTTGGCGCAGCGACTCGAGCAAGCACCACGCAGCCCTCGCCGGCACCATCCTCCGCGAGGTCGGCTACGACGACGCGATGGTCGCTGCGGTCGAGGGCATCGTACGCAAGAAGAACCGCGCGACGAATCCGGAAGCCCAAGCCCTCGAGGATGTCGCCTGCCTCGTCTTTCTCGTCCACTACTGCGAGCCGTTCATCGCCGACAAGGATGACGACGCCGTGGTGGTCATCCTCCAGAAAACCTGGGCCAAGATGAGCCCCGGGGGCCAGGCAGCCGCCCGCGCGCTCTCGCTCGCCGATCGCCCAGAGCGGCTCCTCGAGCGCGCCCTCGCGTGAACAGGCGTCAGGCTGGGGCCGGCGGGTCCGGGGGCGGCGGCTCGTCCTCGTGGGCATCGCCGGCGAGGTCCTCGGGAGGGCTCGGCGGCGGCGGGCCATCGTAGGTCGCCATCTCGTCGAAGCGCCGCACGAAGCTCGACAGCGCGGCCCGCTCTGCACGGGGGAGCTCCATCACGTCTCCGCAGAGGTTGGCGCGCACCCGCTGCGCCGCGGCGATCCGGCGCACATCGTCGATGGTGAGCTCGACGTTGACCGCGTCGTAGACCCCGCGCTCCATGGGTACCCCGGTGTAGCGCGTTTCAACACGGGTGAGGGCGCCGTCGATGTCGAGCTCGAGGACCCGACACCCCTGCCACCGCTCCGCCGACAAAGGAGCGCCGAAGGTCGCGATCACCCGGAACTCGTGGTCCTCGGGGTGGGCCGAGAGATCCACCGAAAGCCAACCGAGCACGCTCACCGGAGTGTCACAGCGCAGGGCCGCGGTGAGGGATGGTGGAGTGAACGCGAGGGCAGCGTCGGCGATGACCTCGAGACCCGGGGCGGGGGACGCGAGAGGGGCGTCGGGGCCCGACAGCCCAAGAAAAATCACCACGATTGCCGCTGCATGTCTCGCCATCGAATGCTCGGAAGCCTACCATCCGACCCCACGGGGGCCCCTTCCTTGGGTCCCAAATGAGGAGCCGATGACCGACATCTTTCGCTATTGGACCCCTGAATTTGCGGAGTATTACGTCGCCGCTCTCAACGACGACGCCGGCTTTCAGAAGGCCGCTCGAAAATTCGAAGACGTGATCACCCTGGTCTGCCTCGACACCCCGGACGGCAAAGACGTCTGCCAGACCCTGCACATCGACCGGGGACGGGTGAGGCAAGACCTCGAGGTCGAAGACGCCCCGGGCGCCATGCGAGCTCGCCCCTTCGACAAGAAGGTGACGATGGCGCGGACCACGACACCCTACGCCATCTGGTGCAGGCTCGACCGTGGCCAGATGAACGTGGCCCAGGCCCTCGTATCGCCCGACTACAAGGTCGAAGGGCCCAAGCTGAAGATCGCCCGGTCCCTCGGTGTGCTCAACGCCCTCAGCGCCGTCGCCTCAAAGCTGCCGAAGAGCTACTGACCCCACAACACAACAGTTTAGGCGCCGATTGCCTTTGGCATACCGATCAGAGTGAGCAGCTCGCTACGCGCGGCGGGGTCCTCGAGGAAGACGCCGTGCAGCTTGGAGGTGGTCGTCCACGAGCCGGGTTTGCGCACGCCCCGGTAACACATGCAGAAGTGCTGGCACTGGAGGATGACGGCGACCCCCTGGGGCTCGAGGTGCGTGGCGATGGCCCGGGAGATCTGCGCGGTGAGCTTCTCCTGCACCTGAAGGCGCCGGGCGAAGACGTCGACGACCCGGGCGAGCTTGGACAGACCGACGACCCGGCCATTGGGAATGTAGGCGACGTGAGCCTTCCCGACGAAGGGCACCATGTGGTGCTCGCAGTGGCTGAAGACCTCGACGTCGGAGACGAGGACGAGCTCGTCGTAACCCTCGACGTCGCTGAAGGTCGTCGAGAGGTAGTTGGCCGGGTCCTGGCCGTAGCCGGAGAAGTGCTCGGCCATGGCGCGGACGACCCGCGCCGGTGTCTCGAGGAGCCCCTCCCGGGTCGGGTCCTCACCGATGTGCTCGAGGAGGCCCCGGACATGCTCTTCGGCCGTGCGCTGATCGCTCATGGTGGCGCTCCCTGTAGTGCCCGAGGCCCCTCACGTCCATACGATGGGAGGAATTTCGGGGAAAACGGCGTGATCAAAGCTCTGTGCCACCGGCACCGGGGCGTGATTACATTTCGTGGCGAATGTTTAGACGCGGGTACCTGACTCTCTTCAAGCTCCGCGGGGTGCCGGTCCGGGCGCATTGGAGCATCCCTCTGCTCGCGCTCTTCGTCAGCGGCTTCAGCTATGCGCCGGGGATCTGGCTCGGCGCCGTGCTGGTCATCATCTGGCACGAGATCGGGCACCTCTTCTTCGTACTGCGCTTTGGGCTCCAGGCGCTCTCGGTCGAGGTGAGCGGCTTCGGCGGCCTGTGCAAATACGCGGGCTACCCGAGCCCCGTCGAGAGCTCGATCATCGCCTGGGGTGGCGTCATCTTTCAGGTAGCCCTCTTCATCGTCACGCTCCTCGTCACCCAGCTCGTCTACGCACCGACGAGTGTCTTCGGGAGCCAGCTCGCCGACACTTTCATCCGACTGAACCTCGCCCTCGCGGCGTTCAATCTCATTCCCATCGCGCCCTTCGACGGTTCCGAGGCGTGGAAACTCTTTGCGCGCTTGAAGACCCGGGGACCCAAAACCAAGAAGAGCAAGAAGACCAAGAAGACCAAGAAGACCAAGAAGGCATCAGGTCCGAAAGGGCGCCGCTCTGACAAGGCAGGCTCCGCCCAGGGCAACGTCGTCCGCCTCGAGCGCCGCCCCGACGGCCGCGAGGTCCTGGTCTTCGACGAAGAAATCGACAAGCAGGCCCGGGAGACCGTTCAAGAAGCCCTCGAACGGGCAGCGCGGGAAGCCCGTGACAACAAGCCCAACTAATTCAGGGGGCTGGTAGGCTTCGCGCCATGCGCGTCACCGCCCACGCCTTTCCGAGCCTCGTTCTGATCCTCGCATCATCCGCCCTGGTGAGCTCTCTGCTGATGGCGTGCGGAGGCTCGACGCCCCCCGCGACGCCGGTCCCCGAAACACCGCCGGCCGCGCCTCCTGCGACGGGGGGGACCGCGGTCGCCGCCGACGGGGCCACCACCATGGAGCTCGCGTGCACCGAGGGGGCCAACGAGCGCTGCGATGCTCTGGACGATGACTGCGACGGCCTCATCGACGAAGGCTGCGGCTACGCCGAGGGCGAGTTGGCAATCGTCGCGACCTGGGGCTCAGACGCCAACATCGACCTGGTCGTCACCGGCCCCGACGGGGAACCGGCACCGGGGATTTCTCGAAGCCACGGAGGCGACGGGGCGTGTGCCGAGGGGGATCACCCGCGAATCGAGAGCGCGACCGCCGCCCAACCCCTCGCCGGGACGGTGGTCGTGTCTCTCCGCCACGTCGCGACCTGCGGCGCTGGAAACGGCACCGGAGAAACCGACGGCAGCGCCGACCGCAGCGACAACGTGAGCGGTGAACGGGCCGACGACGAGGCGGCACCGGGCGCGACGACCGGGAGCGTATCGATAGCCCTCGGCGGCCGCGTCCTCGGCACCTTCAACGTGCCCCTCGGTCCCGGCGCCACCGCCGAGGTGGCGACTTTGACCCTGACCCCCTGACGTGGCGACGCAAGATCCCAAGAACCCCAAGAACCGCAAGACCGGCAAAAGGCTCGACGCCCTCTCGGGACGCTTCGCCGTCACCGAAGAGCTCGAGGCCTGGGCCGCCGAACAAAAAGCGCGGCGGGCACGCCGCGACGGTTCGAAGTTCGAGACCACCGAGCGGAGCACCGGCAGCATGGTCCTCGTCGTGCCGAGTCGCGAGGTGGAGACTCTGCGCCCAGTGGAGCTGCGCCCCGAAGACTACGAGCTCGAGCCCACGGGGCTCCGGATGGGCGCTGGCATGCACCAGCTCATCTTCCCGTTCAAGACCCTGGTCTCCGTCGAAGCGACGGACCCCTACCCGACCTTCGAAATCGAATGGCGCCACATGGGTGGCAAGACCCGCCGCCGCTTCCTCGCACGCTTCCGCAGCGACGAAGAGGCCTGGGTCGCTTCGGTCGAGAAGATCTTCGCTCACCTCGACGAACGCTTCCCCCACGTCGTTCACCGAGGTTGGCTCGACGCCCAGAACACCGAGTGGGAACCGGCAGCGGGGTTCCCGGACGAACGCACGCTGGCCGATGAGAAGCGTGGCGGCTACAGGCTGAGCGCCCGGGACGAACCAGCCGAAGAGGTCGTCGCCGAGCGCGCCTCCCCGGAGCCCCTCGAGGCGATGATGGACTGGCTCTCTTCAGGGCCAGACTCACCATGGAGGGAACACCCGAACGAGGTGAAGGTCACCGTGAGTCACGTCTACGTCCGGCGGCGGGACGACGCGGTCTATCGTCTCCCCCTGAGCGCCCTCCGCGGCGGCCGCAAGAACTCGACCGGCGACATCGTCTACGTCTTCGGGCGCCGAACCCGGCTGCTGCTCCCGCACCGCGACGGATGCCCCGTCGTGACCGCCCTGAACGCGCTCCTCTGAAGCAGCTCAGGCAGCGCGCCGAGAGGCCCAGGCTTCCCGGGCGGTGAGGCCCACAGCTTCGAGGCCTGGGACGATCACCGACTCGACGGTTTCATAGAAGAGCTCCCGGGTCTGGCGGTTGTCGCAGACACCGAGGGCGAGGCCCTCGTCCCGGAGGACCTCGGACGGGGGCGCGACGTTGGGCACCTCGAGCATCTCCTCCCGCTCGAGGTAGACGAAAGCCGTACGCAGCCAGCGTGAGGTGCGACCGAGGTGCTCTTCGGTCATGTGGGGCGCGACCCGGCTCAAGTAATCCCACCCGAAGCGGGCATGCAGGGTCTCGTCAGCGCTGATCTGAGTAATCACCCTCTTCACGTAGGGGTCCTCGGTGCAGTCGCGCTCCTCGGCGGTGAAGGCCACGGCGATGGTCTCCGCGAGGCAGCCGATGAAGATGACGTTGCGCAGGGCCCGCTCGGCGGGGGTGACCCCCGGATGCGTGGCGAGGCTCGGGGTGCTGAGCTCGACCTCGACGGACGGTTTGCCTCCAAGGGCCTCGGCGACTTCAGCGCAGAGGGCGCCGTGGCGAAGCTCGTCCATGGACATCCGGAGCACGGCGGTCTTCACGTCGAGGGTCGCCCCGGCCTCCATGAGCTGGGGCAAAAGCCCCGTGAACACCGCCGCCGAGTGGTGCTCGTTGACCATGCGCCGGGTCCAGACGTTGCGAGCCGCGCGCAGTGTCTCGTCATCATAGCGCGACGTGTCGATCGTCTCACCGGGGCGTCGCTCCGGTGCCTCGGCGCCCCGGCGCAGGACGGTCTTCAGGATGCGTTGGTGCTCGCGCCGGAGGATCCCGTCCCCGAGCTCGAAAGAGAGCGTACCGATCACGCGACCACCCGCTGACTCACGGACCGCGGCGTCGGTAGGGCGCCTTCTTCCGGCGGCGAATAGGGGCCCCAGGCACAACAGCCCCAGCTGTTCTCTCCATCGCAGGGCCATTCGAGTTCGGCGCAGCACGCGCTGAAATCCTCGACGCCGATGCAGCCCGTCATCATCGCGGCGTCAGCCATCGCTCCCGGGCCCGAGTCGGTCAGCGGGGAGCCGGCATCCTCGGGGCCCGTATCGGGCACGACCTCCGGAGGCGCAACGTCGGCGTCTGCGACGAAGAGGGGCTGGCCAGCGTCGTCCATGGCGATGGTGGCGTCTGCGAGATGGGGGTCGGGGTCCGGGTCGTGCTGCGCATAGCAGCCCCCACCCCCGGCGAGGGCGAGGCCGAGGGTGACGACCTGGGCGGCGCGGAGGGCTCGGCGACGCGCACTCGTTCTGGATTCGTTCTTCATGTCTCGAAGGTGAAGCCCCCGTTTCCATAAACCAAATACGCACTTTGCATTTTAGACATAGCCCATGCCTATATCGATCACCGCGAACGCCTGCCCCCAGGCAAGGCCCCCCCCGCCCGTCCTCAGAACGAAGGCAGCCCGCTGGCCTCGGGGGCCGGGAGCTCTTCACGGGCCAGGTTTCGCTCATTGTCGGTGAAGACAACGCCATCGGTGATCCGGTTGACGTCGAAGGTCGCCTCGACGACAGCCACGCCTATCAAGTTTCCAGTCACTTCACCGTCG
>QMMC01000097.1 GCA_003647065.1 Deltaproteobacteria bacterium | reverse complement strand
GCGGCCGCGCCCGAGCCGTCACAACTCTCGGTCACGTGGTCGTCGGCCGCATCGCAGAAGGGCGCTGCGCAATCCGTGTCGCCCACGCAAACCGGAGGCAAGCCACTATCCGTCCCGGCGTCGGCTCCGGCATCGGTTCCGGCATCGGAGCCCGCGTCGGTCCCGGCGTCGGTCCCGGCGTCGGTTCCGGCATCGGTCCCGGCATCGGAACCCGCGTCGGGGGCCGCATCGCCGCCCCCGTCCATCGCGCCGTCTATCTCGGCGTCCGCGGCGGCATCTTCGGTGGTCATGCCACTGTCGTCCCGGGTCATCCCGCTGTCGGTGACGCCGCTGTCCGGGGGTGTGGCCCCATCAAGCGCATTATCGCCACCGCCGCAGGCCATTCCGCCAGACGCGAGCCCCAAGAGAACCCCGAGACACACGACCGAGAGCGTCACGCTCCGCGCTTCGACATTCATATCGCTTACCATCCCCAAAGAACCGACTAAGGCGACGACCGTATCACGCCAGCAAGACGAGCCATGGCCTTCCGCCGCGCTATGCTCGGCTCGATGGCCCTGAACATCTTCAAGACCGTCCGTCGGTGGCGATTCCTCGATGAGTTCATCGAGGCAGGCCTCGGGGCCGCGGTGTTTATCGGCTGGTTCGGGGGATCGATAGCCGTAGGTCCGGCGCTCGCGTTCCTGCTTCGCTGGGTTGGCGTCCCGCTCGGCGACGATTGGTTCGGGCGTGTGGTCCTCGGAGGAATCGCGGCAGGCGTCCTCGCCGGTTTCCCCCTCGCCTCGCGGCTGGAGAAGTGGATCAAGCATGTCGCGCTCCAACCCGGGGTGAACCGCGGGACAGCCGCCATCGGCGACGACGGGGTGCGCCTCACGGGGCTCTTCCTCGAGCGTTTCGTATCTTGGTTGGCGCTGGAAGAAGTGACCGTCGTCGACAACGGGTATCGGGTGCTCCTCCAGCTTCGGGATGGACGGAAACTGGGCTTCCGGGTTCCGGAGGCCCGGGAGTTTCGCAAAGCGCTCTTGGAGCGACGGGCAGCGGTCCTCGAACGGAGCCCGGCCTCGCCGATCAACGCCTTCCGAGACGCGACGGGGGACCTGCCGCGGTGGGCCGAGCGCGCCCGGGAGGTCATCTCCGGCGGCTACCGAAGCGAAGTGGCGACCCCCGACGTACTCATCCGGGTGGCCGAAGACCCGACCGCGAATGCCGAGCAACGCATCGGCGCGGCGCTGGCCCTTTCGAACGCGCCCGAGGCGCTCCGGGCTCGGGTCCGCGTGGCCGCGGAGGCCACCGCCCGCCCCGGACTCGCCGATGCGATGACCGAGTCGGTCGAAGGAGAGGTGGACGTGAACCTGCTGAAGCGGGCCCTGCGGTGACCTTCCCCGGTTTGGTCGAACGTAGCGCCCACCGCGCCCGGCCTCAGCGCCGTCGCGCCACGATCCGAAACACCGGCAAACCATCTTCTTCGGCCCGGATCTCTCGGTTTGATCTGGCCCCGTACGGGTTGTCGGCGACGAAGCCGTCCTCGCCTTCGAGGTCGAAGGCGCCATGGTCGCGCAGCAGATCGCGAAACATGGCGCCGCGGTCTTCGACGTCGGTCTGTACGTAGAAGACGCCGCCGGGCCGGAGGAGCCGGACGATGTCGTCGGTGAAGGCGTCGTTGAGGACCCGGCGCTTGTCGTGGCGCCGCTTCCACCAGGGGTCCGGGAAGTGCAGGAAGACGACGTCGAGGCAGCCGTCGGGGCCTGACCGGTGGAGGATCTCGCGGGCGTCCCCGGCGAAGGCCCGGGCTCGGTCGAGGCCATACTTCCGAAGGCGCTCCTCGACCTTGAATGCCCACTTGGACTTGATCTCGATGCCGATGATGCGGCTTTCGGGGGCGGCCTCGGCCCGGGAGAAGAGGCTCGCGCCCCGGCCGAAGCCCACGTCGAGCTCGAGGGGGCCCCCGCCAGCCTCTTCGGGGAAGAGGTCGGGGAGATTCAGATCGCCATCGGGGACCCTTTGCGCGAGCTTCCCGTAGCGGACCGGTGGTGCAGTTCCCTCAGCCAAGGTCCCGGCCAACTAGAACCTCTGACAAGCGGCGTCAAGCGGCTACCATCCGCGCCCCAAGCCCTCCGTGCCCGAAAAGCCCTTGCGCATCCTCCGACAGCTGAGCCTCTACGTCGCCCTCTTCCTCTCCGGAGGGGCCGCCCTCGCCTACCAGACGACCTGGGGGCGCATGCTGGATCGCGTCTTCGGCGTGGGCGACCTCGCCGTCGCGACCGTCCTGGCAGCCTTCTTCCTCGGGCTCGGCATCGGCTCCGCAACAGGGGGCCGGATCGCCGATCGTTTGCGCTTCCCGGTCTGGACCTACGCGGGCCTCGAGGTGGCCATCGGCCTCTGGGCCCTGCTCTCACTCCTCCTCGTGCCCAACGTGCACGCGCTCTACACCAACGTCGGTGCCGGGGCGGGCTTCGGTGTGGTCACCGCCATTCGCTTCGTCCTCGCTCTCGCGGTGCTCCTTCCGCCAACCATCTTGATGGGCGCCACCCTGCCCATCCTGGTGCGCGTCGTCGCGCGTACCGGCGACGCCTGGTCGAGTCAGGCCACGTGGCTCTACGTGGTCAATACCCTCGGCGCCGCGACCGGGGCCGGGGTCACGGGGCTCTACCTCCTGCCCACCATCGGGAACCGACTGACCCTCATCTCCGCGGCCGGGGCGAGCGTCGCCGGCGGCCTCCTGGTCCTCGCCCTCTACCGCGCCCGCGGCCAGGTGGCGGCCGAGGTCGAGGCGGCGAACATCCCCGCAGGGTTGCCGGCCCAAAACGATCAAGACGATCAAGGCCCCGAGCATTCCATCGTCGCACTCGAGGGTCGCCCTTCCCAGGTCGCCCTCGCCTGCACCCTCGCCGCGATGGCGGGCCTCTCCGCCCTCAGCGGCGAGGTCCTCTGGACCCGCGTCCTTCGCATCGTCGTGCACGGCACCACACCTGCGTTCGCGTCGATGCTCGTCTGCTATCTGGTTGGAATCGCAGGGGGAAGTCTGATCGCCGAGAGGCTCGGACGAACGATGAATCCGGGGCGCCTATTCGGCCACTTGCAGGCCATCCTGGCAGCCCTGACGGTCGGGTCGATGGCGCTGGCGCCGCACCTGCCCCGGTTCCTCGGCCTCGTCTCCGGCGAAGCCGACCTCGACCCGTATCGCACCTGGACCATCCTCGCGACCGCCGCCGCCCTCCTCCTTCCCCTCTCTCTCGCCCTCGGCACGAGCATCCCCCTCGCGTGGCGCCTCGCCGGGGGCGGCGCCGAGTCGGCGGCCAAACACGCGGGCCGGATCCTCGCCTGGAACACCCTCGGCGGGCTCCTCGGGTCGGTCCTGGCGGGCTTCGTCTTCGTGCCCCTGGTCGGCATCGAAGGCGCGCTGATGGCTGTCGCTGCGTTGCACATCACGACCGCCGCCGTGGCCTACGTCGGCTCGGTCCGCCGCATCGTGACGCGCATCGCCGTGGTGGCCCTCGCCCTCGGCGGGGCGACGGCCATCTTCGTGACCAAGCCCTCAATCAACCTGCCCTTCCTCCTCCACGCACGAAACGACGCCACCAACGCGATCATCGCCGGGCCCGCGGAGTCCACCTGGGAGTCGCAGATCAAATTCCTCGAGGAGGGGCGCAATACGACGGTGACCATCACCGACGAGGACGGCCTCTGGCGCCTCTACAACGACGGCCGCCCCGAGTCCGGCTTCGGCGGCGACGCGCCGGGGTTCGGGGCCGAACTCTCGATGCTGGGCAGCCTGCCGACGCTCTTCGCGAAGGAGCACGGCCGCGCGATGGTGATCGGCCTCGGCGCAGGCCACACCGCCGCGGTGATGCTCGGGGGGCCCTGGGAGGCCCTCGACGTCGTCGAGCTCGAGGGCGCGGTCGTGACCGCCGCCCGGCGTCTCTACGAGCACGAAAACGTGCCCTTCCCCCTCGATGACGAGCGGGCCACGCTCATCGTGGACGATGCCCGTGCCCGCCTCGTCCTCTCCGAACCCGGGGTCTACGACGCCATCGTCAGCCAACCCTCCCACCCCTGGCTCGCCGGCTCGAGTGCGCTCTACACGAAGGAGTTCTTCGCCGAAGCGGCGCGGGCACTGACCGACGACGGAGTCATGTGCATCTGGGTCAATCTCTTCCGGACTGAGATAGCGACCCTCGAAACCGTCACCGCGACCCTGCGTTCGGTCTTCCCCTACGGCCACGCCTTCGTGGTCGAGGACTCGAGCTTCATTCTGATCGCGAGCCGGTCGCCCCTGCCCCTCGACGAGACCGTGGCCGAGCGAGTCCGCTCTCCGGAGCTGCGGCCGTACATGAACCCCCAGGGCCTCGACCATATCGTCGACCTCGCGGCGGTTCGCGAACTCGACCCGACCGGGTTCGCGGCCTTTGGCGCCGACGCGCCCCTCATCAGCGATGACCGCCCGCTCCTCGAGTTCACCCTCGCCCAAACACCGAGCGGTGTCTCGGTGGCCTACACGGATATCGACCGAGCGGTCCTCGGCACCCCATGGCTCTCTCCCGAGGCCTTCGAGGAACTCCCCGCCGGCAGACGCGACGACATCTTGCTGGCGCGCATCCGCGAGGTGGAGAACCGGGCCGACGGGCTGTCACGGCTGTCACGGAGCTTGCCCGCCCTCGACCTGACCCGCTCCGAGCGAGAGCTCATCCTCGGCCGGATCGCCGAGGCCCGAGGAGACGCCCGGGGAGCTCTTGGGCACTACGACGCCTCCGAAGACCCCGACGCCGCGGAGGCGGCCGACGACCTGCGGTACGCCGAACGGGCCCTCTACCAACTGCTCGCCGTCGCCGGAGATCGTGTGACTCCTCCCGACCAAGCCCGATCCTACCTCTCGGCCGCCTTCGCGGTCGGCGATGATGCCCAGATCGACCGCGCCCTCGAGGTCGCGCGGATCGTCGACGACCCGGGCGACGCGACGCTCTTCGAGGTGCTCCAGGCCTACCGCGACGACGACTGCGAGGGGCTCCTCAGCACCCCGGCCCTCGGGGCCGAGCTCCGCCAGGATGAATACGTGGCCTTCGAGGCCGAGCGCTGCGCCTTCCTCCTCGGGGACGATGACAGCGCCCGGCACTACGCCGAGGAGCGCATGCGGACCCGCCGGGCCCTGGCCCTCGAAGAGGGCACGGCCGGCCGCGAGGCGGAGACGGCGGGCAACCCGAGCGCGGCCCTGCGCCACTTCCGGCGGAGCATCGCCGCCAACCCGGCCCACGGCCCCTCCTCCGCCGCGGTGGCCCGAATTCTCTGGGATCGCGGCCAAACCGAAGAGGCAGCGGAAATTCTGCGCCGCGCAGCAGACGCCGCCGAGGGGCTCCCTCAGTCCGCTGCTGCCATCGAAAACGCCGCATCGTCCCTAGGAATCAGCCTCAGTATCGCCGATGGAACAGTCCTCGACGGGGATTGACGGGGCCCAGCCGCCCCGCCGGGGCCTCCCGCAGAGCCTCGAAGGGCCGGCCGAGGCTTGCCCTGGCCCGGCCCATCCTGCCGAAATTGCAGCTCGTTCTTGACCCCCAGCGATGACAATTGGTATCCAGGTGCCGGACTATGTCCGCCACCCAGGAGGGGCCAGCGTGCCGGTAAAGATTCTCGTCGCTGACGACAGCGTGACCATGCGCAAGATCATGGAGCTGACCTTCGCGGGCGAGGCGGCGGAAGTCGTCGCCGTCGAAAGCGGCCAAGCCGCCGTTCAGAAGGCCCACGAGTTCCAGCCAGACCTCGTCTTTGCCGACCTCTCGATGAGCGGCATGGACGGTTACGGCCTCTCGAGCGCCATCAAGAACGTCGCGGGCTTGGCCAATACCGCCGTCATCGTGATGGCCAGCCAGCACCAGGCCTACGACGAGGCGAAGGGCACGGACGCGGGGGTCGATGATCACATCGTCAAACCGTTCGACTCCCAGGTCGTCATCGACAAGGTGGCCGAGGTCCTGAAGCGTCCGCGCATGATCCCGGCCGGCGGCGCCCCCGCGGCCGTCGCAGCGCCTCCCGCCCCTCAGGCCCCGGCGCCTCCCGCTCCGCCGGCGGCTCCGGCGGCGCCCGCCGCACCGAAGATGCCAAAGCACACGGTCGCCTTTGGCGCGGGCATGGTGAAGCCGCCACCGCCGCCGAAGAAGGCCCCGGCGCGTCCGGTCCTCGAGCTCGCCGAAGAAGAGGTCACCGCCACGGTACCGGAGGTCGCCAACCAGAGGCCGAGGCCCGTCTCCCGGCCCACCCCGGTAGCCCAGGCCGCGGCGCCGACCCCCGCTACCGGAGTGGCCGCAGCCGCGACCGCCCCGACCGGCGACATGGCGGACAAGCTCTCCGGCCTCGGCCTCGATCAGGCTCAAATCGCAGGGGTCCTCGCCCTCAGCCGCGAAGTCATCGAGCAGGTCGTTTGGGAGGTCGTACCGGACCTCGCGGAGACGATCATCAAGGAAGAGATTCGCCGGCTCACGTCCGGATAGTCCCCCTCCTCCTTCTTTGTTCGTCTCCTCTCCACGACGCCCCGGGGCCTTGTCCCTCGGGGCGTCGTCGCGTATGGGATACCCCCCAAATTGCCGGAGCCCCTGGTTCTACCTAAGCCGTGAGTGAAGCCATGAGTGAGCGAGACAGCACCCAAGACAGTGCCGACGAGATGCCCAAGGCCTACGACTCTCGCGACGTCGAGCCGCGCTGGTACGCCTTCTGGGAAGAGGCCGGCCTCTTCCGCGCGAGTGACGCCGAGGGGGACGACCGCGAGACCTACACCATCGCCATCCCCCCCCCGAACGTGACGGGCTCTCTGCACATGGGGCACGCCTGCCGGACGACCTTCGAGGACGTGCTCATCCGCCACAAGCGCATGCAGGGCAAGAACACCCTCTGGCTCCCGGGCACGGACCACGCGGGCATCGCCACCCAGGTCATGGTCGAGCGTGAGATCGCCAAAGAGGGGCTGACCCGGCAGGAGCTCGGCCGCGAGGCATTTCTCGACCGGGTCTGGCAGTGGAAGGAGGCCAAGGGCGGCCGGATCATGCAGCAGCTGCGCATCATGGGCGCCTCCTGCGATTGGTCTCGGGAGCGCTTCACCATGGACGAAGGGCTCAGCGTCGCCGTCCGGGAAGCCTTCGTACAGCTCTACGAAGAGGGCCTCATCTACCGGGGCACCCGCCTGGTGAACTGGGACGTCGGCTCCCAGACGGTGCTCAGCGACCTCGAGGTCGACCAACAGGAAAACGTCGAAGGCGAGCTCTTCGACTTTGCCTACCCCGTCTCCGAAGAGGATGGCGGCGGAGAGATCGTGGTCTCGACGACGCGGCCCGAGACGATGCTCGGCGACACCGCCATCGCCGTGCATCCGGACGACGAACGCTACAAGCACCTGCACGGCAAGAAGGTCAAACACCCCTTCGTCGACCGGATGATCCCGATCATCTCTGACGCCGAGCTCGTCGACATGGAGTTCGGCACCGGCTGCGTGAAGGTGACCCCCGCCCACGACCCGAACGACTTCGCGACGGGCAAGCGCCACGGCCTCGAAGAGATCAACATCCTCAACCTGGACGGCACCCTCAACGAGGAAGGCGGGCCGTTCCAAGGCATGGACCGGTTCGTCGCCCGGAAGGCGGTCAAAGCCAAACTCGAAGAGGCGGGCCTCGCCCGGGGCAGCAAGAAGCACATGATGACGCTGCCGAAGTCGCAGCGCAGTCACACCGTCGTCGAGCCGATGATCTCGACCCAGTGGTTCGTCAAAATGGAACCCCTGGCCAAGCCGGCCATCGAGGTCGTCGAAGACGGACGCGTCGAGATCGTCCCCGAAGAATGGAAGAAGACCTACTTCCATTGGATGCGGAACATCCAGGACTGGTGCATCTCGCGGCAGCTCTGGTGGGGCCACCCAATCCCGGCCTGGTATTGCCCCGAGGGCCACGTGACGGTGGCCAAGGCGACACCGAGCGCGTGCGGCGACTGTGGCGCGACCGAGCTCACCCAGGACGAAGACGTCTTGGACACCTGGTTCAGTTCGGCCCTCTGGCCGTTCTCGACCCTCGGGTGGCCGGCAAAGACCGTCGACCTCGAGCGCTTCTATCCAACGAGCGACATGGAGACCGGGTACGACATCCTCTTCTTCTGGGTCGCGCGCATGATCGTCATGGGCCTGCACTTCATGGACGAGGTGCCCTTCCGGCGCGTGCTGCTCTCGGGGATGGTCACCGACGAGCACGGCGACAAGATGAGCAAGACCCGGGGCAACGTCATCGACCCCCTCGACGTCATCCACGGAGCGACCCTCGATGAGCTCGTCGCGAAGGCCGAAGCGGCTGGCGCCAAGCCCCGCGGGATCAAGCATCTGACGAAGAACTACCCCGACGGTTATGCGGCCTACGGAGCAGACGCCCTGCGCATGACCTTGCTGAGCTACTCGCCGCAGCAGAAGCGCATCGCACTCTCGATGAAGCGCATCGAGGGCTACCGCAACTTCGCCAACAAGCTCTGGAACGCCTCCCGCTTCATCTTGATGAACTTGAGCGGCACCGACGCCGTGGCGTCGCGTAAGCGCCCCGAAGCGAAAGCCCTCGCAAACCGATGGGTCCTGTCCCGGCTTCACCATGCGGTCGTGGCCGCCGACCGGGGCCTCGAGGACTACCGGGTCGACGACGCATCCAGTGCCCTCTACCACTTCGTCTGGGACGAGCTCTGCGACTGGTACCTCGAGCTCACCAAGCCTCTGCTCGCCGAAGGAGCCGACCCCGAGGTCGCCGCCGAGACCCGGGCAACCCTGGTCCACACCCTCGACGCGACGCTCCGGGCCCTGCATCCGATGATGCCCTTCATCACCGAAGAGATTTGGCAGCGCGTGCCGAAGTCGGACGACGCCGGCCAGAGCATCATGGTGGCGCCGTTTCCCACGGCGGAGAGCGACGCGCTCCTCGACGAAGACGCCGAGCGCGAGGTGGCCCTCCTGCAGACTGCGATCGTCGGCGTGCGCACCATCCGCGCCGAGCACCACGTCGCGTGGGCGACGAAGGTCGCGGCTCATTGTTTCGTCGAAGACGCGACTGACCGCAAAACCCTCGAGCGAGAACGACACCTCTTCTCCCGGATGACCAACGCAGAGGTCACCATCGTCGACACGACAGACGCTATCGAGGCGGCGACCGGCCCCCGGACGGCGGTCTTTTTCGACAAGGGCGTGAAGCTCGTCGTCCCGGAGGTCATCGACGTCGCGAAGGAGCAAGAGCGCCTCGGTCGCGAGCTCAAGAAGGTCGACAAGGACCTCGCCCAGACCACCAAGAAGCTCGGCAACGAGAAGTTCATCGCGAAGGCGCCGCCGGAGGTGGTCGAGACCGAGAAGGCCCGCCTGACCGAGCTCACCAACAAGAAAACGCAGCTCGAGACGGCGCTCACGCGGCTCGCATGAGGTCGCGTCGGCGACGACCCCCGGTCAGAGCAGCTTGAGCTGACCGGGTAGTACTTCGTCGCCCTCGAGGCGAGCGCCCTCGAGACGCAGGAGCATCTTCTTCACCTCGATGCCGCCGCTGTAGCCGCCGAGTTTGTGGTCCTGCTCGACCACTCGGTGGCACGGCACGAGGATCGGGACCGGATTTTTTCCGTTTGCGGCGCCGACCGCGCGCATCGCCCGGGGGTTACTGATGTCCGCCGCGACACCGGAGTAGGGGCGGACTTTTCCATGTGGGATTCGTCGCAGCGCTGCCCACACCTGCCGTTGGAACTCGGTCCCGCGGGGGGCGACGGGAATGGCGTCGAACTCAATGACTTCGCCTCGAAAGTAGTCATCGAGGACTCGCTGCCATGCCGCGGGGATCGCGTGAACGGGCGGTCCAGCTTCTGCTGAGTACGGATGTTTGCCCCCGGGGAGGGTCAAATGGGTGATGCCCCGGGAAGACCAAACCAGGTACAGAGTACCGAACCCCGCGGCCTCATAGGCCCCCTGGGCGATGTCCTGGTCGCCCTCCTTCGGTGTTGCGGTACCGTCCGTGGTGCTATCGTTAGGGCTCATGGTTCGCGTGTTCACTCAGGGAGGTTGGCTAACCTTGGTCCTCGTCGCAGCCGGCATGGCAGCGTCGAGCCTCGGGTGCGGCCCGAGCCTTCGTATGGTGCACCAGTCGAACAACTACTTCGAGCATTGCCACGGCGCTGACTTCGACGTGTCGGTCACGCCCGACCAGCGAGGTCAATGTTGGTCGGTCTGGCTCGATCACTACACCCTCGGGCAGAGCCCCGATCGCCTCGTCTACGCGCGCCAGCGCATCGTGGACATCCAGACCGGCCAGGAGAGCGTGGCCCCGATGCCGGGCATGCCGACCTCCCAGATCGAGGGCTCCTACACCGCGAGCTACCTCTCCCTCGGCGCTCCGGATCCCGCCCCCGAAGACCCAGACGAGGCCCAAAACGAGGCCCAAAACGAAGGCCAAAACGAGGGCGAGGCAACGGCACCGGATGCCCCAGCGCCGCCTGCAGCCGAAGCACGGCCGCGGCGCCCCCGGGCCCCGAACTCCGATCACGAATGCTCCGAAGTGTGTGAACCGCGATGGGATGCGTGCATCGCCCGCTGCGACAATCCCCACGGCGCGTGCCGTCATACTTGTGAGACGCATCACTCCATCTGCCTCGCAGGCTGCTTCTAGCCGAGAGCGTCGGCTCGACGGCAACGCGGGGGCAGCGCCTCTTGGGGGGCCGCGACGGGGAGCCTGATCCAAGGTCCAGGGGTGGGCTTACAACCCGTGACAATGTTTGACAATTGCGGTGCCCCAGTCTGTTGCCGGGGCTCTGACGTCATGCCATCTTCGGCTCGCTGCATGTCGTATGTGCTCGCATGGACGCTCCTCGCCGCTGCCGCCGGCGCCCTGCTTTTTGTAGGGGTCGCTCTCGGTTGCACCCGCAAACACGTCCGCCTCGCGCGGCCGTTGGCTCCGGCGGGCGATTTGCCCGCGATATCCCTCCTGAAGCCCCTAAAAGGCGTGGAAGAGGGCTTGGTCGCCAACCTCGAGAGCGTCTTCGGCCAGACCTACGCCGGGCCGATGGAGATCGTCTTTTCCGCGACCGATGCGCAGGATGAAGGGCTCGTGGTCGCCCGGGAGGTCGCCGCCCGCCACCCCGAGTGGGATGTGCGGTTCGTCCGGAGCGATCCCAACTTCGGCTTGAACCCCAAGGTCGCCAACCTCGCCGGGGCCAAGGCGGCAGCCCGATACGACCTCATCCTCCAGTCCGACGGCAACGTTCGGCTGCGCCCGGACTACGTCGAGCGCGTCGTGGCCGAGATGCAGACCACCGGCGCCTCGCTCCTGACCAGCATGGTGGTCGGGACGGGCGAGCGCTCGGTCGGGGCCGCCCTCGAAAACCTCCAGCTCACCTGCTTCATCACCCCGGCGATGGCGACGGCCCTGCACCTCGCGGGCATCAGCTGCGTCGTCGGCAAGTCGATGCTCTTCCGCGCGAGCGAGCTCGACGCTGCGGGGGGCCTCGAGTCGGTCCGCGACGTGCTCGCCGAAGACTTCATCCTCGGCCGGGCCTACCAGGAGCTCGGCAAGAAGGTCCTGCTCTCGGCTACGACCATCGAAAACGTCAACGAAGACATCGAGCCGTCTCAGTTCCTCGGCCGTCACAGCCGCTGGCTCAAGATGCGCGCGGTGATTCACGTGGGCGGCTTCGTCGGTGACCTCGCAGCCAACCCCAACGCCCTCGCCGCCCTCGCCTTCGTGGCCAGCGGCTTCACGCCGCTCTTCGGGCTCTTTTGGGCAGCTATCGCCGTGACCAAGACCGCGGCCGATGCCTACTCCCTCCGGCTCTTGCGCCCGGAGCATCCGATGAAGCTCCGGTACCTGGTCCTCGCGCCCCTCAAAGACACCCTGATGGGGGCCGTCTGGGCCTACAGCATGTTCTCCCGGTCGGTGGAGTGGCGCGGCGTGAAGCTGCGCTTCGGCAAAGACAGCCGCCTGCGTCCGGACGAGGGCAACCTGCTGCGGCGCATCATGCACGCGGCCATCGGCGTCGACCCCGGCAGCTGAGCACGCTCCCGCCAGTTGTGCGATGCTGCCATCACACGTGGGGGTTCAGAAAAAGCGGGGGGCCTTCGTCGTATGCGCAGCGCTGGCGTTGTCCTTCGCCTCGCCCCCGCCAGCATCGGCGGTCCCGGGGCCAGCGACGACGGCGGTCATCGCCAACGCGAACGTAGCCGCGTCGGTGGCCCTCGCCGAGCGCTATGCGAGGGAGCGCAACGTGCCGAGGGGACAGGTTTGTCTGCTGCCAATTGACGACGTGACCAACCTCGGCCTCGACGCATATCGAGGACAGGTGCTCACGCCTTTCGAGGCCTGCCTCGACGCCGCCGGGGCGCGGGACCGGGTCGAGGCGGTGCTGCTCGTTCGAGGGGTGCCGCTCCGCGTCGAAATACCGGACGGTGCCCGGACCCGTCGGGTCTCCCTCGCAGCCGCCCTCGGGCTATGGCAAACGACGACCGCTTCGGGCGAGCCCTTGCTCGGTCAGGCGCCGGGCACGGTCGCCGACTGCGGCGGCACCGCGTGCTACGCGGCGGGCTTTCGCAACGTGTTCCGGGTCGGGGTCTTTTCGCCAGGCTACGAGCGAGAAGCGGCCGGCATCACCTTTCGGCCGCTGCTCGTCACGATGCTGCACGGGTACTCCCATGCCGAGGCCGAGATGCTTCTCGACAGCGCGCTGATGGCCGAAGCGATGGGAGGTGCCGACGGCGAGTTCCTCTTCATGGACGGACGCGACTCGGCCCGAGGCGTGCTCGACGCGCAGTACCCAGGGGTCATCTCCGATCTCATGGAGCGCGGCTACACCGACGCCCGGGAGGTTGCATTCGAGGCAGACACGACGGGCCATACGTTCGCCGCGTTTTTCACGGGTACGGCGACCATCGGCACCACCATCGAGGGCAACGACTTCCACCCCGGCGCTCTGGTCGACAACCTGACGAGCTTCGGCGCCGTGCCCGAGAATTTCACCGACCCGTCGATGGAGCGGCAGGTCTCCGTCTCCCGGTGGGTCGCCCGAGGCGTCGCCGGCGTGCACGGCACGACCGACGAGCCCCTGAACTCGGTCTTCCCGCACCGCGCCTTGATCACTCAGTACGTCGACGGCGCGACCCTCGCCGAGGCCTACCACCGGAACCTACCGAACGTGTACTGGCACAACCTAGTCCTCGGTGACCCGATGGCCGCGCCGTATGCCGTGCGCCCGGAGGTCGACATCTCCGGCGTCACCGACGGGGACACGGTCTCGGATGCTCGGTCAATCACCGTGAGCGCGACCGACCGAGAGGGCTTCGGCGTGGACGCGCTCTGGCTCTACCAGGACGGCGTGCTCGTCGCCGAGGCCGCAGGCGATGCGCTCGAATACTGCGTCAGCCTCGACGCCGGGGAGACCGCTTCGCTCCTCGCCGTCGCCCAAAAACGAGACGACCTTTCGGACCGCGGCCTCCATCGCCCGAAGGGCTGGACGGCGCTGACGGTCACGGGCACGGCCGGGGCCGCGGCCTGCACCGCGGAGGACGCCGGACTCCCGGACAGCGGCGCACCGGGTCCCGACGGGTCGGCCCCCGACGCAGACGCGGGCCCTCCCCCTCCGCCAATCAGCGACGACGGCTGCGGCTGCAACGCCCCGGGGCTCGGGTCGGGCAACGTACCCGCTCGCTCGGCGGTCATCGCCCTGCTCCTCGCCTTCGGCCTCCGGCGCCGCCGCAGACGACCACGCGGATGGTCGTCAGGCCCTTGATTTCACGTCGCACCCGGAAGCAGATTGCATTGTGCGCAATGCGCTTGCGGGCCGTTATGCATTGTCTACAATGCATTATGCCCGCCGCGCACCAGATCACGATCTCGACCCACAGGGTGCTCCGAAAGCTGGGAGCCAACATCCGTGATGCTCGGCTTCGGCGTCGACTGTCCATGCAGGTGGTGGCCGACCGGGCCCGCACGACGCGCGCGACGCTCACGCGGGTCGAGCGGGGCGACCCCGCCACCTCCATGGGGGTCTACTGCTCCGTGCTCAACGTGCTGGGCCTCCTCGACGGCGTCGGCATGCTCGCGGACGTCGCGACCGACCATGTCGGCGTCGAACTGGAAGCCTCGCGCCTCCCCCGACGCACGCCGAAGGCCCCGAAGTCGGGACCGACGTGAGTATCGAGGTTCACCTGAGCCCATCGAGCCGTGCCGAGCAGACGCCCGACACGGTGATTGGAGAGGTCTACCGCTACCCCCACGCGGGAGGCGAGCGCATCGGTTTTCGCTACGACCCTCGATGGCTGATGCACGAGGAGCGCTTTGCCATCGACCCCGATCTGTATCTGGACTCGAGGACAACCTCACCGAAACGGGGAGGCGTTTTCGGCGCCTTCGCAGATTGCGCCCCCGACCGCTGGGGACGACAACTCATGCAACGGGCGGAACGCCGGAACGCCGACGAGGAGGGGCGACAACTCCGCACGCTCTCGGCGATGGACTACGTGCTCGGCGTGTCCGACGCGTCTCGTCTCGGTGCGCTGCGCTTCTACTGCGACGACGAGT
The DNA here is from genome assembly GCA_003647065.1 of Deltaproteobacteria bacterium. Classification (GTDB taxonomy): domain Bacteria; phylum Myxococcota_A; class Polyangia; order Polyangiales; family B10-G4; genus B10-G4. The sequence continues at coordinate 3,515 of QMMC01000097.1, read as the reverse complement.
TCCAAAGCCCGGGCAATGAGGTTCCGCCGCTGATCCGCCTTGCTTCTCTCCTCGACGCCGCCAACCGTCTCGATCGCGGGGAAGAGAGTGACGCTGACTTTGCGCTCATCTTCGCCCCCGGCTCGTCCCTCGGCGGAGCCCGGCCGAAGGCTTCGATTCTGGATGCTCACGGCAACCTCAGCATCGCGAAGTTCCCACGCGAGGGAGACGAGTACAGCATCGAACGGTGGGAGAGCATCGCCCTGACCCTCGCGCATCGGGCTGGCATCAAGACCGCTGCGAGCCAGCTCATCGAGGTTTCAGGCAAACAGGTGCTGCTCTCGCGCCGCTTCGATCGACGGGACGGGGGGCGTGTGCATTTCGCCTCCGCCATGACCTTGCTGGGCCTCCAGGACGGCGACCACGCGAGCTACCCAGAGCTCGCAGAGATCCTCCAAAGAGACGGGGCTTCGCCACGCCGCGATTCCGAAGAACTCTACCGGCGCCTCGTCTTCAACATCTCCATCGCCAACGTGGACGATCACCTTCGCAACCACGGGTTTCTCCGCGAAACGACACGTTCTCGATCGAGCAACGGATGGGCCCTGAGCCCCGCCTACGACCTCAATCCGGTCCCCATGGATCTGAAGCCTCGCATCCTTTCGACCAGCGTGACCCTCGACGACGCAACCGGTTCCCTAGACGCCGCCCGCGAAGTCGCGTCGTTCTTCGGGCTCTCCAATCAAGAGGCCGCCCGCGTAATCGACGAAGTATCAGCGGCAGTCGCTCAATGGCCCTCCGTCGCACGAAGCGCCGGCGCGAGCGCATCCGAACGCGCGCGCATGGAGAGCGCCTTTCTCTTCACGAGCTGACCGCAGCTGCCCTCGTTCCTGCGGCCCAGACGCAACAAAGCCCATCTCGATCAACTCGAGATGGGCCCGTTTAGCAAACAGTCGTGGTCGACTAGTAGCGGTCGCGACCGCCGCCGCCACCACCACCGCCGCCGCCGCCGCCGCCGCGTCCGCGGTCGTTGGCTTCGTCGACTCGGATGGAGCGGCCGTCGAGGGTCGCGCCGTCCATCTGCTCCTTCGCCGCCTCAGCAGCGTCGCGGTTCTCCATCGTCACGAAACCGAATCCACGGGAACGGCCCGTGTCGCGGTCGGTAATCACCTTGGCCTCGGACACTCCGCCGAATTCCTCGAACGCAGCCTTAAGGCTGTCGTCCGTGGTGTCCCAGCTCAGTCCACCTACAAATAGCTTGCTCACAGTAACGCTCTCTTTCCGTAGCGCCGCCCAGGTCGGGTGACGCCCATTCTCAAATCTACGGTCGCCCGCAGAAGAGTCTTTTTAGCGATGTCTCTCGATCCGTCGCGCAGTCCGTGTCTCTCACTCTGCGCACTTCGGCATCGTGACGGCGGCCCCGGCTGGACCCCCGTGCCCCTCGCTTGGGGCTTCTGAAGCCAGACCTTACCACCCTCCGGAAGGAGGGGCCACCCGCCAGGTCAACCCGTCAGGCCGGCCAGTACGGCATGCATTTAGCCGCTTTTTGCCTGTTCTGCGAGGAACGAGAGGATCGCGGCATTGACCCGCTCGGGCTGCTCGAGGGCGCTCAGGTGGCCCGCGTCGGGGATGCGGACGAGGCCGGCCCCGGGGATCCTGGCTGCGATGTGCTCGGCCTCCCTTGGAGGCGTTGCGCGGTCGTCGATGCCCACGATGACCAGGGTCGGGGCGCCAATCCGCGAGAGTTCAGGAGTGAAGTCCCCGCGAGTGAAGATGACGGCTTCGACGGCCCGGCCGATGGACTCGGGATCCATGCGCGTCAGGGTCCGGACGAATGAATCGACGATGGCGGGCTCGGTGCGGAGGGTGTGGGGGGAGAAGAAGATGGGCGTGAGGGCCTTCGCCAGGGGCCGGACGGCGCCTATCCGTGACGCGATGGCCTGGAGCGGGCGGTAGGCGAGGCGCTTGAGGGTCCGCTCGGGGCGCGCCGACGTGTCGAGGAGAACCAGCGCCGAGACTCGGGCCGGATGGCGCGCCGCGAGGCGCATGCCGACCATGCCGCCCCAGGAGAGGCCCACCCAGGCCGCGCTCTCGATGCCCACGGCGTCGAGCACTTCGACGGCCGCGTCCACGCAGTCGTCCATGGTGAAGGGGCTTCGCACGTTCCCGCTCCGGCCATGCCCCGGCGCATCGATGGCCACGACCCGGTAGTGCTCCTCGAGGGCCTCGCGCTGCCTCCGCCACATGCCCATGTCACAGAGCAACGAATGCCACAGGACCAAGTCCGGGCCCTCACCGCGGACCTCGACGAAGAGCCGCCCGCATTTCGTATCGACCAACATCAGTGCGCCTTACCCCAGGTCGGGCCCCAGCCGTGGTCCACCACGAGGGGCACCTCGAGCGGCAACGCGGTCTCCATGTGACGGACCGCGAGGGCTTCGAGGGCGCCCTGCTCTTCTGGCGGCGCCTCGAAGACGAGCTCATCGTGCACGGTGAGCAGCATCTGGCTCTCCATGCCCTCGGCCTCCATGTCGCGCGCGATGCGCACCATGGCCACCTTCATCACGTCGGCGGCGCTTCCCTGAATCGGTGTATTGCGCGCCACCCGCTCGGCCGCAGACCGCAGCCGAAAGTTCTTGCTGCGCAGGTTGGGCAGCTGGCGCCATCGGCCGAGGATGGTCCGGGTGCCGCCGGACGACCGGGCTTCCTCGACGAGCTCGTCCATGTAGGTCGCGACGCCGGCGTAGAGGGCAAAAAACGCCTCGATATAGCGCGCGGCTTCGCGCTTTTCGATCTTGAGGTTCTTGCCCAGGGCGAAGTCGCTCTGCCCGTAAATGACGGCGTAGTTCACGGTCTTCGCCGCTCCGCGCATTTCGCGGGTCACGTCTTCGGCCGCCACATCGAAGATGGAAACCGCGGTGCGCACGTGTACGTCGTCCCCGATGCCCTTGAACGCCTCGACCAGCTCGGGGTCGTGGCTCAGGTGGGCGAGGACGCGAAGCTCGATCTGCGAGTAGTCCGCCGAAAAGAGCGACCACCCGGCCCGAGGCACGAAGGCGTCTCGGATGCGCCGCCCGAGGTCGGTGCGGATGGGGATGTTCTGGAGGTTCGGGTCGCTCGACGAGAGGCGCCCGGTCGCAGCGACGGCTTGGTTGTAGACCGTGTGCACGCGGTTGGTCTGCTTGTCGACCTGCTTCGGGAGCGCGTCGAGGTAGGTGCTCTTCAACTTCGCCAGGGTCCGGTGCTCGAGGATGACGACGGGCAACTCGTGTTCGGCGACCAGGGCCTCGAGGACCTCGTGGTCGGTGGACCGGGCGGTCTTCGTGCGCTTGATCACTGGCAAGCCGAGGTCGTCGAAGAGGATGGCCTCGAGCTGCCGCGGGGAGTTCACGTTGAACTCCTTGCCGGCGAGCTCGTGGCAGCGCGCCTCGAGGGTTTCGAGACTCGCGCCGACCTCTCGGGACATCGATCGCAGGTAGTCGGCGTCGATCGATACGCCAACGCGCTCCATCACCGAAAGCACGTGAGCGAGGGGC
>QMMC01000096.1 GCA_003647065.1 Deltaproteobacteria bacterium | reverse complement strand
CCCCCGCGGTGTCCACGGCGCTGACGGCGTTGGTGACGGTCACCGCGGCGCTCGTGGCGGTGTTCGCGGCGCAGCTGCCTGAAGCGTTCGCGCTGCTCGCAGTTGAGCACGGCGTGGACCCGGTCGTCGGTCTGCCACCGAACCCGGCGCAGGGCCTCGCGGCGCTCGGGACTGCGGTCCGGGTGTTGCTCGAGGACCCGGCGGGCCTCGGTGGCCCCCTGGCGGAGCGCGTTACGGATCCGCGTCTCCTGGCGCTGGGTGAGGTTCAGGGGGCCCTTCATCTCGTCGAGGCGGTGCTCCATGCGTTCGAGCATCCGGGCGGGGTCGGGTTCCCCCCGAGGACCCGCCCTATCCGGCCCTCGGGAGCCCTGGGGCCCTCTCTGGGCGGCGGCGAGGCCCGGCAGCAAGAAGAGGGCGGTCAGAGCAGCGATGGCGGTGAATGTGGTTCGGCGTTGCATGAGGTCTCCTGTTGGGGTGCCCCAAAAGCATGCGACCGAAACCTTACGAGAATGTGAACGCCGAGAGCATGACCATCCAGGAGCCCTATTCCGTCAGCCGTCCGTCGGCGGAAGTCCGCCCTCCCCGGCCTCGTCATCCACTCCGAGCCCGCAGGCGGCCTGGGCCTCCGCCGAGGCCGCCACGTCCATGGCCGGGATGTCCTCGCAGGGGTCTCCGGCGTTGGCCGTGACCTCGAACGTGATCGGCGCCGCCTCGGCGATTTTCTCGCCGAGGGTCGAAAGCGTCGCCTGGGCCAGGGTTCCGAAGGCGGAACGCGGGCGGATCTCGTGCTCGGCGAGGCTTACCGTGATGGGGCTGACGGTCCGGACTCGCATCGACCGAACCTCGTCGCCCTCGAAGGCAAAGGTGAGCTCGAGCTCGGCGGACTTCTGCGCCGTGTGCCCGTGCAGATGGAAATCACCGTGGGCCGTCAGGGTGACGGTGCGCTCGTCTCCTTCCATCTCCAGCACGTTCATCGCCGACGCATCCGAGATGCGCGTCACGGCGAACTGGGCGTAGCGGTTGGCTTCGCGGATTTCGGCGGGGGCGTCTTCGGAGATCTGAAACCAGGTCCGGGCATGCTCGTTTTGCGTATCGCTCTTCACCTCTTCGCCGAGCTCCTCGTCTTCGCTCTCGCGTTTGCGCTGAAAAAGCTCCAAGGGGTCGATGTCGATCTTGATGAGCCCCCGGCTCCGGCTGAGGTCGGCGAGGTCGACGAAGAGCTCCCCCTCCATGGAATGCGGGACGACGCCGTGGATGTTTTCGAGGGGGGCTTCCATCAGGAAGTCGACGGCACTCGAGCTGCGGTCGAGGCTGAAGGTGCGCAAGGTCGCGGTGAGCGGTGGGGCCTCGGGGGCTTCGAGGGGCGCCTCCACCGGCGCCTCCGGTTCGTCGTCGCAGGCACCTAGAGCCAGGGGCGACGCGAAGGCCACGAGAAATACCATCGTCGCCGCGCCCGCATTCATCCGAGTCCATCGCATCAGAGACCTCCCAAATGGTCGAGCGCATCGTCGACGCATCGGTCCAGGTACGCAAGCGCACTCGAAGTGTTACGGCAGGCCTCCCCGACTCCCGGGAAGGCACTCACGGATGCTGCTGAGCTATGGCCGTGATCGCCGGAGGTCTTGGCGCCGAGTGAGTGCTGCGGGCGAGGGAAACCGACCCCCCTAGACCTGGTAAGCTCCGACCGTGAGCACCCCGGTCATCGCTCCTGGCTCGATGCTCGGCGGCTATCGCCTCGGTGAACTCCTCGGCGAAGGCGGCATGGGCGCCGTCTACCGCGCGACCGACGAGGGCGGCGGGGCGGTCGTGATCAAGCTCATCCATCACAAGTACGTCGGCCGGCCGGACATCGCGGCGCGCTTCGCCCGAGAAGCGCGGATCACGTCGTCCCTCGCCCATCCCGCCATCGTCCGCGTGCTCTCGACGGAGATCGAAGGGCACCAACCCTTCATCGCGATGGAGTTCGTCCGGGGCCGCACTCTCGGGGCGGTCATCAAAGAGGACGCGCCCCTCGACATCGCGCGAACGTGCGATCTGACTCAACAGCTGCTCCTTGCCATCGCCCACGCCCACGAAAGGGGCATCGTTCACCGGGACCTCAAGCCGGCGAACGTGATGATCACCATCGGCCCGGATGGGAGGGAACACATCAAGGTCCTCGACTTCGGCATCGCCGGCCTCTTCGACGACGCGAGGCAAACACGTCTCACCCAGACCGGGCAGGTCCTCGGCACCCCCGGTTATCTCTCCCCGGAACAAGCCCAAGGCCAGCACGTCGATGGGCGGGCTGATCTGTGGGCTGTCGGGGTGATGCTCTACGCGATGCTGTCCAAGCATTTGCCGTTCCCCGGAAAGGTCGCCGCGGACCGGATCGTCGCCCTGCTCACCGAGCCCCCGGTGCCCATCGCCGTCTTCCGGCCGGAGCTCCCCCCGGCCCTCGGCACGGTCCTCGCTCGCATGCTGGCGAAGGACCCAGCCGGACGATACCAAACCGCCGAAGACGTATCTCGAGCCCTCGCGGCGGCCATCCCGGAACAAATGACCGGCCCAACCGCCCCCGCGGTGACCGACCTGGCCCCCGCCGGTCCGCCGACTACCTCGGGACCGTCCACCGTTGGTGCCTCACCTGCCCCGGCTGCACGATGGCCGAGAGGCATGCCCCTCGGACTGCTCTTCGGCGCGAGCCTGCTCGTCGGCGGTCTGATTTTCGGGGCGCTCTTCCTGGTCTTCTCGCGAGGGCCCGCACCGGCTCCGACGGCGGACGTGAACCCGTCACTGGAGCCGGTCGTCCCCATCGACCTGAGCACCGAGCCGATACCGGTCGCCCCGGCGCAAGTCCCCGAGGGTTCCGGGTCACTTGAATCCGCATCCACAGAAGAAGAAGAACAAGAGACGCTCCACGCCAGTGCAGAACAAGATGCTCCTGAAGCGGGGCGTTCCGTATCGCGGATGACCACGCGACCGAACTCTCGCGACAGAGTATCCGGGGATTCGAGGGGCAGAGAACCATGCCCCCATGGCACCGTGTTCACGTCATATGGCGGTTGGGCGCGACCCACGCACACTGACCGCACATGGGTCTACGCCACCATCAAGCCAGCGTTCTACGCGAACCGCGGTTGCCTGAGGGGTGTGCATCCCGGGACCTCGAGCCTCATGCTCACCCTCGACGAGACCTCGTACTTCACTCGCGTGCGCTTTCCGAACCCGGGCCCGCTTCGCCCGGAGAACAGAGCGTGCCTGCGCAGAGAAATCCTTGGCCTGGGACACACGTCTTTGAACGGCCCTGACGAGATGCACTTCACGTGGATACGCTTCGAGTGTTACGAGCCATGACGATTCCCCCTGGCTCGACGATCGGCGGCTATCGCCTCGGCGAACTCCTCGGCGAAGGCGGCATGGGTGCCGTCTATCGCGCGACCGACGAGGACGGCGCGCAGGTGGTGGTGAAGCTGATTCGCCCCGAGTTTGCCGGACGCACGCACGCGGCGGCGCGCTTCGCCCGCGAGGCCTCGATCACCTCTTCCCTCTCCCACCCGGCGATCGTCCGGGTGCTGTCGTCGGACATCGAGGGGCCCCAGCCCTTCATCGCATTGGAGTACATCGAGGGGCGCACCCTCGACGAGGTCATCGAAGACGAGGCGCCCCTCGGCGTCCCGAGGTCGGTGGAAATCATCCTTCAACTGCTCGCGGTCCTCGCCCACGCCCACGAAAAGGGCATCGCCCACCGCGATCTCAAGCCGGCCAATGTGATGATCACCGTGGGGCCCGACGGCACCGAGGGGGTCAAGGTCCTCGACTTCGGAATCGCGTGCCTCTTCGACGAGGCGAGGCATACCCGCCTCACGCAAACCGGGCAGCTCCTCGGCACCCCGGGATTCCTCTCCCCGGAGCAAGCGGCGGGAGAGCGCGTCGACGGCCGCGCCGACCTCTGGGCCCTCGGGGTGATGCTCTACGTGATGCTGAGCAACGAGCGGCCCTTCCCCGGCGACACCGCCGCGGCCCAAATCCTCGCCCTCTTCACCCATCCCCCGGCCCCGATCACCACCTTCCGCCCCGACCTCCCGGAGCCCCTCGTCGCCGTCCTCGAGCGCATGCTGACCAAGGACCCGGCCGAGCGCTACCTAACCGCCCCCGAGGTGTCGGAGGCTATCGCAAGGACCGGTTCCGCCCGGGCCCTGGCCCCCCGGGCTTTGTGGGGCCGCCCGTTTGCCCTTCCCCTCCTCTTCGCCGCGAGCCTGCTCATCGGCGGCCTCGTGATGGGCGTGGCGTTCTCGTACCTGACGCACGACGACGGGCTGGCCGGTGCCGTGACGTCGACGAACGAAGTCGATGCGCCGCTCATGGCGGTCGCACCGGTCGACCTACCCGGCGCCCCGGCGACCGAGGCGGATCACCCCGCGAACGCAGATGCCGGACGAAGTCCGGATGTCGCGGATTCGGGCACTCGAACGCCCACGGCGATGACGATGCGAACGAAAGCGGCCCCGGCGGGTCGCACCGCGAGCCCCTGCGCCAACGGCGTCGTCTGGAAGACCAACGAGATCGCCCGAGGCGGTCGCCGCAACTCCGCGGGCCGGATCACTCGAGCTCTCCGCCCCGCCTTCTTCGCCTCGGCAGGATGCCTGGACAACGTACATCCCGGAGACGTCATCCTCGACGTCACCATCGACGACACGAACTTCGTCAGCCGGGTCCGGTTTCAGCAACCGGGTCCCCTCGGACCACGAAGTCAGCGATGCCTACGCCGTGGAATGGAAGGCAATACGGACACGGATCTGGCCGGTCCGGATCGCCTGAGCCTCATCGTTCACCTCGCCTGCCACGAGCGCCCACCGCCCACCGCGCCGTAACCCCTACATCGCCGTGCAGGTGATGGCGCCCGCCGCCACCTCACAGCGAGCGGTGAGCGGCGTATCGCTGCCGTCGTCGAAGGTCAGGTCGATGGCGTTCGCGGCAACGCGGCGCGCTACGATCGCGACGGCCTCGACATCGTACTCATAGCGGAACGAGTCGGGCACGTGTCTCGGCGCGCGGAAAGCGTCGATGTCGACGGCCGTCGCCACCTCGAGGGTCGAGGTCCGATAGATGACATAAGCCCGCTCTCCGCTGCCGAGGCAGTCGCCGGCGAAATCGAAGCGCAGGACCGCGACGGGCTGTCCGGCTGTCGTATAAAGACCGGCGACGTCGAAGAGGTCTTCGGTGAGGACTTCTCCGCCAGGACAAACGCAGTCCACGCATTCTGCATCACTGGCGCAGGCCGACAGAGAGCAGAGAACAGAGAGGGCGAAGGCGAGGACCGCAGAACGCAGCCAGAGCGACGACAAAACACACTTCATAGGCCACGAAGCATAGCCGCCCGGAGGCCTATCCGCGACGTGCCTTTCGCGGCCACGTTCACTCGGCGATGGCGAGGGGTTCCGGCACGGGCAGCATCGTCGCTTCGAGGTTGGTCCCGTTGTCGAGGTAGTCCACGCTGCGACTGAGGTCCGCGAGGTCCTGGGTGTCGCTCTGAACGCACGCGCCGATGGCGGCTCCGCGGACGACACCCTCTTCGAGGAACAGCTGTCCGTCGTCGGCCACGTGAATTCCGCACAGGTCCGCGGCCTCGATGAGAAATCTGTCTACGGTGATCTGAGAGTCGTAAGCCCCGAGGCCGTGTCCACCCGGAAAGGCCGCGCAAGCGGTGTCTTGGCATCCCTGGGGAGAAACTCCGCGAATGACGAGATCGTTGATCGTGAGCGTGGCACCTCGAATCGCTGCCACCGCGGTCTCCCGCACGTTCTCGATGTGCACGCGCGATAGCACCGTCGAGGCGTGATCCTCGACGATGATCCCCTCCCCCAGGAACCCGTCGGGCCGCGAGCGCACGTCCTTGATGAGCACGTCCTCCATGAATACGTCAGTTCCGCTGCCGGCAACGAGCATGCCCACCTCGTAGAGATCGGAAGCTTCGATTCGCCGGATTTCGACATTCGCAGCAGCCTGAAATCCCAAGGCCCGACCGAACCACCCATCGCTGCGCTGGGGCACGAGGCGCCGGATGACCACGTCGTTCGCCGTGAACCGTGATTCGCCAACCACGATTCCGAACTCGGACACATCCAGAATCGCGAGCCGATCGACGATCGCGACGCCTCGCGTTTGCACCACCATGCCGCGGCCGAGCATGCCCCGAGCGTCGAATCCGACGTGCTCGATGAGCACATCCTCGAGGACGACCGTCGCCCCCCCGACTCCGACACCAATTTCCCGGGCTTCGGTCAGGAGACAGCGACGACACGTGAGGGACGCGCCGCGCTCGACGTCGAAGGCTCTCCCGGCACCCCGCTCCCCCCAGGGTTCGACCCGTCGGACCATCACGTCCGAAAGATCGATCACGGACCCCTCGTCGAAGCCCATGACGCCGCCTTGCTGGCTGTCCTCGAGGACCACCCGCTGGGCCGTGAGGTGACCGCCGGTGAACACGCCCAGCCCGGGCCCGCCGTTCACATCCGGACCCGGCGCGCGGGTCTCGGCGACGATGGAGTCCTCGAGGTGAAGTTCACCGCCCGCGAGCACCGCTACGCCGAACTCCACGTTTCGACGGGCATCGAGGTGACGCACGGTCGCCGTCGCCCCCGTCTCGACGTTGAGCGCCCGGCCCAGAGGAAATGGCGGGGAATCTTCGACGTCGCGGACCGATATGCGGTCTGCGTCGAGGTGGGCGCCGCGCTCGACGGAGATGCCGACCACCCGGGTGCCTACGATCGCGAGATCCGTCGCGGTCACCGAAACCCCCTCGCCGAGGATCCATAGGCCGGGCCGCGGACTCGACCCGATGGTCAGGTTGCGCACCTCGACGTCGGCGCCCTCGGGGTTGATGACGCCACGGTCGAGGCGGGCCGACGGCTCGGTGATGGTGGTGCCCGTGACGCAAGCGCCAACGAGGGCGATACCGGCCCCGAGGGTGACTTCTTCTTCGTAGTCCCCGACGGCGAGCGCAATGACCGTGCCGGCTACCGCGACCGCGGTCGCTTCGGCGATGGTCCCAAAGGGCGAGCCAGCAGCTCCCGTGCCGGCCTCGGCGCCGGGGCGCACGTAGAGCACGGTCCGGCCTCCGGGGAGTCCGATCGGCACACCGTCGGCGGGACACTCCGGACCGAGGGGCACACAACCCGCCGTGCCCGGGTAGTGAACCGCCCCGGCGGCGCACTCGCCGCGCCCGGCCGCGGGCCATGGCTCGCAGACCATGAACCCGTCGCCGTGGGGCACCTCCCGCCAACCGGGGGCGCAGGGAAGGAGGTTCGGCAAGGCGGGAGGCGTCGGGGCCACCGGGGCACCAAACACCATCGAGGAATCGGTCCGTCCATCGGCCCCGGAATCCCCCGCGTCCACGGTGCCCGTGCCGTCATCGCCGCAGGCCGCCGCAACGACGAGGCATACCAAAGCGTACCCCGCTCGCTTCACCGTACCACTGTACTCGATCCGGGCCGCGACCGGCAGGGGGGCGGTGTGATGGTGAGGTTCCGTTGGTCCGTCGCCTCCCCCGAGGTTAGGCTTCCGCCATGTCCAAACCGGGCTCAAGAGCGCTTTTCGGCGCTGTCTTCATCGGGCTCCTGGCCTCCCTGCTCAGCGCGTCCTGCGGTGGGCCACGGCCGACCGGCGTCTCCGATTACGATCACCATCCCGAGGTCGCGGCCCCGGAGGACGAGGCCCCGGACACCGGGCCCGTGACCATCTCCCTCGTCGGCACCAACGACCTCCACGGCCACATCCGCGCCCTGCCCCTCCTCGCGGGTTACCTCAGGAATCTCCGCGCGGCCCGGGCCGACGACGGCGGCGTGCTCGTGGTCGACGGCGGCGACATGTTCCAGGGCACCCTCGAGTCGAACCTCGTCGAAGGCGCGTCGGTCATCGCCGGCATGAACGCCGTCGGATATGCCGCGGCGACGGTCGGCAACCACGAGTTCGACTTCGGCCCGGAAGGGGAGCTGACCACGCCCCAGGAAGAAGGGGACAACCCCCGGGGGGCCCTCATCGCCCGGGCCGGCGAGGCTGCTTTTCCGATCCTGACCGCCAACATCCTCTCCGCCGAGACCGGGGAGCGCGTGGACTGGCACGAGAACATGCCCGCGACCCGCATCGTCGAGGTCGCCGGGGTCAAGATCGGCATCGTGGGCATCACCACCGAGGAGACCTTACGCACGACGATCTCCGGGAACGTGCGCGATCTCCGAATGGCGCCCCTCGCCGAGACCATCGTCCGAGAAGCGAGCCGGCTCCGGTCCGCGGGGGCCCAGCTCGTCGTCGTCGCATCCCACGCCGGCGGCAAGTGCGAGGACTGCTCGGACCCGACGGATGCGTCGACCTGCGACGACAGCCAGGAGATCTTCGAGGTCGCCGAGGCATTGCCGGAGTCCGCCGTGAATCTCATCGTCGCCGGCCACACCCACCGGGGCGTGGCCCACGTCGTCAACGGGATCCCCATCATCGAGTCCTACTCGTACGGTGTCGCCTTCGGGCGCGTCGACTTCGTCGTGTCGAGGACCACCGGAGAGGTCGAAGACGTTCAGATGCACGCACCGCGCTTCGTCTGCGAGGACCAGGGCGCCGCCTTCGAAACGTGCGACGCCGGGGAGTACGAAGGAGCGCAGGTGGTGCGCGAGGAAGACGTCGCCGAGGTCATTGCCCCCTTCCTCGAAGGGGCCGCGAGCGTCGAAGCTCGGGACCTCGGCGTCGAGGTCCACGGCGACTTTCCCCACGTCATCGACGAAGAATCGGCGATCGGGAACCTCCTCGCCGACGTGATCCGCGCGAGCGTCGAAGGCGCCGATGTGGGCCTCATGAACGGCGGGGGGATCCGTAACGGGATCGACGCGGGCCCCCTCACCTACGGAGAACTCCACCGGGTCTTCCCCTTCGACAACCGCTTCGCCAGGGCGACCATCACCGGCGCCGAATTGGCGGCCATCGTGCGCCGGACGGCGCTGGGCAGGCGCTCGATCTACTCGGTCTCGGGCTTCCGGGCCCGGGTGACCTGCCGCCGAGGCGAGATGGCGGTCGAGCTGCGCCGGGACAACGGCCGCCGCATCCGCGACGACGAAGAGCTGACCGTGGCCACGAGCGACTTCCTGGTCACCGGCGGCGACTCCGTCCTCGAGGCGGCCTGGCGCGACGGAAGGGCGACCGTCGACGAAGGCGAGACGATGCGCGATCAGATAGCAGATCGCCTGACCGAGCTGGGGCAGATTCGAGCCGGGCGACGGCTCGACCCCCGAGGGCCGCGAATCGCGCTGCCAGGCCCTCGGCCCGTCACCTGCGAATAGGACGGCTATCGAGCGGCGATCAGCCGCCGTCCGCCGCGCTCGAATCCATGGTCGTGCCGGCGTCCGCTGCCGCACTCGAATCCCCGGCACCCGAGTCCGAGACGCCGGCGTCCGCCACGCCCGAATCGGCCACGCCCGAATCCACGACTCCCGAGTCCGCCGCGCCCGAATCCGCGACTCCCGAGTCAGTCATGCCGCCATCCATCGAGCCGCCGTCGGTCCCGCCGTCCGTGCCGCCGTCCGTGCCGCCGTCCGGCATTTCTGCGCAATGGTTGGGAATGCCGAGCCCTTCGGCAACGCCTCCGAAGCGCGCCCGAACCCCGTTTTCATAGATGATGCCGACGCTCACCGCGTCGCACATGGCCCCTTCCCCTCCGGAACCCCGAACCGACCGGATGTCCGCGGCGAGCTCGAGGAGCCGCTCGGTCAACTGGTAGTCCTCGGTCCCCGGGCAGAACCCAGCGGAGCCCAATGTGGAGAGCACATCGTTGACGGAAAAGCGCCCAGCAATGGTCATGGACTCGACGGTCTGGTTGTCGGGAGCGATTTTGATCGTCGCCGTCGCGTCGGTCAGGAGGAACTGAGTCGCCCGCTCGTCTCCGCCGAAGATGATTGGAAACCGGTCCTGGAGGGCCATCACGATGGTGCGGTCGGAGACGTAGGCGTTGTCATCCCGGACTCGGGGCCGCGTCGGATCGGCGCCGAGGAAGTTGTCGTCCCGAGCCCACCAGATGTCGTTCCCGTCCCAGTTGGGAAAAGGCCAGACCTCGCCGTCGATGCGCAGCATCGACCCGGAGATGCTCCACTCGTCGAACTCGCCCGGGTCCATCGAAGTGCCGAAGACCGACTGGCTGAGAACCGCCGTCACCTGAGAGTCATCGTCCTCGCCGTTCCAGTCCTCGAGCTGGATGAGGGTGACGCCGACACCCCGGGTCTGGAAGGCGCGGAGCTCGATCTCGAGGTCTTCGTAGGCGAGCAAGAGCGCTGGCACGAAGGACCGGCCGAGGGCGTTGTCGGTACCGCGAACACCGTCTTCTTCGAGCGGGGCCGACGACGAGGGCGGCCGGCATTCGACCCGGGGGTCGTCGAGGCCGGTGCAGAGCCCATCGAGGTCGTAGCCGATGTCGCGCCACCGGCCCTCGCGCTGATCGATCCTCAGCTCCCGAAGGGCCCAAAAGTAAGTCTCACCATCATCGGCGGCGGCGGTGTCCGTCGGGCGCTCGGGAGGGAGTTTCAGGTCACAGCTCGGACCCTGAGTCTCGAGGAGGGTCTCGTCGAAGGCTTTGCAACCGCCGGCGGCCAAGGGCACCGAGGTAAGGGCGACGAGCAAGAACGACTTAAGCCAGATCAACCGCACGACGACGAGAAGGTAGCTGATGTTGGGGGGTGGCGCACCGTATTGGGGTCTATATGGGGTCCCAAGAAGGAGAATTCGGGGTCCACCGTGTAAGCGCGGAGCCGCCGGCGCGATTTGTCTCGGAAGGGACGGAGGTGCCGGTGATGCGTACAAAGAAACTGTCGATTCTTCTGTTGGTGGCTATCGGATGTGGCGGTTCCGCCGCGTATTCGGGGGGCGGAAGCGATGTGACCGCGACCGCCGAGAGCAGCGGTGGCGAATCGAGGGGCGCCGACATGAGCGCCGCCGGACCGACCGGCTATGGCCGAGCCGTAGGCGCCGACACCGGCGGCTACGCGGAAAGCGAGGAGATGGCCCCCGCTCCGCACCAGCCCCCGGCGGCCCTGGCACCGGTAGACAGCGCCGCGGCGGTGACGACGACAACCACCAGCACCGTCACCGTCGAGACCGTAACCGAGATCACCGTGGCCCCGGAGCCGGTGCCTTTCCAGCAGCAGCGCGCCCTGCTCACCGCCGCGTCGGTCGGCGATCACGACCGGCGTGACAACTACCTCGACTTCCTCGGTCGGCAGTCGCACTTCGGAAGGGAGCTGGGCATCGACCCCAGCCGCCGGGTGCGCTTTCGCGTCGTCGACGGGCGCGGGGTGCCTGTGAACGACGCCCAGGTCGACATCTCCATCGGCCAAGGAGTCGTCGCCGGCCGCACCCACGCAGACGGCATCTTCGACTTCCACCCGGGCGTGCTCGTGCCGGGGCTCTACGGCCCCGCGAGCGCCCGCATCACCGCCGGCCAGGCGACCCGCACCGTCGCATTCCACGTCCCGGCCCACGGCGATGGCGGCGAGGTACTCCTCCGCCTCGAAGGCACCCACACGGCGATGCCCGCCGCCCTCGACCTCGCCTTCGCCATCGACGTGACCGGCTCGATGGAAGATGAGCTGCGTTACGTAAACGCAGAGGTCACCGACATCGTGATGCGCATTCGCCAGGCCTCCCCCGAAACCCGGGTCCGCGTCGCGGCGACCTTCTACCGCGACCGGACGGACCGCGAGGTGGTGCAGCAAATCGCGTTCACCGAAGACGTCCGGGCCTTCGCAGGGGCGATGGCCGGGGTCCGAGCGAGCGGCGGGGGAGACTATCCAGAGGACATGAACGCCGGCCTCTCGGCGTCCCTCGGCCGCCTGCATTGGTCCACCGGAAACGCGGCTCGCGTCCTCGTATTGATCGCCGACGCACCACCGAAGCTCTATCACGACGCCGGCTACGACTGGCGCAACGCGATGGCCGAAGCCTCGGCCCGGGGCATTCGCATCCTCCCGGTGGCGGCCAGCGGGGCGGACCGCAAGGTCGAGTACCTCTTCCGCGCCATGGGCTCGGTCACCGGGGCGCCGTATGTGTACCTCACGGACGACTCCGGCGTCGGCAATCCCCATCAGGAAGCCGATACCGACCGCGTCGCGGTCGAATACTTCGCTGACATGCTCACCCGATTGGTCATCAGCGACCTGCGCGGTGAAGGAATGCACGAGCCGGGGGTCTTCGGCCCTTATCGGCAGTAAGGAGATTACGGTATGGTCCCGGCCGCGTGGAATCTGCCTGGAACGACCCGGAGAATCTCGCCTGGGAGCGCACGCGCCTCCGGGCCGCGCGGAAGGGCGACCGAAGGGCCTTCGCGGAGCTCTACGGACGATTTGCCCCCGAGCTCTACCGCCGGGTCCTCATGCCGCGCCTCGGCAATCGCCAGGCCGCCGAGGACGCGCTCTCCGAAGTGTTTCGCACCTTCCTCGAGCGCATGGACCGCTACGAAGACCAGGGCAAGAGCGTTTGGTATTGGCTGGCGAGGGTCGCGGTGAACAAGGCCACCGACATGCACCGCGTCAAAGGCCGGACGAACCGAGCGCTGGCGAACTTCCACGGATTGCTCTCGCCCCTCCAGCAAGGGCCCGGGTCCCCGGACGCCGAGGTGAGCGGTCGGGCGGAGAAGGAACGCCTCACCGAAGCCATTGCGAACATCATGGACCGCCTCAACCCGAGATACCGCCGCGCGATCGAGCTACGCTTCCTCGAAGACCAATCGAGGGAAGCATGCGCCGAGGCCATGGAGGTCAAGCTCGGCACCTTCGACGTGCTCATCCTCCGGTCCCTCCGAGCCTTTCGCCGCGAATGGGAATCGAGCATCGGCGAAGCCCCCGAGACCACCGAGACCTCCAAGACCCCCTAGACGAAACCTTCGAACTGAAACCGACGAATCAACCCCCTCGAGACCATGGACGACCAGGAACCAATCGACGACGAGCTGAGCCCAGAGGAGCTCGCCGAAGCCGAGGCCCTCAGAAGGGCCCTCGACCGCGGTGCGGGGGACCCGGCACTGCCCGATGACGCCCTCGAGGCAGCAGCCCTTCTGCGCTATTCGGCCGGGGACGACGAGCTCGGCGAGGGACGCATGGACGCCATCCTCGGTGATGTCTTCGCCGAGGCGAAGGTTCCCGCTCAGCCGGACGAAGAAGAGGCGAAGACCGCACCGTGGTTGGGGTGGCTAAAGTGGCTCTTCCCAGTAGGGGGCCTCGCGGCCGCTGCGGCGGTTGCGATGTTGGCCGTGATGTCGGCGGAACCCGCCCCGATGGATGGAACGGCAGCAACCAGGCTCCCTGCCCCAACCGCCGCCCTGCTTCGCGCCCAGGCCCAGGCCGCTGGGCCAGGAGAAGAAGGTCAGCTGGCCCTCGCTTCGGCGATGGGCAGCTACCGGGGCGCCGTCCTCGGGTCTCTCCAAGAGCGGTACGAGGGGCACGGCCGATGACCCGTCGCTCCTTCGGCTCTGCCCTCGCGCTCTTCACGACCGTGTCGTGGTTCGTGGCCATCATGGCCGCCATGGCCACCTGGGGGTGCGCGGCGAGCGAAGAGCCGGGGGCGACGTGGGTCGAGGGCGCGATGCGGGCGAACGCTGCGGCGGACCAGGCGATCGCCAACGAGGACTGGGACGGTGCCCGGCAAACGCTCCGTGGCGCCGTGGACCGACCGGCGCCGGCCTCGATCGCCGCCGACGATGCCCGGGTGGTGATGCAGGATTTGCTCTACCGCCTCGCCGAGGTCGAACTGTCCGCGGGCAACGTGAGCGCCGCCGCAGACCGGGCGGACGAAGGATTGAATCTTGGGCAGGCCGAAGATGTCTTCACCGTGAACCTGCTGGTTGCCCGGGCCCGGGCCCGGGAGGCCCAGGACCGCCCCCGGGAGGCCGCCGGGGACTACTTCGAGGCCCTCGAAATCAATCAGAAGCTCTTGAGCGAAGCCCTCGGCGAATGAGGCGAATCATGAAGGACGACACGATGAGCACGACGCACACGAAACGATCGATCACCGAACGAGCCGCCTCACGCTCTTTCCTCTTCGTGACCCTCTTGGCGACCCTCTTGGCGACCCTCTTCGCGACGGCCTGCGGCGGTTCGAGCGGCATGGGGGATCAGGAAGCCGCGACGGCCGGGACCTCGGCTGGCGGCGAGGCCGAGGGCGCCGAAGAAGAGGCGAGCGGCGACTACGGCCCGGGCGCCGACAGCGGCGGGATGATCGTCCAGCCCCTCGGCCCGGACCAGCAGGGCATCCTGGACGGCTACGACGACGATGCCCTGGCGCTGGTCCAAGAGCTCGGCGGCACCCTCGAACTTTCGGCGCCCGATTGCGGCCGCGCCGGGGAGCTCCGTGACGCCATCTGCGACCTGGCGGATCGGATCTGCGACATCGCCGACGAGCACCCAGAACACACAGACGTCACGGGCAAGTGTGATGACGGCCAGACGCACTGCGAAACAGCCCGCCAGAACGTCGAAGACCGCTGCGACTGAGCCTGAAGGCAGGGTGGCGCGGCCGCTGGCTCTACACTAGCCTCGGGCACGATGCGGCCCCGCCTTCACGCATCGAGCCTCGGCTTCGTGCTTGCGATGCTCGGGGCAGCCTCGGTCGCCGGCGCCCAGGACGCGGAGCCTCCACCGCCCGAGGAGCCGATGCCCGCCGAGAGGCCTTCCCCGGACGAACCGTCCACCTGAGACGGACACGGACACAGACACGGACACAGACACGGACACGGACACGGACACGGACACGGTCTCCGACGGCGAAGTCCCCCCGAGTGACGCCGAACCCTCGACCGAGGCGGCGTCCCTCGCCGAGGTGACCGAGGAGGAGCAGAACGCCCCCGAGGAACCGCCGCCACCGGCCGAGGAAGACCCGGAGAACCCGGAGGAAGAAGTTCCCTTCGTCTGGCCCACGCGCCTCGGTCCGTTTCAAATCGTGACCGATATCGGACGCGTGCGGTTTGGCCTCGCCACCCAGATGCGCCTGCAATACGACAACTTCGACAACGGTGACGGGACCCGCACCAGCGCCACCACCGCCCTCATTCGGCGCCTGCGCACCTCGATGAGCGGCCGCTTCCTCGATGACCGGCTGAGCTTCGCGTTTCAACTCAACAGCGTGCCCGGCGCCTTCGAGCTGATCGACATGTGGGTCGACGGGGAGATCCTCGACGACATCCGACTCCGCATGGGACAGCTCAAGATCCCTTTCACCCGCTACCGACTCCAGTCGTTCACCCGGCTCCTGCTCGACGACTGGGCCGACCCGACGTTCTACTTCGGGGCAGAGCGGCAGCTCGGGTTCATGGTCCACGATGGCCCGGACAACCCGACCTTCGACTACTCGGTCGGGCTCTTCGCGGGAGAAAACCGCCGAGCCGGGCACGCCGTCGGCCTGACGACCCTCTACGGCGAACCCATCGTCAATGAATCGGACTTCGAAGCGGGCATCGGCAAGGTCGACGATTTTCACCCGGAGCTCGTGGTGATGGTCGGACACGGGTCCGAAGACTTCAGCACCAGCGCCCTCACCGACGCTTCCGGCGGCGGTTTCCGTTACCTGCTCACATTGAGCGGTGCGGCCGACTTCACTCCCGTCGCCACCGAGGACATGGTGGCGCGCATCGCGCCCGAGGCGTGGTTCAAGTACGAAGGGCTGAGCGTCGTGGCGGTGGGCTACATCGGTCTGGTCGAAACAGCGGTGAACCCCGAGGTCATCCTCGGCATGACCGGCATGAACCTCGAGGTCGCCTATCGCATCTCGCGGTGGATCGAGGTCGCGACGCGGTGGAGCCAGACGTTGATTTCCGAAGACCTCTCGACGGACGCCCGGACCCGGGCCGATGGCATCATCGCCGGGGCGACGACTCCCGAAGAGATGGCCGCCCTCGCTGAGCAATACTCGAGCACCGGTCTCCTCCGGGCGATCAATGAGCTGACCCTAGGGTTCAACGTGTACTTCATCGGCCATAGCCTGAAGTGGCAGACCGACGCGACCTGGAGACATCGAGGCCGCCGCAGCGGGGACGCAGACGACGCGCGGGTGCGGACCCAGCTGCAGCTCGCTTTTTAGCGCGTCTTCCTTGCGCGATGCCACCAGCAGTGGTCAGGATGAGCCCGCGGATGTATCGCACGATCAGGTTGGCAGTCTTTGCCCTAGGCGTATTCGCTGTAGGTTCGGTGGCCGCCCAAGAGGGCCAAGAGGGCCAAGAACCCCAAGAGGCATCCGCCTCTGACGCGGGCACCGACAGCGCGCAGGACCCAGAGACCACGGACCCCACCGCCCCGACCGGCAGCGTGAGCGTCGGCATGACCAACAGGGGCCGCGTCCTCCACTCCGTCGAGCTCGAAGACGCCGAGACCCTCCGGGTCAAGCGCGGCAGCGAAGACGCGCGCTGGGGCACGGCGGAGATGGTCTCGATGATCGTCACGGCAGCGGAGGCCGTCGCCGCGGCTCACCCCGGTTCTCGCCTCAACGTCGGAGACATTTCGCGCCAGGGAGGAGGACGTACTCGTCCCCACCGCTCCCACCGCGCGGGGCGCGACGTGGACCTCGGGTTCTACCTGCGCGACACCGAGCGCGACGAAGAGGTGCAGTCGGATCGCTTCGTGAGCCTCACCAGAAGCGGGCGGGGACGAAACCGCGGGCACAGCTACAGTTTCGACGTCATCAGGAACTGGGCACTGATGCGCTCGCTCCTCGAGAACCCGGGCGTCGCCGTGCAGTACGTATTGGTCACCCCGTCGCTCCGACGGATCCTCCTTCGCCACGCCCGGGAGACCGGCGCCGACTCGGAGCTCATTCAGCGCTTCGGCGAAGTCAGCGCTCGGCGCAGCGGCAGCGCGAGCCACCGTAGCCACTTCCACGTGCGCATCTACTGCTCGAACGGAGACCGACCTCGGTGCGTCAACGCGCCGCCCTTTCATCCCTGGGTCTTCACGACAGCCGCCCAGGTCGAAAAAGCCACGCGTGAATATCGTGAATTCCGGCCGCCACGACGGGCCCGGTCCCGCCGCTCCCGACGCCGCGGCCGCATGCGACGCCGCGGCATGATGCGGAGGTCCATGGCCATGGGCTCCACCAGATCCATGGCGAGCAGGTCCATGACGAGTCGGACCATGGCAAGCCGGTCCATGGCAAGCCAAACCAGGGCAAGCCGAACCATGGACGGCCGCGCCCCCATGGGCGACGCCACGTCGCCTTGAACGGAGGGCCCTTCTCGCGGCAGGATGTCATCGATGCCTCGCATCCTGACATCGCTCCCGTTCATGGCCCCCTCGGTCCTCTCGGTCCTCTCGGTCCTCTCGGTCGTCGTGGGTCTTTCGACGGCCTGCGGTGCCGACGAGCCGGCGGTGACCCCGCCGCCGCCTGAGTGCGGCACCAACGCGCCCATCCCCTGCGCCCTCGATATCGGGGCGACCCTGCCCTTCTCGGTGGAAGGGTCGACCACCGGGGAAGAAGATAGCTTCGGGGGAGCACGGTGCGGCCTCGGCGGCGACACCATCGAGGACTTCGCGTTCCGCTGGACCGCCCCCGCCGACGACACCTATCTCCTTACGACGGAAGGCTCGCGCATCGACACCTTCCTCTCCGTCCGGCGCGATGGGTGCTTCGGCCGGGAGATCGCGTGCAACGACGACGCATCACCGGACGAGCGCCACTCGGCCGTCGAACTCGACCTCTCTGCCTGTGAGACGGTGGTCATCGTGGTGGACGGACCGTCGGTCGACGCCGTCGGCGATTTCCGCCTCGCCATCCGCGGTACCGAGAAAGTCTGCGACGACGGCATCGACGAAGACGGCGACGGCGCGACGGACTGCGCCGACCCCGACTGCTTCAGCGCGAGCTGCCCCGGCGACGACCTCTGGCCACCTCCGTGGAACGACATCGAATGGGAAATCCTGACCCTGGTGAACGAGCACCGGGCGGCCGGGGCCACCTGCATCAGCGGCGAGCAGGCGCCAGCCCCCGTCCTCGAGATGGACGAGGCCTTGCGCCTCGCCGCGCGACTGCACTCCGAGGATATGCTGGAAAACGACTACTTCGACCACGTGAGCCTCGATGGGCGCATGCTCCAGGACCGCCTGAGCGGAGCGACGTTTACCGGTGCCGCTCCCTTTGGAGAGAACATCGCCCGGGGAACCCGT
>QMMC01000095.1 GCA_003647065.1 Deltaproteobacteria bacterium | reverse complement strand
GGTCCCGCCTCCCCCCGTGGGGCGGGCCAGCACCAACTCGGCGGTGTCGAGGTCCGCTGACGTCAGGCCGTAAAGCGGCGCGAGGTTCGCGAGGTGCCGGGTCGCGCGGTGGGCTGCCGTGTACCCGCTACCATGAGGCAGGGACGCGCTTCCCAGAAGAAGAGACGGCGACCCGCGCTGGGCATCTCGGCCGGCGATCCGAAGCCCTCTCGGCAGAGCCCTCGGCAGAGGTCCGCGCATCGGCGGCGCCGCCTCGTAGGCGTCATGAGGCCCCTGGAACGTGGCTTGCGCTTGGCTGCGCGTGGGCGCGCCGACCGCAACGACGAAGACAGAGAACAGCGAAAGCAGGAAGATCGCGCGATTGGCCAACAGCATCTCGGCTCAGCCTAGTCGACCCGCCGCCATTAAGGGATGGTCCTCGGGCGAACGAGCGTCCGCCACGACCGAACGAGGGCCCGCGCCGCGGTTTCGACGTGCTCATCGGTGGTCCCGCGACCGAGGGTGAGGCGAACCGACCCCGCGGCGGAGGCGGGCGGCACTCCCATGGCGAGGATGACGGCGGAGGCGGTCTCTCGGCCGTCGTGGCAGGCCGAGCCCGTCGACGCGGCGACCTCCGGTGCGCCGGCGAGAAGCGCCGTGCCCGACACCTCGGGGAAACGAACGTTGAGAGTATTGGGCAGGCGGGCCCCCGGGGCGCCGTTGATGGCGAGACCGGCGACCTCGACGCGCAGCAGATCCCAGAGTTGGTCGCGCAGGCGTCGCAGACGAGTCGACGACGCTTCGAGGTCGCGCCGGGCGATCTCACAGGCGACGCCGAGGCCGACGATGGAAGCGACGTTCTCGGTGCCGGGGCGCCGGCCGCCCTCGTGGCCAGCGCCGAGGACTAGGGGCGCGAGCTCGGTCCCGGCCTTCACGTAGAGGGCGCCGACGCCCTTCGGGGCGTAGAGCTTGTGCCCCGCGAGGGAGAGCAGGTCCACGCCGAGGGCGGCGACGTCGATGGGCACTTTGCCGACGGACTGGGCCGCGTCGGTGTGCATCAGCGCGCCTTGGTCGTGGGCGAGGCGGGCGGCTTCTTGGATGGGCTGAAGCACCCCGGTCTCGTTGTTCGAGTGCATCAGAGTCACGAGGGCCGTGCCCCCGGTGACGACCCGGCCTAGGTCCTCCGGGCGGACACGCCCGCCATCGTCGACGCCGACCCGGGTGACCGCGAAGCCCTGACGCTCGAGCTGGGCACAGGGCCTCGAGGTCGCGGGGTGCTCGATGAGCGAGGTCACGACATGGCCCGGCTCGGGCAGGCGGGCCGTCACCCCGCGGATGGCGAGGTTGTTCGCTTCGGTTCCGCCAGAGGTGAAGACCACCTCCGAAGGCCGAGCGCCGAGAAGGGCTGCCACTCGGTCGCGCGCTTCATCCACCGCCGCCATCGCCCGGGCGCCGTAGACGTGGCCGCTCGACGGATTGCCGAAGTGCTCACGCAGATACGGAAGCATCGCGTCGACGACCTCACCGAGCACCGGCGTGGTCGCGTTGTAGTCGAGGTAGACGGGGTCGTCGGGGCCGGCCATGGCGCGCAGTCAGTCGGCCGGGGGCAAGCCCCAGGCAGCCTCGAGGCGAGAGTAGACCGGCCCGGGTAGTTGGACGAGCAGGTTGTCTTCCGGGGCGAGGCTGCGAACCACCTCGCGCAGGGCGTCGCGCTGCATGGATGTGCACCCGGCGGTGGGCGAGGTCGGCGACGACCAGACGTGCAGCAAGATGCAGCTCCCGCGCCCGGGCACCGGCGCTGGGTCTGTGTTCTGGTCGACGAAGACCAGGTACTCGTAGAGCCCGTCGTCGCGAAGCAGGCGGTCGGTGCTGTCCCAGTCAGGGGTCGTGAGGGCGCGGTCGACGACTCGGTTGTAGTAGGCCGACTCGACGTCCTCGATGCACTGCAGGGTTGGGGTCATCGCCTGGTAGGTGATCTCGGTGCCTTCCGGAGCGTCGGGCGCATAGCCGAGGGCGCGGTCGAGCCAGAACGCACCCGCCGGAGAACGGCCATCGCCCTCGCGCTTCACGGGGCCATCCTCGTCGGCGACCGCCCCCTCCCCGTGCACCCCGCGGCCCCAGCCGACGCCGCTGCGCCCGAGTATGATAGGCACCGCCGCGCCGTCCCGGACCCAGCCGTCGACCCCGCGACGGTAGCGACGGAGTTGCCCTTCGGACGCGCCCCAGTTCTCGGTGATCACGGTCACGAGGTAGGCGGCGTCGTCGGTGAGTCTCGCCGGTGGTGGGGTCGCGGCGTCGACCGGGAGCATCGCGTCGGTGCGGTCGAGCGACGCGGCAGAGTCCTCGGGGTATTCGCCCATCCCCCCGTCACGCCCCGGCGAGGTCGATGGAGGCGCGCCCGGGTCGGCGCCGCAGGCCATCCCGAATGGCGTGCCCGCGAGCACGAGCCAGACGACCGCCACCCACCCCGACGTTCCAGTTTTCGCGTTCCCCATGCGCCTCTCCGCCGGACTCTTAGCACGAGCGCCTCGTCCGCGGGTGGAACGGAGCCAGACCCCGTCGCCTCGATGGCCTCGAGCGAGTCGCAGACCAACCCCCTGGGACGACCCGGACCCGGGTGAGGCCGTGCGGCTCGCTTTTCGCCGAAGCCGAGGCTAGGTCCACTCGCCGAGATACTTCGGCATCATCGCGCGCCAGGTCGGCCAGTCGTGGTGCCAACTCGGCCCCCAGGACTCGACCCAGTTCGGCACCCGGCGGCTGCCGAGGATACGCGCCATGTTCCACGACTCTTCGATCGCTTCGGCGCGTCCCTCTCCCGAGGCGAGCATGATGAAGCGCTGGCGCAGGAGCGCGAGCTGGTCGCCCTCTTCGTCGAGGTCCGGCAGGAAGCGCAGGGGGGTCGCGGCCCAGTAGTCGTGGGTGTAGCGGTCGATGCCGAGGAAGCGCAGCAGGTCGTAGGTGCCGCTCATCGCGAGCGCCCGATGAAAGGCTTCGGGCCAGCGGCACACCATCGCCGTCGCGTGCAGGGCTCCGATGGAGGCCCCCGCAGTCCAGATGGGGATGCCTTCGGTTTTGCAATCCATGTGGATCGCCGGAGCAACTTCATGGCGCACGTACTCCTGAAACTGGTTCATGAGCCACATGCGGTGCTCGATCGAGACCTCTTCGGCGAACCAGGCCTGACCGGCGACGGAGTCGCAGGAGTAGACCTTGATCTTTCCCGCAGTGAGCAGCGGGGTGAGGGCGCGGATCATCTGCCAGCGCTCGATCTCCTCGGCGTCGCCGCCGGCGGTCGGAAAGATCAGGACCGGTTGCCCGTAGTATCCCCAGCGGCAGAGGCTGACCTCCTGCTGGACGCGGTGCGAGTACCAGGTGGACTTGGCGAAGAGGCTCACTGAGCCGAGCCCTCGCCGTCGCGCCACGTCTGGATGCGTCCCCAGAAGAGTTCGGTGAACTCCTCGACCTCGCCCGCTGGGTAGAGGGCCTCGACCTTCTGGCGCACCGCGGTCTTCGCGGCCTCGCTGCCGAAGTACTCCCACGCCACTTCGTCGACGTGGCTGAGGTGCTTCGCGCAGAATTCTTCGAAGTCCGCCGTTTCGAGGCGCTCGTCTGCGATGGCGGCGTAGCCGCGCAGCTTCTCCCGGTAGGGAGCGTCGGTCTTGGCGATCTCGTAGTAGGCGTCCCAGTCGAGGGTGCGTCGCATCGGCCGGCCGGTGGCGGTGCAATAGACCGACCAGCGCAGCAACGCTTTGACCAGCCACGGGAAGTGGTAGTGCAGGGAGGTGACCTGCGAGTCGGGGCAGGCGTTGGCGAAGTCGATGGGCAACCAGGTGCCGTCGCTGCGCATCGCTTCGAGCGAGTTGTACTCCCAACCGAAGAAGCTGTTGACGGTCATCGTCGATTCGCGGAGGAGCGCCTCTTCGTCCGCGTCGAGGAAATCGGTCTCGAGGGTGTAGCGGTCGTGCAGGGGGGCGTCGACGTCGTACTTCACGAAGCGCATCTGAGGCCCGACGCCGATGACGCGCACGAAGGCATCGGACGGATGCACTGCGCGCTGGACGTGCATGACCAGCTTGCCGCTCGCTTCATAGGCGCGGCGGAGGGCGGCTTCGTCTTCGACACGGGTGACGGCGCGCCAGCCGCCGCCGTCGTAGGGCTTCATGATCACCGGATAGCCCAGGTCCTCGCCGACACTCCCGATGTCGAAGAGCTTCGCGTAGCGGTGCAGGGTGGAGCGCAGGTCCGGCGTCGGGTCGTAGGACTTCGGCGGCACCATCCACGTCTCGGGGATGGGCATACCCAGCTGAATCATGGCGCAGTAGGACGTCTGCTTTTCCATCGACTGCAGCGACCAGGGGTTGTTGAGGACGTAGAGGTCGTCCATCAGGACGGCCTTCTTAATCCACTCCCGGCTGGTGTGATACCAGTGGGTCAAGCGGTCGATGACCATGTCGTAGGAGCAGTGCTGCCGGAGGTCGTAAGGCTCGATCGAGACGCGTTCGACCTCGAAGCGCACGGTGTCGCCACCCACCGGGATGGCCAGGTCGAGGGACTTCATCAAGTCCTCGTAGCAAAGCGGCCAGCAGAGGTCTGCACCGAGCGATAGGCCAATTTTCTTGTTCACGTCTGCCATCGAAACAACTTCCGCTACTCGTAGACCATCAGGAAGGGACCAGGGAAAAGCCAGGACAAACCCTCGAGCAGTCGGTCCCGCCAGTTTTCCCAGTTGTGCCCATCGCGGGCTTCGACGAAGTGAACCTCCATGCCGCTCTGGTCGAGCAACGGCACCAGCGAGCGGTTCTCGTAGATGAGAGATTCGTAGACGCCGCAGCTGACGAAGAGCCGCTCGCTGAAGGGCTTCACGTCCTTGCGCAGCTCATTGACGAAGGTGACGACCGGGTCGAAGAGCGGGCCCCGGCGGCTTCCGCCGCGGATGTCCGTGAAAGCGAAGGAGCCCGACTGCAAAAGCAACCTCCCGTAGAAGCCGGGAAACTGCCAGGCCGTCGCGAGGCACGCGACGGCGCCGAAACTCGCGCCCATGAGACAGCGGCTTTGGGGCCGCGCCTCGAGGGGCAGGCGACGTTCGAGGTCCGGGACGAGCTCCTCGGTGAGGAAGCGGCCGTGGGCCTCGTGGGCAGCGTACTCGTTCAGGCGGTCCTGCGAATCGATGAAGCAGACGATGAGGTCAGGGATCGCTCGCTCGTGCATCAGGTTGTCGAGCACGGCCTTCATGCCGGCGAAGCGTATGTAGTCGCTGCCGTCGTGCACCACCAGCAGCGGATACCGGCGGCTCTTCCGGTAGTTGGCCGGATAGTAGATGGAACCCTTTTGTGCGTGGCCGAGGGCCTTGCTGTTGAAGGTGAAGGGCTCGAGACGACCTGGCCGCGCCTCGGGGTCCGGCAGAGTCCACGCCGGGACCTCGTATCCGTGGCCGTGGGCCACCGAGTTGGCGCCAAAGGGGTCCCGAGCGCGGTTATCGTTGAGCGGGTCTTCAATCCAATGACTGCCCCCGTCACGCCAGACCTCAAACTTGTATTCGACCCGCGACTTCTCGGGCAGCTCGACGATGGCGAAGAAGAGGTCGGTCTCGGGCACACGCTCGAGGGGCTGGCTGGACTCGAGGCCGTAGATCCAGTGGCGCAGGTTCACGCCGTCGGCGCTGCCCCGGAAGATGAAGGTGACGCTCGGGCCCTCGACCAGAGGGAAGCTGTGCGACTTCACGAAGCTGTCGATCGCCTCGCCCGTCACCGGCAGCTCCGCCATCAGGCGGTGAATCGCCAACCCCTCGCCGGTCACGCGGCCTCCAATTTCGCCGTCGACCCGTCTTCGCGCAGCTCGACGACGCCTTCTGCGCCGATGCGTCTGCCCTCGTCGAGGAGAAGGAAGGAACGCCGGGGGAAGGCGAGGCAGGTCGAGGGGGCAAACCGTCGGGCGTACATCATCACGCGCTCTTCATCGTCGAGGGCGAGGCGGGTGGTGGGGTTTGGCAGGGCGACGATGCCCCGGGCGAGGCCGAGGCCGGCGTCGAGGATTTGAGGGGCAGCGTTTCCGTGGGGAGGGTAATCGTGAAAGACGACCACTCGCTCGGTGACGGCCATCGCGCCCGCGGACCAGGCCAGGACCGGCCGGTCGCCGATGCCGCCGGCGACGTCGAAGAGATGCATGCGGTTGAGCAGGGAGGCCACGTGGCCGCCCGCGATCGCCACCGCCGCGCAATCCGCCAGCACGTCACGGACCTCAGCGCGGTGCCGGGCGATGACCGGCCGAGACGCCGGGTCGCACTCCGTGATGAAGTCGTGCCGCACACGCTCGCAGCGGATCCAATGGTGATGATCGAGCAGGCGAATGGCGCCCACCGATGTCTTCCGTTCGTCCTCGAGAACGGCGGGCAGCGCCGAGCGGTGTGCGATGACCTTCGCGGTGGCGATCAGCGACGTGAGTCGAATCCGATAGAAGTCTTGGATCTGCCGGTAGCGCAGCTGCCGCTCGCGGTAGAGCTGCCGGAACTCCGGGTCCTGGGCGAAGACCTCGTCTGCGCGGCGGTGGAGCTCGAGGTTCACCGTCTGCCCCCCGAGGTGATCGCTGAGGTCCAGATCTTCTTCTTCGCGCCCCTGCCAACCGGCGGTGACCAGAGCGACCTTGCCGGACACCCCGAGGGCCTTCGCCGCAACCTTGAGGTTGGGGTCGAAACGCTGCTGGCCTAGGAGAGCGAGCTTCATCGCGCGCGAACCTGCACCGTTCTCCCGACGGCGTCCAGCATTGCACGCAGGGTGTCGAAACTCGGGTGTTTCATCTGGACCCAGGCGTTGGCCTTGTAGCCCGCGGAGACCGGTTGGGTAGGCGTACCGGGGGGCGGGAAGTGGGCGGCGATTACGTGTTCCGAGTAGCTATGTTCGAACTCCGAGAGGCCGTCGTAGTGACTGATGACGCCGTCCCGGTCCGGGCGTAGGGCGATGATTCCTGCGGAGTATCGGCGCGACGGTGTCTGCGCCGGGCGTCCGTGGACCACCGCCATGGCCCACTCTCGATAGAGGTCCATCTCGTTGGCGGCGGAATAGAGGTCCCAGGCCCCGACCCCCGGGGGGCGGCAGCCTATCTCGGAGAACTTCAGACCCTTCGGTCCGAAGAACCACTCCATATGGGTCGCGCTCGTCTCGATGCCGAACTCAGCGATGACGCGCCGGCCCATGACCCGGACCTCTTCGTAGCCCGGGGCGGCCTCTACTTGGTTCGTCGTGATGAACTGCGGCGAGATCCAGCGCGTGCGCATCGCCTCGAGCACGTTCGGGTAGTAGTGGCACGCAAACTCGTGCACGACCCGGCCGCCGATGGTGAGCGTGTCGAAGAAACCTTCGTGGCCTTCGATGAACTCCTCGACCGCGATCGACGCCCCCCGGTCGAGGCCCATCCTCCGCATGGCGCTCTCGAGCTCTCCCTCGTCGTCGACGCGGTAGGTGCTCGAGGCGCCGGCCCCGTCGCGAGGCTTGAGGATGAGCGGGTAACCGACGCGCTGGGCGAAGTCGCGGACTTCGTCCGCCGTCCGGGCCCCAATAGACGCGGCGCAGGGGATGCCCGCCCGGCGAAGGGCCTCCTTCATCGCGGGCTTGTCACGGCAGAGCAAGGCGGTCTCTTCGCTCGTGCCCGGGATGCCACAGCGCGCCCGCACCTCGGCCGCAGTCTTGATGTGCGCCTCGATGGTGGCCTCGAGGCGCTGGGGCTTTGCGCGCCCCATGATCCAACGCACCCTCTCTTCGAGGGCCCGCGGGTCACAGACGTTGCTCACCTGCTCATAGTGGTGGAGCCAGTGCCGGAGACCGTCATCGAGGGCCTCCTTCGGGCGTTCGCCGATGCCGATGACCCGCGCGCCGACGGAGTGCAGCGCGCGGGCGAACTCGCGCTGGTTCGAGGGAAAAGTCGGTTCGATCAGGATGACGTCCATGGCGTGATTCACCCTCGGTGGAGCCTCTCGTAGAGTGTCTCGTAGATCGCGACGCGGCGCTGCCACGAGAAGTCCTGACTCATCGCATTGTCCCGGATTTGCGCCCGGGCACCGCCATCCGAGTAGATGTCGAGGGCCTGGCGAACGGCCCACCGAAGCCCTTCGGCGTTGAAATGGTCGAATACGACGCCCGTGCCCCGACCGGTCTGGCGGTCGAAGTGCTGCACGCTGTCCCGGAGGCCGCCGGTCGCCCGGACGATCGGGATCGTGCCGTAGTTCATGCTGTACATCTGGTTCAGGCCCGACGGCTCGTACCGGGAGGGCATCAAGAAGAGGTCTGCCCCTGCTTCGATTTGGTGGGCGAGGTCGTTCGAGAACCC
The DNA here is from genome assembly GCA_003647065.1 of Deltaproteobacteria bacterium. Lineage (GTDB taxonomy): Bacteria > Myxococcota_A > Polyangia > Polyangiales > B10-G4 > B10-G4. The sequence goes on along the minus strand of QMMC01000095.1, from coordinate 9,897 downwards.
GCGGTAGAAGCACACGCTCCGGGGGAACCTGCGCTGCAGTGCGGAGAAGGCCTCTTCGAGCCCCGAGGCCCCGCTGCCCAGGACGGTCAGCTGGATTTGCCCTCGGGCGAGAAAGTGCGGCAAGACTTCGAGAACGAGCTCGAGCCCTTTTTGCCCAGTCAGCCGGGAGACCACACCGGCCACTGGGACGCCTTCGACGTAGGGAAGACCGAGACTGGTGAGCAACGCGTACTTGTTGCGCTCTTTGCCGGCGAGGTCGGCCCGGGAGTATCGGTGGGCGATGCGTTTATCCGTCTCGGGGCTCCACTCGGTCGGGTCGATCCCGTTCAAGATCCCTACCACCGTGCTCGCGCGGGCGCGCAAGAAGGCGTCGAGTCCCATGCCGAGCTCGGGTGTTTGGATCTCGCGGGCGTAGGTCGGGCTGACCGTCGTGACGGCGTCGGCGTAGAGGATGCCGGTCAACATCAAGTTGACGATGCCGGCGTCGAGCTGGTCCTGATGAAAGAGGTGAGCGCTGTCGGCGAGGCCGGTGTCCTGGAGCTTGTGGGCGGGGATGGCGCCCTGGTGGCCGAGGTTGTGGATCGTGAGCACGGTCTTGGTTCGCCCAAAGCGCTTATGATCCCAGGCGTAGCGGCACCGGAGCGCGAGGGGGATGATCGCCGACTGCCAGTCGTGCACGTGGGCGATGTCGGGCGAGAAACCGAGGCGCTGGCACGCCGCGAGGGCCGCGTAGCTGAGCGCGATGAAGCGCAGGTGCTCGTCGTCGTCCTGGGTGTAGAGGCCTTCGCGATTGTAGAGCTGGCTGCAGTGCACGAAGTGCACGAGCTGGTCGCTTCCCTCGAGGGGCGCCGTGTGCAGCGAGAAGCGCAGCTCGTGGGGCCCGATGCGCACGGAGATGTTCTGACCACGGGGGACAGGCGTGAGGTCGAGGCCCGCCCGCTGCACTCGACCGTAAAGCGGCACCACCAAGAGCACTTCGTGGCCGCGGGCGTGCAGGTGACGAGGCAGAGCCGCCGAGATGTCGGCGAGGCCGCCCGCCTTGGCCCAGGGAGAGACCTCCGAGGTGACGTAGAGGATCTTCATCGCCGACCGCGTTGCGTTTCAGTGAGCCGCATAGCGAACCCGGGCGAGGCTGACGATGCGGCGCATGGCCTCGCGGACGACGTCGGTCTCTTGGTGGCGCACGAGGATGTAGCCGTCCCCCTCGTAGCTCGCGGACTTGCTGGCTCCGACCGTGGGCAGCTTGGCTTCGACCACCAGGTCGCCGAGGGATTTTTGGATCTCGGCGATGTTCTCCGTCCCGAGGACTCGACCGCGTCCCAGGCCCCGGAGGAAAGCGGAGCCCGCGGCGTAGCGTCGTTCGAAGGGCCCGTCGAAGGCTTCGTCGACGACCGCCCGGGCCCAGACCCGGTACATGCTCGTATCGTGGGCCAGGCCCGTCAGGCGCACGATGTTGGCCCCCGGGGGACGGGCCGCGATCTCGCCAATCGCGAGGGTACCGTCGGCGCGCCGAAACCACTCCATGTGCGTCGTCCCGCTGCCGAGGCCGAGGGCCGCCACCGCGCGCCTGGCGAGGTCACTGGCTTCGGCCACGCCGGGACCGTCGAGTTCCCGGGGGGCGACGACTACCCACTGGATCCAATCGTTCTCGACGACCTCGAGGGGGTTCGGGTGGTAGTCGGTCGAGGTGGTCATCTTCACCTCACCCCGGATGGTCGTGGTCTCGAGGCTGTGTTCGGTCCCGACGAGGAACTCCTCGGCCAGGACGGGGGCACCGGGCCGCGGCTCGAGGGCGTCGAGGGCCCGGCGGAGGGTGTCTGCCGAGTGAATGCGCCACGTGGCCTGGCAGGCCATGCCTGCCGGGGGCTTCAGGACGATGGGAAAGCCGACCTCATCGATGAAGGCGCCGGCATCTTGGAAGGAGTGCAGAAGACGGTGCCGGGCGCAGGGCAAGCCCGCGGCGCGCAGGGCGTCTTTCATCAGGGCTTTGTCGCGGAAGAGCTCCGCGGTCCGCACGTCGGTCCCTTCGACGCCGAAGTGTTCACGCAGCTTCGCTAACTCGACCTGGAGGGGCTCGAGGATGCCGAGGATACGGTCTGGCCGGCCATGGCGAGCGGCGAGGCTCTTCACCGCCGCCGCGAGCTGACCTACGTCCATCGGGTCGTCGACCCGCGCCACGTCGTCGAAGAGGCCGCTGTCCTCACCGGCCGGCGGCGTATGCACCACGCCGAGCAGACGGCCGTGGCCGAGGGCCTTGGTTGCGCGGACGAAGCGGAGGGTGGTCTCGGCCGGAAACGGCGCGACGAAGACGATGTTCATTCGAGGTACGGCGGGGCCGGCGGGCGATTGCCGGCAGGTGGGAAATTGGCGCATCGATGGCGCGCCCCTCTCTAGCCTCTTCGTCGGCCGAGGCAAGGTCCCTCGGCGACGCCCGGCAAACCGGTGTAGGATCTGGCCATCGACGTTCTCTTCCTAGCCCCTACCTACCCTCCCGAGATGCGCCAGTACGTCCGCGGCCTGGCGGAGGTCGGCGCCCGGGTCTTTGGCGTGGGGGATACCCCCCCTCAAGCGCTGCCCCAGGACTCCCAGCACTACCTCTCGGGCTACCTGCAGGTGCCTCGGATCATGGACGAAGACGACGTCATCACGCGGGTGAGCGCCTGGCTCCGGGGCCGCGAGATGGACCGCGTGCTGACGAACTGGGAGCCGCTGGTCATCCTCGCGGCCCGCCTTCGGGAGCGGTGGGGCGTCCCGGGCATGACGGCAGATACGGCCCTCGGCTTTCGAGACAAGGCTCTGATGAAGCAGCGCGTGGAGGCCGCTGGCTTGCGCGTCCCGCGGTCGGCCCGGGCCCAGAGCGCCTCCGAGGTCCGGGCTGCGGCCGAAGAGATCGGCTACCCGCTGGTCGTGAAACCCATCTCCGGGGCGGGCAGCGCGGACACGTTTCGGGTGGAAGACGCCGCCGAGCTCGAGGCAGTGCTCGGGCGGGTGCGCCACGTCCCCGAGGTCAGCGTCGAGGAGTACATCGAGGGCGAAGAGCGGACCTACGATACGATCTGCATCGGCGGCAAGCCCGTCTACGAGAACGTCGCCCACTACTTGCCGAAGCCCATCGAGGCTCGCAACAAGCAGTGGATCAGCCCCGTCATCATCACCGTCCGCGACCTCGACCAGCCCGAGATTCGCCGAGGGATCGAGCTCGGCCGCGGTGTGCTCGAAGCCCTCGGCATGGACGACGGCTTCACCCACATGGAGTGGTTCTCGACCCCGTCCGGCGAGGCGGTCTTCGGAGAGGTCGGGGCCCGGCCGGGCGGTGCCTGCATCGTCCCGCAGATGAACTACACCTCCGACATCGACCTCTTCCGGGAGTGGGCCCGGGCTGTCTGTTGGGGCGCCTTCGAGGCAGACACCACCCGGCACTACAACTGCGGGATCACCTTCAAGCGAGCCCAGGGTGAGGGCCGCATCCAGCGCATCACCGGTCTCGACGCCTTCCGCCAGCGGTGCGGACGATGGCTCGTCGAGGACGCGCTCCTGCCCGTCGGTGCGGCCCGCCGCGACTGGACCCAAACCCTCCTGAGTGACGGCCACCTGATGATTCGGCACCCGGACTGGGAAGAGGCCAAGCGCCTCTCCTTCGCCGCGGCTACCGACGTGAAGCTCTACGCGGGCTGAGGCGAGCCGGGCGTCCGGGCCGGGGTTCGTGGCGCGTCAGCTCTCGGCGAGGGTCGCGATCACGAACGTACTCGTCTGCGAGTAACGGATCCTGGCAGCGCCTCAGCGGGTTTGGGCTGAACGCCCAGGCGCGCTACCCTGGCCGCTCTTGCGTGCAATGAATTGGGTCTATCGGCGGGGGAGGGACGACGCCCGACGCGGCGCGTTCGTCGACCGATGAGCAACGCACCCGATGACCTGACCGGTCAGACCCTACTCGGGAAGTTTCGGGTCCTCCGGTGCATCGGCGCCGGCGGCATGGGCGCCGTCTACGAAGTCGAGCACCTGCTGACGGGCCACCGCCGGGCACTCAAGGTCCTACACCGACGATTGGCCCACTCCGCCGAGAGCGTGGCGCGCTTCGTGCGCGAGGCGGGCATCGCGGGCAGATTGCGCAGCCCCTACCTGCCCGAGACCTACGACGTCGGGCGCCTCGAGAGCGGGGCGACCTACATGCTCATGGAGCTGCTCCATGGCGGCACCCTCTACGACTTGCTCGAGCAACATGGCAGGCTGCCGTCGGAGCGCGTCGTCGACATCGCCAGGCAAGTCTGTGAAGGGCTGGCGACGGCCCACGACGGCGGCATCCTTCACCGCGACCTGAAGCCCGACAACATCTTTGTCGCCACGGGCCTCGCCGGCGGCGACCAGGTGAAGATCCTCGACTTCGGCATCGCGACGTACCTGTCGGGGGGCAGCGATCGCTTCGGTTCGTTGACGCAAACGGGAGCCATGATCGGGACTCCGCGCTACATGGCCCCCGAGCAGGCCGCGGCCCAAGCGCCGGACGTCAGGTCCGACCTCTACTCCCTCGGAGTGATCCTCTACGAAGCCCTCGGCGGAGTTCGGGCCTTCGACGGGCCCACGCCGGTTGCGGTCATCGGGAGCATCGCCCGCGGCGACTTCGTGCCGCTCAGTCAGCACGCGCCGGACGTGAACGCCGGCCTCGAAGAGCTCGTGCATCGCGCCATGGCGCGCGACCCGGCTGCGCGCTTCTCGACAGCGAGTGAAATGCGCGACGCGCTGCTCGCCGTGGCCGCCGCATCCCGAACGGACCCCCATGCGGCGCCAGCTTCGCCCAAGGAGCCGCAGGTCGGGGCGGCTGGACCCTCACTGGCTCGCTGGGGGTGCCTCGGCGCCGCAGCGCTGTTGCTGACCGCCGTCGGAGTCGGGGGCGGGCTCTACCTCTGGTCGGCGAGCCAGGCCCCTCCGCCCGCACCGACGGTCGCCGTGGCGCCGCCGGCCCCAATGGTCCCCACGGAGGCGGCCTTGGACCGGTCGGCCCCGGTCGCCGTTCCGCGACCAGGCCTCGTCGCCGACGAGGCGCTACCGGACCAACGCGGGCGGGAAGGGACGACGATCCCCGCCACAGAGCCGGCGCCTCGGGTGGTGCCCCGGGCCGAGCTAGCCGTTGCACCCGAGCCCCCGGGCGCTGTCAGGGATCCGTCGAGTCCCCCGACGCCGCCCTCGGACGACACACCGCCGGCGGCGACGGGCGCGGACACCCGCGCCCGCTCATTGAGGGAAGACGCGCTGTGGAGCCAGACCGCCTATCAACACCCTCGTCGCTGCGTGCGCGAAGCCCGCGACGCGTCCGGTAACGAGATCCGTACGCTCATCGGCTTCTCGTGCGCCACGGGCATCCCCGACGTCGACGAGGCCGACCACTTCTGCAAGGTGTTGATGGCCCGCCATCCCAGCACCCCCCTGAGCCAAAGCTGCGCGGGCATCGTCGACCGTATGCGCATTTTGGCCGAGCGAGCGAGCCCGTGAACTCGGCCATGAAGACCATCGGTGTCATCGGAGGCCTCGGCTGGGAGAGCTCCGCTACCTACTATCGATTGATGAACCAGGAGGTTCGACGACGGCTGGGCGGCTGGCACTCCGCTCGCGTCATCATGGATTCGCTGGACTTCCACGCCTTCGCCGAGGCGCGCGGGGCCGCGGACTATGCCGGCCTGAGGCGGCAGCTCGTCGCGTCGGCAGAGCGCCTCGAGAGCGCAGGCGCAGAGGTGCTGTTGATCGCCTGCAACACCGTGCATCGCTTTGCCCCGGCGGTCAGCGACGCCGTCCAGATCCCGCTGCTCCACATAGCCGACGCCGCGGGGCGGGCGTTGGCCCGGGACGGCCATCCTGCACGCTACCTACGCCGTGGACGTGGCCCTGGGTGAACCCGCCTAGTCAGGATGTAGCGAAGGCACCCGGCGGTCCACCCACCGCCGGGTGCTATGCTCTGGAATGCTTGCTCTTCCTCGTCGTCTCCTCCCCGTCGTGCCCTTCGTGCCCTTCGTCCCCATCGTCCCCATCCTCCTGGTCCTCCCCCTCGCCTTCGGAGCGGCGGCATGCGCAGACGGCTCGGTCGGCAGCGGCCCGAGGCCCGACTCCGCGACGCCCACCGACTCCGGCACCCCGACCGACTCCGGCGGCGCCACGGACTCGGCCGTCCTAGCGGACTCGGGGCCTCCGGACACCGGGCCGATGGGCCCCGTCTCGGTCCCGCCTCCCCCACCGATCACGTTCCCGGAGACTATCGGCACCGTCACGATCACGGTCCAGACAGACAACGGTGAGTACTCGGGGACGGACGACGGGCAGGAGCTGTGCCTGACGAGCACGAGGTGCTTTCGCCTGAACCACGATGAGCACGACGACCTCGAGCGGGGTCAAATAGACGTCTACCATCTGCCCGCGGGGGGCCTGACGCGAGCACAGATCGACCGCGTGGTGCTCCGCACGCGGAGCGACCCCGCCGTCGACAACGACGCCTTCGCTCCCACCTGCATGGACATCCGCTTGGACGGCGAGCCGGTCTACTGCAACGACGCGATCACGGCGCTCATCGGGACCGGAACGAGCACGGGAGAGGCGCGCAGCTGGCGTGACCCACGGGGGCTGCACAACGCGTGCTACAGCTGCTGGGGAGAGCGGCTCACCCATGGCCCGATGCAGGGGCCGCCCTCGGGCGACACCGCCAAGGTATGGGTGCGCATCGACGCCATGCGTCACGTCGCCCTCGTGCTCGCGACGGATCCCTCCGGAGCCGATAGAGTCGCAACGGACTGGGCTCAGCCGGGCCCAGAGAGCGACTTCACGGCTGTGCTCGAGGCCCCCTTCCTCCGCGAGGGGACCGAGTACTTCTACCGCGTGGAGGTCGACGGCGGGGAGATCCAGCCTTTCCGTTCGCTGACCACTGCGCCCGCATCCGACTCGAGGGACCCCGTACGGCTGACCTTCGGCTCCTGCGCCCGAAACTTCCCGCAACCCATCTTCGATCCCATCCGAGAAGCGGCCCCGGACCTGTTCTTGTGGGTCGGGGACATTCACTACGGCAACAGCCCCGAGCGAGGCCGGCAGCGCTTCGAATACCGGAGGAACCGTCGAGACCCCATGCGCTCGGCCCTCATGGCAGAGGTCCCGATGCTCGCGACCTGGGACGACCACGACTTCGTAGGCAACGACTCGGACGGTCAATGCGCCGGCAAGGACCAGGCCCTGACAACCTTCCGCGAGTGGTGGGTCAACCCCAGCTACGGCACGGACCGCACCCCCGGGATCTTCACGAGCTACCGCTACGGCCCCATGGAGCTGTTCCTGGCCGACTGCCGCTACCACCGACCGCGGGTCGTCAACGATAGTCGAGACTGCAACGGGGATGGACCGCCGATTACGGACCGGACGGGCGGTCTCCTCGGGCGCCCGCAGTTCGATTGGCTCGTCGAGGGCCTGGCCCGCTCCGACGCCCCCTTCAAGCTGGTCGCTTGCGGGAGCCTATGGCTCGCATCGAATCCGGGCGCCATCGACTCTTGGCACAGCTTCCCCGAAGCGAGAGCTGCGTTCCTCAGCGAGCTCACGACCCGCAATGTGGACGGTGTCGTCTTGCTCAGCGGAGATGTTCACCGGTCGCAGATTCGGCGGGAGGACCGCGCAGGCGACTACCCGATTACCGAGTTCATCTCGTCATCGCTGTCCGTCTATCCCACGGGCACGCCGGGTCGGAGCTGCACGACCGAAGCGAACATGCTCTTCTGCTATCCGTGGGACAGTTACATCAGCATGGAAGCCGAGCACGCGGACGGTGATTGGACGCTAACCGCAGAGGTCCGCGACGACACGGGCGCCCTGCGCCACACCGAGCGCCTCCCGCGGAGCGGGCTCGAGTAGGCGTGCCTCCGCCAAAACCGGAGCCGCTATCGGCGTAGAACTTTCCGACGACGGCACAACCACCCCGGTCATCCTTGACAGTCGGCGACGCGCACCGTGTGATCTCCGCCGGGGAGGGTTTGATGCGCGTGAATCCATGGCTCGTGGTGGTCTTCGTGGCGGCCATCGCAGGGGGCGTTTTTTCGTCGTTCTCGACCTACGACTTCGTCGCTCACCTCGACCGGCAAGTGCACGGCATCCACTGCTCGTTCTTGCCGGGCATCGAGCAAACGGACGCGAGCGGCGCCACGGGGTGCCACGTCACGCTGATGAGCCCCTACTCATCGGTGCTGCGAACGAGCATCTGGGGAGGCATTCCAGTTTCGCTGCCGGGCATGAGCGTCTTTGCGTTCCTCGCCTTCGCGGCGCTCTTCCTCGGGCTGCGTCGGCGAGACCGCGACGTAACGGCGGCGTGGTTCCTGGTGGCGGCGACGACCTTGCCGGTGCTCACGAGTATCGGCATGGGCTACCTCGCGCTGGTTACCCTGGGCGCGGCCTGCAAGATGTGCATCGGCATCTACGCGGCGAGCGGCGTCGCCCTGGTCGGCGCCCTCGGCTTCGTCTACAGCGCCCGGCGAAGTGACTCCGAGGCTCGAGACGAGCAAGACGCCGAGGGAGTGGCCCACGCGTCGACAGCCGCTCTCGGCATCGCCTTCGCCATCGGCGTGGCCTTCGTCGTAGCGCCGGTGGCCGCCTACGCCGCGACCGCTCCCGACTTTGATCACTACGTGGGCGCCTGCGGAGAGTTGACCAAGCTCGAGGTCGCCGACGGCGTGCTCATCCCCCTCGGGCCCCAGAGCGGCGGCACCGAGGTCCTCGAGGTCCTCGACCCGCTCTGCTCCGCGTGCCGCGGCTTCGAGCGACGCTTCGAGGCCGCCGACTTCGCGCCCCAGGTCAGCCGCAAAGCCCTGCTCTTCCCCCTCGACGACGAGTGCAACTGGATGATCGGCGACGCGATTCACCCGGGGGCCTGCGCCGTGAGCGAGGCCATCCTCTGCGCTGATGACCGGGCCGAAGAGGTCCTCCACTGGGCCTTCGAGGAGCAGGACGCCATCCGCACCGCCGCCGAAAACGACCCCGAGGCCGCCGGCCGGATGGCGACGGATCGCTTCCCGTTCATCGCCGATTGCATCGGCACGCCCCAGGTGCGCGCCCGCCTGAACCTGGCGCTGCGCTTCGCGGTCGACAACCAGATGCCCATCATCACCCCCCAGGTCTATGTGGGCGGCACGCGGCTCTGTGACGAAGACACGGACCTCGGCATGGACTACGCCCTCGCGCGGCTGCTCAGCCGAACGGGTGGTGGCGCGCCCCGGGTGCAGACGGTCGAGGCGGACGACCTGGTCGCTCGGGAGGTCGAGCGAGAGCGAGCGCCGCGGCCGAGCATTCGGCGAGCGCCGGCGGCGGCCGCAGCGACCACAGAAACTCCTGGAGCGGAGGTCTCGGCGCAGGAGGACATCGGAGAAGATCCAGCGCCGAGCGCGGCAGAAGAAACAGACGAAGCCGCCGAGGGAGTCGAGGGACCCACAGCCGTCGAGGCACCGAGCGAGCCGGTGGAAGAAGGCGGTGACGCACCGGCGGCGGAAGAGCCACCTCCGGCAGCACCGCCACCCTCGGCCGTCCCGCCAGCAGAGGCCGCTGCACCGACACCGGCCGCAACAGCGGAGGAGGCACCATGAAGCACTTGCCTTGGGTTCTGGGTGCGGTCCTGCTGCTCACGCCGGCGCTTCTCGTCGTCTCCTGGGAGGGCGCTGCGGAGGCGCGTCTCGAAGCCGTCGAGGCGGCGGCGGACGGTGCAGCTCCCGCAGTGGCCATCGCGGCCCACGCCAACGAGGAGTACTGCACGCCGCAGCTCAAGCAGATCCTCCGCCGGGTGCTCTCGAGCTGCGGCCTCATCGGCGGCGAAGGGGGCCGAGGCTGTCAGCCCCTCGAGGCGCGCAACGTCGCCACGATGGACGACGCGGACTTCAATCAGCTCTTCGT
>QMMC01000094.1 GCA_003647065.1 Deltaproteobacteria bacterium | reverse complement strand
TGAGGCATCGTCGTGGGCATATAGAGGAATGACCCTTCGTCGAAGGGCGGCATGTACTCCCGCCCGAAGCCGGGCAACGCGTGGGCCACGGCGCTGACGGGCGCGCTGGTGCGCACCGCTTGGGGCAAGAAGAAGAAGAGCCGGTCGAAGCCGGCCAGGGCCGTGACCCCGAAGACGAAGAGCAAGAGGGGTATGGAGAGGAAGGCGAGCTTGTGGCGCAAGATTGCCCGGAGGAGGGTGGGGTATGCCGCTTCGAAGGCGCGAAACGTACCCATGAGCAGGACGAGCAGACCGCCGACGAAGAGGACGTTGACCACTAGGCCCGCGCCGTGGCCGAGGGGGAGCCAGTCCTTCGCGAGAAGGAGCGACACCGCGACGATCGCCACGACATTCTCGGCGAGGGTCAGCCGCTCGTTTGTCTTGCCTGGGAGCAGCGGCCGAGCGAGGCGGTAGGCGCCCAGCGCCGCGACGAGGAGACCGCCGACCGGGCTCCAATACATGAGCCCGAAACCGAGTGCGGTGAAGATCCAATCGCGGGCGTGCTCGACCCGAAAGATCGAGCGCGTCCATCGCTTGAAGCCGGTGACCGCCGCGTCGAGGGGAGCGGGGCGACGCCGAAGGACGATGAGGGCCGCGCCGGGGAGGATCAGGATGGCCAAGACCAGCGTGCCCGTCATCGCGAAGGTCTTGGTGAACGCGAGGGGCGCGAAGAGCCGCAGCTCCGAAGAGGAGAGCCCGAAGACTGGCAAAAAACTGACCACGGTCGTGAGCACCGAGGTCAGGACCGCCGGCGCGACCTCCGCCGCCGAGCGCCGAACGACCACCGCTCGATCCTCCCCAGGTTTGGCTTCGTCGAGGTGCTGATTGATGTTCTCGACGAAGACGATGCTGATATCCACCATCGTGCCTATTGCGATGGCTATCCCGCCCAACGCCATGATGTTCGCGTCGACGCCGGTGAGCTTCATCATCACGAAGGTCCCGAGCACCCCGAGGGGCAGCATCGCGGAGATCAAGAGCGAGCTGCGCAAGTTGCGCAGCATGATGAGCACCACGATGATGGTGATCAGGATCTCCTGAAAGAGCGAGGTCGAGAGCGTGTCGAGGGTCTCGTGGATCAAGGTCGTGCGGTCGTAGAAGGGCACGACCGTGACTTGGCTGACGGTGCCGTCTTCGAGGGTCCGCCTCGGCAGACCCGCCTGGATTTGTGCGAGTTTCTCTTTGACCCCGGAGATCACCAAGAGAGGGTTTTCCAGGTAGCGAGCAACCACTACGCCGCCGACGGCGGAGGCCCCTTCATCGTCGAGGACGCCGCGGCGTAGAGCCGGTCCGAGGGCCACGCGAGCGACGTCTCGGATGCGGATGGGTGTGTTCTCTCGGGCGACGACGACAGTGGCCTCGAGGTCGTCGATCCCTTCGATGAAGCCGAGGCCGCGGACCATGTACTCGACGCTGTTGATCTCGAGGGTGCGGGCACCGACGTCGAGGTTGGAGTTGCGGACGGCGCCCGCGACCTGGGCGAGGGTGACGCCGTGGGCTCGGAGCGCCTCGGGGTCGACGTCGACCTGATACTCCCGGACGAAGCCGCCGATGGAGGCCACTTCGCTGACGCCTTCGACAGATTGGAGCGCGTAGCGCACCGTCCAGTCTTGGATGCTCCGGAGCTCATCCGGGTCCCAGCCGCCGACGACGTATCCGTCGGCATCCTGGCCTTCGAGGGTGTACCAAAAGACCTGCCCGAGGGCCGTTGCGTCGGGGCCGAGGGTGGGCGTCACCCCGTCTGGGACCGTCCCTGGAGCAAGGGATGCGAGCTTTTCGAGGACGCGTGAGCGCGACCAATAGAACTCTACGTCGTCACCGAAGATGACGTAGATGGAGGAGAAGCCGAACGCTGACGAGCTGCGAACGGTGCGCACTCCCGGGATCCCGAGCAGCGCGGTCGTCAGCGGATAGGTGATCTGGTCTTCGATGTCCCGGGGGGACCGTCCCGCCCATTCGGTAAAGACGATTTGCTGATTCTCGCCGATGTCCGGGATGGCATCGACGGGGACCGGGTCGCGAGGCACTCCCCCCATGTCCCACGCGAAGGGCGAGACGTAGAAGCCCCCCGCGATGAGCATGGCGCAAAGGACGAAGACGACGAGTTTGTTCTCGATGAACCAGCCGATCAGCGCTTCCCAGCCCATCGCCGGCGGCGTGGGTGGTGTCTCGGGCGAATCGGTCAATGCTGATGCCCCGCGGCCGGTGCGGTCGAGCGCGGCGCCTGGCTCTCACCCTCCGGCGCCGGCATGTGCGCTCCCGGTTCGATGCGGTGCTCAACCTCCCCGCAGCTCAACATCGACTCACCGAAATAGGCGTTGTTGACCTCTTCGCCCTGCTGAATCCAAGACGCGCCCTGGCTCCCGAACGCCATTGGGCAGTGAGCCTGGGTGACGGGCTGGTCGAGGGGATTGCCGAGCCTGCGCAGCAGCATGGCGATGCCGTTGCTGAGCTCCTCGAAGCCGGTTCGCGCCCGTTCGATGGAGTTGGCCATCACGATGTGGCGCGCGTGGCCGGCGAGTGAAGCGGAGATGTCGGCCCAGGCCAATTTTGCTTCCTGGGGGCTGTCGAGCTCGGCCATGGGGAGCGCGTCGACCATCTCGGTGGCCGCGGCCTGGGCCCGGGCGAGGTCGTCCGCGGCCAGGGCGCGCTGGACCGATAGGTAGGCGGCGACGACCGGCGCGAGGCGCCGCAGCTCGGTCCGGGGGACGTCGATGGCGGTGTCCCACGGTCCGGGCTCGCGATCGTCAGGGGAGGTCATCATGCTGGCGCCGCCGCGGATCTGGAGGTCCGCGTCGATGGCGAAGGCCCCCCGCGTAACGACGCGATCTCCCTCGGAGAGACCAGCGACGACCGGGTAGAAGCTGCCGAGGCGGGGGCCGAGTCGCACGGTCCGGGGCTCATAGCCCGTGCGGTCCCCGCTCGTCACTTCGAGATAAACGATGGCACGACGGCCCGTGAAGAGCGGTGCCGAGGCGGGGACGAGGAGGGGCGCATCTGCGCCGGACGCCGCCTCCGCCGCGACCACCGCCTGGGCGAACATCCCAGGCCGAAGGCGACCGTCCTGGTTGTCCACCTCGACTCGGACCCGCGCCGTTCGCCGTCGCGGGTCGAGGGTCGGGTCGATGAAGGTGATCGTGCCTTCGAAATCCTCGCCGGGAAATGCCTCGACGGTGACCCGGACGGATTGGTTCAGCGAGAGCCGGGAAATGTCCGACTCGTAGGCATCGAGTTGGATCCAGAGCCGCCCGAGGTTAGCGATTCGGTACAGAGGGGCGCCCGTCGTCACGTAGGCACCCTGCGAGGCGATGCGCTCGATCACGGTCCCGCGAAATGGCGAACGGATGGGAACGGCCCGGATGGGCCGATCCTGGTTCTCCATGCGCACCAACTCTCCGTCCGGCACGCCGAGGAGCCGAAGGCGCTCCCGGGTGGCCTCGAGGCCGGCTTCCGAAGCGCGCCGGGCCGAGTCCGCCGCCCCCGCCATCCGCTGGACTTGGCGTCGGGCGACGATGAGGTCTTGGTGGGCGGCGAAGATTTCCGGGCTGTAAAGCGTCGCGATGACCTGTCCCGCGCGAACCCGCTCTCCGGTGACGTTGACGTGCAGACGGTCGATGCGCCCGCCAGTCCATGCGGTCACGGTCCTGAGCGTCGATTCGTTGGGTTCGATGCGCCCGAGGAGCCGGACGGCCCCAGCCGCGTCGGTGCGACGCCGTACCACCTGGGTTCGCAGCCTCGCCAACGCTCGGGCTCGCGCTGACAGGACGACGCCGGTAAACGACTCGTCGTCGCTGCCGCCGGTCACGACGGGGATGAGGTCCATGCCGCAGAGCGGGCACGGCCCGGGTTCGGACTGCTGAATCTGGGGGTGCATCGAGCAAGTCCAGATCGTGTTTTCGGCGTCCCCGTCCCCGGGGGCCCCGGCCTCGGCGCCCTCGTGGGAGTGTTCGGGCTGTCCGCAGGAACGAAACCCGAAGGCCGCGGCGCCGAGGGCGAACCCCAGCACGACCAGGCCTACTCGCGGCGCCAGGGCTCGGAGCTTCGTAGCCGGCCCCGTGGGCTCGTCACTCACCGTCATCGACTTGCTCCGTTCTTTCGTTCTCGGGTGCGCCGGGAGCCTGGTCCGGGTCGACGCCCGGCCCTCGGTCGAGGTTATGGCCGGTGACCAACTCCAGCCGGGCCCAGCTCTGGGCATACATCGCGCGCGCCAGGTCCTGCTCCACTCGGAGCTCGAGGAGCGTCCCTTGGGCGAGCAGAGTCTGGGCGACGGTCCCGCGCCCCGTCGCGTAGGCGCCGAGGACCGACGCATAGGCTGTCTCGGCCTGGGGGACGAGGGTCGTGTGGTAGAGCCGCACTCGACGGACCGAGTTCCGAACCGCCGAGAGGGCAGCTTCGAGCTCCCCGAGGGCCATTTCGGTCGCGGCCTCCTGCTCCGCCCGTTCGGCGTTCGCGTCGGCTCGGGCGGCGTCGATCCCGTCGGAGTAGCTTCCCTGGAAGAGCGGCAGGCGAATGCCCGCGCCGACGATGACGGCGTCACGGCCGCTCCCTTGCACCCCGGGAGTCGCGGCGTCGCCGGTGATGATCCAATCGACCCCGACCGTGAAGCTCGGATACCGATCCGCCTCCTGGGCCCGGGCCGCTTCGTCCTGGGCCTGGGCCATCCAACTTAACGAAGCGATGAGTGGGTGGTTGGCCACCGCGCTCATCATGTCTTCATGGGACTCGGTGGGGAGCCGTGCCTCCGGGGGCGCGTGGGGGGTCGGAATGTCGGCGCCCCGGGGGGCACTGAGTAAGGCCCGGAGCTGAGCCTCCGAGGCCCGCTCCGCTTCGTGGAGGCCGTGGATGGTGTCTTCGATGCGTGCCGCGGTCAGGTCGACCTGCTGCTGGTCCGCGAGGGTCGTTGCGCCGGTCGCCACCCTCGCTCCGACCGATTCCGATAGAGCGCGAACTACTTCGATGTGTTCGCCATGCACCCGGCGGCTCTCGCGGATTTGCCACAGGCGCCAGTAGAGGTTGGAGACACGCTCGGTCACCACGAGGGCCTCCGCCTCGAACCTGCGCTGCTGCGCCCGCGCTCGAGCCGATGCCGAGTCCGCGCCGGCGGTCAGCTTCGTCGGCCAGGGGAAAGATTGCTGCAGACCAAGCCGTGCCTGCTGGGGACCAACTCGTGTCTCCACCGATTGCACGAAGATCCCGAAAGAAAGCGTTGTCTCGGGGAGACGCCGGGAGCGCGAGATCCGGTGCACGCTCGCCTGCCACCGCTCGAACGAGGCGCGGAGCTCCGGACTGTGGGCCATCGCGTAGGCGAGGTAGGCCGGGAGGCCCTCGGAGAAGTCAGTGTCGCCGGCCTCGGCTTCATCGCCGGATGTCGCCGCGAACCGGTCGGCCTGCTGAGACAGGTCGTGGCGGACGCCGTCCTCTTCGGCACCTCCGCACCCGACCGCGACGGCTAGGGCGGCGATCGTGGCCATCCATAGTGAGTTCTGCTTCATCTTGGGAGACTCCCGGGGCATGGGCCGCATGATCCGCGCCAGCGGGATTGGGGGCCAAAAACCCGCGCCGCGTGGGCCTTTCGGCGGAAAACCCTGGCGGTCGCAGCTACCGGGGTGACCCAGCCGGGCTCCGAGTGACCCTGTCAGTTACTTTCTCGAGCCCGGGTCGCCGGCGCCTCGCCGGAAGGCGACGGGGTCGACGCCGTGCTTGCGGAGGAGGCGGTAGAAGCTCCCGCGCTCGACGCCGGCATGGGAAGCGGCGTCGGCGACGCGCCCGCCGTGCCGGCGCAGGACGGCCTCGAGGTAGCGTCGCCCCGTCTCGATTCGGCCGCGCTCGATCGCCTGAGACCAAGACCCGATCGTCAAAGTCGGGTCTTCCTCGGGCCCGGCCGCGGCCCGGATGAGCTCCCTGGGCAGGTCCCCGAGCCCGATCTCGCCCGTAGAGGTAATCACGCTGGCGCGCTCGATGGCCGATCGCAGCTGCCGGACGTTCCCCGGCCAGTCGTAGGCGAGGATCGCG
The DNA here is from genome assembly GCA_003647065.1 of Deltaproteobacteria bacterium. GTDB lineage: Bacteria > Myxococcota_A > Polyangia > Polyangiales > B10-G4 > B10-G4. The sequence goes on along the minus strand of QMMC01000094.1, from coordinate 12,154 downwards.
TCGAGGGCCAAGCGGGCGAAGCCCACGAGGCGTCGCCCTGGAGCGCGTTCGGCCTGTTCGCGTAGGAAGTGGTGGGCGAGGAGTTCGATGTCCTCGGACCTGTCCCGCAGGGGCGGTAGCTCGACGAGAGCGACATTGAGACGATACCAGAGGTCCTGGCGAAAGGTCTCCGCCCGAACCATCGCCTCCAAATCACGATGAGTCGCCGCGATCAGCCGCACGTCGATGGCTCGCTCTTTGGCTTCGCCCACGCGCCGAATCGTCCGCTCTTCGAGGACTCGGGTGAGCTTGGCCTGGAGAGACGGCCGCATGTCGCCTATCTCGTCGAGGAAGAGGCTCCCGCCGTCGGCCTCCTCGAAGAGCCCGCGGCGCTCGGAGGAAGCGCCGGTGAACGCTCCCTTGGCGTGGCCGAAGAGCTCGCTCTCGAGCAATTCGGTGGGGATCGCCGCGCAGTTCAGGGCAACGAATCTCCCGTTCACCCGGGGGCTCAGCTCGTGGACGGCCCGGGCGACACGCTCCTTGCCGGTCCCCGTTTCCCCGAGGACGAGGGTCGTCATGTCACTGTCCGCGATGCGGCGGACGAGGGTTGCGAGCTCTCGCATCACCTGAGACCGCGCGAGGACTCCCGGCAGGACGAATGAATCGGAGGCGCCGACGGCGTCGGTCTTTGCCAGCCCGGCTCGCGACAGGGCGCGCAAGATAATGGCCCTCGCCGCCTCGGGCTCGAAGGGTTTGGTCAGGTAGTCGTAGGCGCCCAGCTTCAGCGCGTCGACCGCGGTGCCCACGGTCGCGTAGGCGGTCATCAGGATGAACTCAGCGTCGGGGCGCAAGCGCTGTTGGGCTTGGAGAACCTCGAGTCCGCTCATATCGGGCATCTTCAGGTCGCAGAGCACCGCGTCGACGGGCTCGTTGGCTAGGATGCGAAGCGCCTCGGTGCCGCCGCCGGCCGTGAGGACCGTCGCGTCGTTCTTCAACACCTTCGACATCAAGCGCAGCATGTTGTGCTTGTCGTCGACGATGAGGACCATTTGGCTCCTGCTGGTCACGCGGCCTCACCGACGGGAATGGAGCTGCGTCCGCGCTGCTCGACGGGAAGGCGTACCCGAAACGTGGCCCCCCCAGCCGGGGTGTCGAGGACCTCGATCGTCCCCCAATGAGCTTCGACGATTCCAAGAACCACCGAGAGCCCGAGGCCCGTCCCCGAGGGGCGCCGGGTAAAGAAGGGTTCGAAGACCCGGGAGCGGTCGGCCGGGGCGACCCCCGGTCCGTGGTCCTCGACATCAATTTGGTAGTAGTCTCCGTCTCGGCGCGCCCTGAGGGTCACCGGGCTGTCCGGGGATGAAGCCTGCCGTGCGTTGATGAGGAGGTTGAGCACCACCTGTCGAATGCGCACCCGGTCCACTTCGATGTCGATGTCTTCGGCATCCACGGCGACCTCCCCGTCGTCGGCCCGGGAGCTCTCAGTATACCGACGGGCCGTTTCTTCGAGGAACGCCGCGGTCGTCACGGTGGTCATGTCCAGCTCACCGGCTCGCGCGTAGGCGAGCAGGTCCTCGGCGATGCGTTGGCACTGGGCGGCTTCTTCGTCGAGGATGGCCAGCTCTTCACGTAGAACCACCGGATCTCCGTCCGGAGTCATCGTCTTGAGGTAGCCCCGGATGATGCCGATGGGGTTGTTGAGCTCGTGGGCGACGCCGGCGGCGAGCTGCCCGATCGCCGCCATGCGTTCGTTTTGCACGAGGCGCGCCTGACGTAGAGCGAGCTCCTCGGTCATGTGATCGAAGGCCCTTCCGAGGGCGCCGAATTCACCTTCTCCGACGTCACCGACGCGAGACTCGAAGTCACCGCGGCCGAAACCGTGGGCGGCGTCGGTCAAGACCTTGAGGGGCCTCAGGACCGAGGCCCGGAGCCTAAAGGTGAAGGCTATGGAGAGGGCTATGATGAGCAGAGCCCCGGCGCCCCCGGCGAGCAAGCCACGTCGCGTCGAGTCCGTTGCGAGGATGTGGGCGTGGGACATCTCGGATTCTGCTGAGCGCGCGATGGCGTCCGCATAGCCCGCGGCCTCGAGGCCGAGAGCGTCTATTTCGCGGTGGACACGCCGCGCTTCGGTGCGGTCTCCTCGGCGTGCCGCCTCCAGGGCCGAGGACATGAAGAGGTCGTGCATCCGCTGCGTGTTTTCGCCCAGGCGTTCGAGACGCCTTCGTTCCGCGGTGGAGGCGCCGGAGGCGAGCTCTTGGATGCCGCTGCGGACTCGCCGCCGGGAATCCTCGTAGTGGTCGAGGTGGGAGTCGTCCGCTTCGATGAGGGAGTGAGCGATGTGCGCGGACTGGTCCCGGACGGCGGTCGCGAGCTCGAAGCCCTGACGGATCGGACTCTCGTCGTGCTGCATCCCCGAGACCAGGCCGGCGACGTCGTCGATGATTCCCAGCAGGACCGCCGACATGACGACGGCGACGAAGGTGACCGTGCCGAAGCCCTGGGCCAGTTGCCAGGCAATGATTCGGGGTTGAGGTTTCGCCGGCTTCGGCATGGGTTCGTCTCCAAGACGGGGTGCACGGGGAGCACAGCAGTTTGGGTGCCAAGTCACGGAAGCCAGAGCTAAGCCCCTCATTCCCCGACTATAGTGACCACGCCGGTCACTATGTAACCATAGCAGTCACAAACGACGAGGAATCAAGGGCAAGGCGATGACACCTGGAGGGCTTTCTCCCGGGCACGGTTCGTGCGATGCCTCCCCCCATGAGCAGTGGAAACGCCCCCTTCGTCGTCCTCTCCCTCGTCCTCTCGCTCCTCGCGGTGACCGCTTGTGAAGACGCCGAGCCCAGCGCCGATTCGGTCGAAGCGCCCGCCAGCGACGAGGCACCGTCAACAGACAGCCCAGAGCCCGGTGCCGCCGCCCCCGCCGCTGCGGACGGACTGGTCGAGGTCGCTCAGGATGGTACGCGCTTCGATCCTCCCGTCGAGCCATCGAAGATCCCCGACGGCGCCTGGGCGTGCGTGATGGGCACCGTTCACTACGCGTCCCTCGACCAAGGCGATGGAAACTGCCCGATCTGCGGGATGGAGCTCGTTCAGCACGAGCACTGAGCTGACGAGATGCGCCGGGTGTAGGAGGGGTACGAAATGAAGAGCATCGACAACTACCTGTGCAGTGCCGCCCTCGCGGTTGCCCTCGTGGTGAGCCTCGCGTACTCCCCGGCTGCCGCCGCCCAGGGGCCGTCATCGGAGGTCGTCAGCGGGGCCGCGGCCATGCTGCGCGACTATGAGCGCATCCGTCGCGCCCTCGCCGCCGACGATGGCGGGCCGGTCGGACGGCCTGCGCGTGAGCTCGCGTCCAGGGCCCGGACGCTTCAATCTGCGGCACCGGCCCCTACCGCGAGGCTACTCGGAGAAATTCGAAACGCGGGGAGTCGCCTCGCTCGCATCAGCGCCGGCGATCTACCCGCGATGCGACGGGCCTTCGGCTCTCTCAGCGCCGCGCTCCTCGCGCTGATCGAAGCCCACCGGTCGCTCGGCCGCGGCTGGCACGTCTTCGTGTGTCCCATGACCGAGGGCGAGGGCAGGTGGCTGCAGCCCACTGCCGAGCTCGAAAACCCCTACATGGGCCAGCGCATGCTTCAGTGCGGAAGGCCCGTCGAGCAGTCTCGTTGAACGCGAAAAGTTAGAGGCACCATGTCGAAGAAAACGAAATCCAGTACGGCCAGTGCCGCCTTGTTCTCGGGCGCAGCCCTCCTGTCCATCGTGTTGTCGGCGGCCTGCGGCGGCGGCTCCGCGGGGACCCAGCCCGGTGACATGTCCGCCGATGAGCATCGCGCCGCGGCTCGGGCGGAAGATGAACAAGCCAGCACGCACCAAGCCGAGGAGGCACAGGCGGTCCAACCGAGCCAGGCCTCGACCTTGACGCCGGTGGGTGTCGCCTTCGATCTCGACCTCTACGACCCCCGTGAGGCGCACGGTGCGGCGGAGCAAACACATCGCCACCTCGCGGAAGAGCACCGGCAGGCCGCGGAGACCCTCGAGTCTTTCGAAGAGGCCGAGTGCGCATCCTTCCCGTCCGAGACGCGCGTGCTGTGTCCCCTCATGGGTCAGCTCGCCAGCGCCGAGGACGTACCCGGCGGGGTGAAGCTCTCGTTCAATGAAGGCGTCAACGTTGAAGCGGTCACTGCGCATCTACGCTGCCACACGGCCTACGCCGCGACCCACGGCCGCGAGGGCATGACCCACTGTCCGATGTACGTCGAGGGCGCCGCCATCGGAACGGACGAAGGTGCCGTGCTGATCACGACCGGCACTGCGGGTGCGGTTTCCGACGTGCGCCGCCGCACCCGTTCTCACGTTGGTCACTGATCGGCCATCATCCCGGCGGTGGGCGAATCGGTCGCCGTGCGCTAGCATGACCGGCATGCGTACAGTACCCAGCAGTCGTCTGTTGTTCATCGCCACTATACTCGCCGGCGTCGGCTTCTCTTCGTTGGCCCACGCCCACCTGGCCCTGGTCTCCCACGACTCCCGGTACGGGGGGGGCAGCGCCGAAATCAAGCAGGGCCCCTGCGGCATCAGCGGCATGGGGCGCAGCGCCAACGTCTATACCTACGAGTCAGGGACGACGATCACCGTCGAGTGGAACGAGTACATCGATCACCCCGGGCACTTCCGCATCGCCTTCGACGACGACGGTGATGACGACTTCACGAAGCCCCCGTGCCTGTCGAACTGTGATTCCCGCTCCATGGTCATCGGCGTCGCCCCCGCGGATTACACCGACCCGACGGTCCTGATCGACGGCATCGCGAGTACGACCGAGGGCGGGCGCACCAGCTACGACGTGACCCTACCGGACGTCGAGTGCAACAACTGCACCCTCCAGGTGATCCAGGTCATGACCGACAAGCCCCCCTACGAACCCTCGGGCGGCAACGACCTCTATTTCCAGTGCATCGACCTGGTCCTGCGCCGCGGTACAGGCACCGATGGCGGCGTCATCGTCATGGACAGCGGCACCGATGGTGGGCCTATGCCCGTCGATTCGGGCGGGCCGGGAACCGGGGATGGTAGCACCGGCACCGATTCGAGCACCGCGGCGGACAGCGGCGGCGGGGCTGGAGACGACGGTGGGGGCTGTTCGATCACCAACGCCGGTGCGCGTCCCGTACCCCTCGTCTACATGCTCTCTCTGGTGCCCTTCGTCGTCCTCGGGCGACGCGCGCTGCGGCGTCGCCGCTGAACAGACGGCCGAGTCACACGAAGCGCGCCGTGCCTTCGACCCCGTCGCTTTCTTCGTCCACGGCGAACTGATACTCGGGGTCGAGCAGTTCGTTGATGCGCTCCATGACCACGTCGACGTAGTCCTGGAAAGTCTGGTTGTGGGCGAATTCTGCCTTGGGCGTGAACGGTTGGAAGTCTTCTTCGATGTGGAAGCGCTCCATCTCGTCGTAGGTGATGGGCTCACCGAAGCGATAGACGATGTCCCCACCCTTGCTGGCGATGGGTGAACTCGACGTGTAGATCTTGTTCGACCCGTTGCAGCCCACCGGGATGACGGTGCGGCGCTGCTTGAGGGCGATCTGCGAGATGCCGCCGTGCCCCTTCGAGAGGTGAACGGAGCGCGTGCCCTGAGGAAAGATCAACGTGTCGAGGCCCAACTCTCGGGCGTCGGCGTTGAGGTCCGTGAAGGTGCCCATCATCGAGTTGAAGAGCTCGACGATGGCGGTCGCGTAGTCTTCCCGGGTCGGGTCGAAGTCTCGGCCGAGGAGGTCCCGGGGGCGGGTGAAGATCACCTCCGGGACGAGGGACCCGTCCACCTCTTTCTGGGCTTCGCCGGTCGCCCGGGCGGTTGCCACAGCCTCGATCATCTCCCGCAGCTTCTGGTACTCGACCGTCTTGGGCGGTCGCCCCATCACGTTGACGAAGTCGCGACTCAAGAGGTAGCCGCGGCTGACCGCCGGGATGTTGTTGGCCCACTCCAGGAGCTTCCCGACTAGGGGGTTCTGGAAGTACTTTCCCTTCACCCAGGTACACGTATAGCGGTCGTGCTTGCGCCAGAGGTGGGTCTGAAACGGCCAGTAGTTGTACCGGTCCGTGTGGTTCATGGCGAAGATCACCGGGCGGTCCGGGACGTTTTCGAAACCCTCGAAGCGGATGCGCACCCGCGGCGGCAGGTTGTAGTTCGGCAGCATCAACGACGAGGCCAGGACGCGCTGAAAGCGCGGGCGGCCGCTCAGCTGGATGCGGCGGATGCGAGAGAGCGTCAACACGTCTCCGGTTTGGCGAAAGCCTTCGCCCCTGTCAACCGGCTCTCTGACCTTCGATGTGTTATCCAGCGCCTCGATGGCCACGGGGGCAAACGGCGACCGCGAAGAAGATCGGGAAATACCCCCCCACGATCGGTGGCGCCACGCCCGCGCGGCGTTCGTACTCTTTCATTTTGCGGCGGTTTTGTTGCTCTCGGTGCCGGCCTCCTCGGCGATGCGAGACATCAGCGCCTGGCGCGCCCCCCACGCCCAGCGTGACCTCGCGGCCTGGGCCGCGCGTGCCAACGCGCTCGGAATCGACGTGACTCAGCCCGAGTTCGAGCGCGCCCTCTGGGACTTCGCCGGTAGCTATCTCGAGACTCGTGCCATCGTCATCCGACCCTTCGCACTCTATGCCCACTACTCCGGAGCTCTCCAGGGCTGGAGCATGTTCGCGTCGCCGCAGACCGAGCCGGTCTGGCTGACCATCGACGTCACCGACGGCGAGGCCTATCGGACCGTCTACCGTGAGCGCTCCGCTGAGCATGCTTGGATGCGACGCGAGCTCGACCACAACCGCGTGCGCAAGCTCGAGGGGCGCCTCGGCCGAGGGGCTTACGATGACCACTACCGAGGCCTCGTCGAGTGGCTCGCCGTTCGAGCCGCCCGAGACTTCCCCGACGCGGTCCGGCTCCGGGCGCGCGTCGAACGGCGCCGGACCCCGGAGCCCTTCGACGATGCCGAAACGGACTACCTCGACGCGCGCTGGGAGCGAGAGCTCGTCGTCGACCTAGGGGCTCTGCGATGAAGCGCTTCTGGCGATTCATGGTCGACCTCTCGTCGCGCCGCGAAGACGGGACCACTCTGGCGGTCTTTCGTATCCTGGTCGCGGCGATCATCGCCTACAGCCTCGTCTCCATCGCCAGCGCCGGCCTCGTCGAGGCGCTTTGGGTCGACCGGGCCTACGGCGGCATGCAGCGGCTTTACGCCAACGTGGTGATGGCTGCCCTCGGTGGGGCCACCCCGGGCACCGTCTGGTGGCTCGTTGGGGTTGCGGCGGGGGCGACCGTCTGCCTCGGCCTCGGCATCTACGGAAGGGTCAGCGCCTTCGTCCTGCTTCAGAGCTACTACGCGCTCTACATCTCGAACGGCCTCGCGACGGGCGGCTACGACATGCTGATCTCGAACGCTCTGTGGCTGCTCGTCCTCGGCGACAGCACGGCCACCTTGTCGGTCGACTGCCGCCGTCGCCATGGCCGGTGGTCGAGCGATGACCTGGTGGCGGCCTGGCCGCGCTACGCCCTGATTTGGCAGCTCGCCCTCGTCTACGGCTTCACCGGCATCCAGAAGCTCGGCGGCCCGTGGTTGCCCGGCAACGGATACACGGCGCTCTACTACGTCATGCACGACCCGACCTGGATGCGCTTCGACGGCACCTTCGTGGCCAGCATCGTGCCCGTCGCCCAGTTCAGCACCGCGCTCAGTTGGCATTGGGAGCACGCCGGGTTTCTCTTGCCCCTCGTCTTCTGGTTTCGGGCGACCTCCGATCGGCGAGGCCGGGTCCGGGCGGCGTTCAATCGCTTCGACCTGCGCAAGCCCTGGTCGCTCATCGGCATCACGATGCACCTAGGCATCATTTTCATGCTCAATGTCGGGCCTTTCTCCCTCATCAGCATGGCGTACTACGTGGCGCTCTGGACCCCGGGAGAGGTTCGCCGAGTACTCACTCGGTCTTGATGTCGGGGACCGGGGGCGGAGGCGGCACCGGGCTCGACTCGGGCTTCGTGAGGTCTTGGACGACGTGGAAGATGTCCGAGTCGAGGTTTACCTGGGGCACGACCAGGAGCTCCGGCTGGGACTCCTCGTTCTGGCCGACGACCATGATCTCCGGATAGTCGCTATCGCCGCCGCTGCCCCCGCTCGGTGGGCTGAGGGACGGGGCGTTGAGGCTCCACATCGAACGCTCCTTGCGCTCGCCTTTGCATCCGATGACCAGCGCCGCGACATTGTCCTTCGAACGACCCTCCGCGAGGTCGAGGAGACCCTGGGCTTGGGCTTCCGGGGACTCGCCACGATTGAGGGCGCCGAGCATCTCGTCCCCGGCGACCACATCGGTCAGGCCGTCCGAGGCCAGCATGAAAACATCGCCGGCGGCGAGCTCCCAGCTGCGGATCCCAACCCGAACCGTCGCGCTCATCCCGAGGGCCCGGGTGATCACGTTTCGCGGGAGCTTGGCGAGCTGGGCGTCGGGCATGTCCGGCTTCAGCGAGAGCACGTCGTTCACCAGGGTGTGGTCCTTGGTGAGCAGCTCGAAGTGCCCGTTGCGCATGCGATAGCACCGGCTGTCTCCGACGTGGCCGATGTGCAGGACGTTGCGCGGGGGTTCGAAGAAAGCCGCGACCACCGTCGTGCCCATGCCGCGGTAATGCTTCGATGTCTTGGCGACCTCGATCACCGCGGAATTCGCCCGTTGGATCGCCGTCGCGAGGCGTCGGGCCGAGGTCGACAGACCCAGGTCGTCGAAGGCGGGCTGATTCCGGGCGGTATCGAAGGTCTCTTCGAAGAAGTGCGTGATGGTGGTGACGGCGATGGTGCTCGCCACATTGCCCGCGTTCTGCCCCCCGGCGCCGTCGGCGACGATGAAGAGGTTCAGGTCGGGACGCAGCATCACGACGTCTTCGTTGTGCGCCCGCGGGCCGATGTGGGTATCGCCCGCGGCGCTGATCTCGAGCGCCGCCTTCTGACCTTGGCCACCGTCCACGCCCTCTGCTTCGTCCATGGCGCGATTATCGAGGCCCGACGCCCCTTCGTTCAAGCCATTTGCGTCAGTTGACGCGGGCTTCGTGGGCGGCCTTGGCTTCGCGCATGAGCTCGGTGAGCTTTTCACCTTCGAGCATCTCTTCTTCGACCAGGATCTCAGCGATGCGTTCGAGGGACTCCCGGTTCTGCTCGAGGAGTGCCCGGGCGCTGGTCAGGGCCTCTTCCACGAAGCGCCGAACCTCGCGGTCGATGGTATCTGCGAGGTGTTCGCCGATTTGCTGGCTCACGGTGACCGCGCCGCCGTCCTTGCCGGGAAGGTACATCGGCTGGCGACGCCCGCTCACGGAGACCGGACCCACCTCCTCGCTCATGCCGAAGTCGACCACCATCGCCCGGGCGAGATCCGTCGCCCGCTGGAGGTCGTTCTGGTCTCCCGTCGACGAGGCGCCGCAGATGAGCTCCTCGGCGGCCCGTCCCCCGAGCAAGCTCACCATGCGCGCCCGCAGCGCCCGAGCGGTCATGGAGTGACGCTCGCGCTCCGGTGTGGAGAGGGTGAAGCCGAGGGCCCGGCCCCGGGGGATGATCGAGATCTTGTGCACTATCTCGTCCTCCCCGGCGAGGATGCCGGCGAGGGCGTGGCCGACCTCGTGGTAGGCGGTCCGGCGCTTTTCGTCCTCGGTGAGGATGAGGTTCTTGCGCTCGAGGCCGGCGATGACCCGGTCGATGGCCCGGGTGAAGCACGCCTGGTTCACCTCGTCGAGGTTGTCCCGGGCGGCGAGGATCGCGGCCTCGTTGATGAGGTTCTTGAGGTCGGCGCCGGCAAAGCCCGGGGTGGTCATGGCGAGGGCCTCGAGGTCGACATCTTCGGCGAGGGGAACGCTGCGCACGTGCACCTTCAGTATGGCGATGCGTCCAGATCGGTCCGGTACGTCGACCACGACCTGGCGATCGAAGCGCCCCGGCCGCAGGAGAGCAGCGTCGAGGATCTCGGGGCGGTTGGTCGCGGAGAGCACGACGACGGCCTCCTGGTCGGCGAAGCCGTCCATCTCGACGAGCAGCTGGTTCAGGGTTTGCTCGCGCTCTTCGTTGCTGCTGACTCCCGAACCCCGGCTCCGGCCGATGGCGTCGAGCTCGTCGATGAAGACGATGGACGGGGCGTTCTCGCGGGCCTTCTTGAAGAGGTCCCGGACCCTCGCTGCGCCGACCCCGACGAGCATCTCGACGAACTCCGAGCCGCTGATCGAGATGAAGGGCACGCCCGCCTCGCCGGCGACCGCTTTGGCCATCAGCGTCTTGCCCGTGCCCGGGGGGCCGATGAGCAGCACGCCCCGGGGGATCACGGCTCCGAGGCGGTGGAAGCGTTCAGGATCCTGGAGGAAGCTGATGATCTCCTCGACCTCTTCCTTGGCCTCGTCGCACCCGGCGACGTCGGCGAAGGTCGTCTTCGACTCGTCGGCGGTGACCAGGCGCGCCTGGGAGCGACCAAAGGAGAAGACGCTAGGCTGCCCTCCACGGCCCAATCCGCCCCCCATGCCGCCGCCTCGGGAGGCGCGCCAGGAGAAGTACATGATGGCCCCAAAGAGGGCGAGGTACAGGAGCCAGGGCATGTTGCTTCAACAGTTAAGCATTCGACCTCCCATACGGCAATGATGTTCGCCCTTTGTCGTGGCGCGGCGCCCTCCTTTGAGTAGGATCCGCCCGCCCATGACCCACCAGAAGAAGCGCATCGTCCTGATCAGCACCGGCGGGACCATCGAGAAGACCTACGATCCCCTGAGCGGGCTCCTCGCCAACGACGTCTCGGTCCTCGACGTGATGTTCACCAAGCTCGCCATCCTCGGGGTCGAGGTGACCCGGGTCCCGCTCATGAACAAGGACAGCCTGGGCATGAGCAAGGGCGACCACGCCCTCATCGCCAAGACGGCGCTGAACCTCGGCGAGGCCTACGACGGGGTCATTGTGGTCCACGGTACGGACACCCTAGCGGTCACCGGCGAGCGCATTTACGACGAGGCCGGGGGCAAGCCCTCGGTCCCCATCGTGCTCACCGGCGCCATGCGCCCCTACGCCCTCCGCACCACTGATTCGATCCAGAACCTCACCGAGGCCCTCCTCGCCGTCCAGCTCGTCACCCCCGGCGTCTACGTCGCGATGCACAACAAAGTCCTCGCCTTCCCCGGCGCCGTGAAGGACGTCGACGCCGGCACCTTCGTCTGGCACGCCCCGCGCGACGCGGAATAGCGATGGGGACCAAAACACTTTGGGTGCTACCGATGGCGAGGCGCGAGAGCGTAGGTTCGCGCTTTGCGCGAGGGGTCGACGACCACCCAGAAGCCCGCGGCGACCCATTTCTGGCAAAGTAGGCGGGCGGTGCGGGGTTTTACGCCGATGAGTTCTGCGAGGTCCCTGGCGGTCACGGTGTCGCGATCCTCGAACAAACTCAGTGACATCCGTTGTCGCGAGTCGAGCTCACGGAGAGCCTTGGACCCATCGCTTGCTCCTCGCTCGTGGGCCTCGATCGCGTGCCTTCTCACGCTCTGTACGGCAGCTGCCATGCCACCGCAGAAGTAGGCGATCCAGTCGGTTATGTCCGCCTCCCGGCGGCCCTCGTAGTAGTTGTGTGACGGGCCCACGCTCAACGCCTCGTAGTATCGGGCGAGGTCACGCGCGTAGTACTCGTCGAGCGAGTACACGCCTTTGAAATCGTAGCCGCCCTGGTGCAGGACCACCGTGGCAATCAAACGAGCCGTGCGTCCATTGCCATCGTAGTAGGGGTGGATGGTTGCCATCTGGTAGTGAGCCACCGCGGCGCGGATCGGACATGGAATCGGATCGGTCGTGCTCTCGTCGTGAAGCCACGTGACCAACGCGCCCATCATGGGTGACACGTCCTCTGCCGTGGGCGGCATGTAGACGATGCGCCCCGTGCGGGCATCGCGAATCACGTTCTGTCCGTCACGGTACGGCGTCGGTGTGACGCTCGCCCTACCTCCCGCCATCACGAGGGCGTGCAGCTGACGGATGTAGCTCTCGGTGAGCTGATGCGCCTGTTCCAAGCTCGACGCGAGATAGTCCATCGCTGCGTGGTAACCCAGCACCTCTCGCTCATCCCGTTCGTGGCCGAGCAATGGACTGCCGGCCGAGAGCACCCGCGCGACCTCTCC
>QMMC01000093.1 GCA_003647065.1 Deltaproteobacteria bacterium | reverse complement strand
CGTGGAGACGAGGTTGTTCGCGGCGACGGTGTCTGCGCCGTGGTCCACGATGGCGGTGGCGCAGTCGAGCATCGTATTGTGGATGAGGGTTGTGTTCGTCGCTTCGTCGCCGATGTAGACGCCGTCGTAGACGCTGCGGATGATGACGTTCTGGATGATGGAGATGTTGTTGGAGGGGCCGTAGATGACGACGCCGGCGTCGCCGCGGTCGAGGATGTTGCGGGCGACGAGGATGTCTTCGCAGTCTACGAGGTTCACCAGCCGTGCGTCGCCGGGGTCGATGATGCTGTCGATGATGCGGCCATTCGTCACGCGTGCGAAGTGCACGCCCCGGAGGGCGTCCTTGTTGCCGATGACCATGAAGGCGTCGACGACCGTGACGCCGGTGCAGTCGGTGACGGACACGAGGTCGCCGCCGGCTCGTTCGATGTGGAGGCTCCGGATGGTGAGGCCGGTGCACTCGCTGGCCACGATCCCGCGTCCGCCGATGTCGAGGATGGTCACGTCGTCGATGAGCACTCCGGTCACGCCCGGGGCCACCTCGATGGCGTCGCCCCCGCAGCGCTCGAAGCGCAGGCCCCGGACTACCGAGCTGTCTGCGGTGACGGTGAACGCGGTCTCGGTGGTCCCCGAGCAGTCGATGGTCACCGCGCCCGACCCGTCCACCACCGTGCCCGCGCCGCCCAGCGGGGGCAGCGCCGAATCGATCGCGATGGTTGCCGGCAGTGCGCTCGGCGCGAATATCACCAGATCGGTGCCGGGCGTATTCCCCGAGATGGTGAGCGCTTCGCGCAGCGACATGCCGACGGTGCCGTCGGGGAGATCAGAGGCCGAGGCGATCGTATCGGTGCCCGCCTGCCGGTCGTCGAATACCGTGACCACGTGCACGTGATCGTGCATCCCGTCATATCCGAGGCGGCCACAGCTCATCGCCGAAATCGACGCAGCCAACAGCACCGCCCCCCCTGTGAATCTCACAGCCCAGCGCATAGGACCACGCTATCACCGAGGCCCGTGTAGGCGGCAATGCGACACAGGCGCCATTGTCCGCCGAATGGCTGCAGAAAGGAGAGCAAACGCTGCGATCCCCCCTCCCTCGAAGGGGGTATCCTAGCTGGCGTGCAGCCGCTGCTAGAAGAAGCGCAGGAGGACTTGCCCCCGGGAGCCCTCGTCGCGGGGCGCTTCGAGATCATTCGGCCCCTCGGGCGGGGCGGTATGGCGACAGTGTATGAGGCTCGCCACACGGTCACCGACCGCCCCGTGGCGCTCAAGGTCGCCAACCAGACGTTGGTGAACAACAAGGTCCTCTCCGGTCGCTTTCTCCGCGAGGCGCGGACCGCGAGCACCATCCGCCACGCCCACGCCATCGAGGTGAGCGACGTCTTCGAGGCCGAGGAGGGCAGGCCGGTGATCGTCATGGAGTTGCTCCATGGTCGAGACCTCGGTGACTTTCTCGAGAGCGCCGGAAAGCTATCGCCGCGGGAGGTCGCCGAGATCTTCCTGCCCGTTCTCTCGGCGCTGTCCCACGCCCACGCCGCGGGGATCGTTCATCGAGATGTGAAGCCCGACAACATTTTCCTCGCGGAGGTCGACGGGAAGGTCACGCCGAAGGTCCTCGACTTCGGGATCGCGAAGGTCGTCGGTGATGCCGTGGATAGCTCGCTGAAGCTGACGACCACGGGCACGCTCCTCGGCACGCCCTACTACATGTCTCCGGAGCAGGTCTCCGGGAGCGAGGACGTGGACCACCGGGCGGACCTCTGGTCCGTCGGCGTCTGCCTCTATCAATCCCTCGAGGGCAAGCTGCCGTTCGACGGGGCCAATTTCGGGCAGGTCTTCGCCCTCATCCTTCAGTCCGATCCACCCAAGATGCAGGCCGACGTTCCACCCGCCCTCGAGGAGCTCGTGTTTCGCTGTCTCGCCAAGAGGCCAGACGAACGCCCAGCCGATTGCGGCGAGGTGGCACGAGCACTCAGCGCATATTGTGATGCACCGCGCGGGCAATACCCCGCGCCGAAGCCTGCCCTCGAGACGGGGGCTTTCGAGGCAGCGCCGGGTTCCCCGGCTCGGCGCCCGGTGGCTCTCGTCGCGGTGGTCCTCGGGGCCGCGCTGCTCGCGGCGGCGAGCTGGTTTGCGTTGCGAGGATCCGACCCGGCCCCGGAGGCCGAGGAACTCGTCGGAGAGGCCTCTCCCGGAGAGGTCGGCGCGCCTGCGGAGACACTCCCGGACGCCCCTGAAGTCCCCGAAACCCCCGAGCAGCCCGGCGAAGGCGACGACCCGGCGTCGGTCCAGGGCGACGAAGAGGCGACCGGCGCGCATCCCGACCGACCGCGCATGACCCGCATGACCCGCATGACCCGTGAGCCGCCGACGATGGGGGCCGCGACGATGCAGCAAGACCCCGAGCCCGCGGCGATGTCTGGTATCATCAACCAGCTGTGAGCCTTTCCCGCTTCGTTGCCCTCGGTGCGCTGCTCGCCGTCATGGTGCTGGCCTCACTGCCCCCGGCGGCGGCCTCGGCGCAAGCTTCCGGCACGGGGAGCGCAGACAGCCGTGCCGCGGCTCAGCCCATCTTCAACGAAGGGCTCGAGCTCATCGAGGGGCAGCGATGGGCCGAGGGCCTCGACCGCTTTCGTACAGCCTACGAGCTCTTCGAGTCGCCCACCATCGCGTTCAACATCGCCTATTGTGAACGGGCCCTCGGCCAATACGTCGAGGCCCTCGAAACATTTGAGGGCTTTCTGTCGATGGAGCTCACGGGAGCGGCGGCGTCTCGCGAGCAGGAAGCGCGGGACTACATCCGCGAGATCGAGGCGCGGCTGACGACCTTGACCATCGAGGTTCCCGGTGACCAGCGCGACGGCCTCGAGCTCCTGGTCGACGGCCGCGCGGTGGACCCCGCCGCCGGGACGCTCACCCTGCGCCTCAACCCGGGCGCCCACACGGTGCACGCGCAGCGAGATGGCCATCAGCCCCTCTTCGTCGACCGCGAGATGGGCCCCGGGACCCGAGAGCGGGTCGAGGTTCGTCTCGTGCCGAGCCCCGCCCACCTGCGCGTAGCGTCGAACGTGCCCGAGGCCGTGGTGATCCTCGACGGAGAAGCCCTCGGTACCGTTCCCTTCGGCGCCGAGATCACTCCGGGGCGCCACGAACTCGAAGTGCAGAGCGAAGACTACGTGACCCATCACGCCATCCTGGACGTCGCGTCCGGCGACACGGCCCGGGTGCGCGCCAACCTCAGCGAGGCCCCGGTGCCGATCTACGGGCGCTGGTGGTTCTGGACGGGCATCGCCGTCGTGGTCGCGGGTGCGGTGGTCGCGACCTGGGCGCTCACCCGCCCCGAGGCCGAGCCCCCACCGTACGACGGCGGCAATCTCGGCTGGGTGGTAGGCGCGCTCACGCGGTAGCTGACGACGGACCACCGAGAGCGGTCACGGGGCGGCGTCGTCGTCGCGGGCGCAGCGGAAGCCGACTTTGGGCCATCGGAGGTTGGGCGGGAAGGTCTGCCGCGTTGGAACCATCGGGTAGTAGGTTCGTCCGGCGTCTCCGGCGGCGAGCCAATAGCCTCCCCGGCCCGAGCGGCCGCGCTCTACGTCTTCGGGTGTGATGACACAACGAGGATCGACCCCGTAGCCGCCTGGGCTCCAGCAGGGCTCCGTGTACAGCTGAAAGTCGTCGGCGATCCATTCGATGACATTCCATCCCATGTCGTGGATCCCGCCCAGGACAGTGACGTCGTAGATCCGGGTGCCTACCGGGCCGGGGCCTGTGCGCAGCCCATCGTCGGTCTCGATCGAGTCTCCCCATGGAAAGAGAAACTCATTCGTGCCGCTACCCGCTGCCCACTCGCGTTCGGCCTCCGTCGGCAAACGCCGGCCCTCGAAGGCACAGAGCTCCTCGGCGAAACGCGCGCGAACGCAGTTGAGCGGATAGGCGGTCATCGTGTCGTTTCCGTAATGGCAATCTCCGCTCGCGCCCGGCGGCGGGTATTCGGAGGTGAAGCCCTCGGCGATGGCCCTCAGGTACCTGCCGACGGTGTACTCGTAACGGTCCAAGAAGAAGGGCGAAATGGTGACCAGATGTTCGGGCACGCCGTCGACATGGCCGCCGAAGCCCTGACGGCGCACGTCACCCATCCAATACGAGCCGCCGTCGACGCAAACGTCTTCGTCGTAGAGCCCGCTGTCGGCGGCACCGGCGCCGCGGCAGGTTCGGCGCGCTGCCTCCTGAAATGTGCCGACGCGACTCGGGGCCGCTGGGTCGCGGAGGGGGGCGGTGCGTAGCGGCGCGAGGGCGCCGCCGACGCATGACTGGCCCGTCGCGGATTCAATGGGTACGCCGGCGCATGCTCCGCCGAGGAACACTTCCTGAGCGATGACCCCCTCGGCAAAGGAGAGTTCGACGACTGCCACGATGGCGGTCTCTGGGAGCGCTGTCCCCGCTGCGATACGGCCCACGGGGAAGAGGGTCGCGCGGACCAACCGACGGTCGCCCGGTGGCGGAGCCTCGACCCCGAAAGAGATAGGCCAGTCGGCGTCTGTCTCGATCGAGATCTCCCGCGAGCAGCCGTCACACTCGATCGACCGGCCGTCAACAGAGAGCGCCAGCACTTCGATCCGCACGCGGTCGGCGAGTTCCGGAGAAGGGAGGTCGGTGTCCACGATGACTAGGGCCTGGGGCCGCGGGGGCGCGGCATCGGCAGTGCAGCCCACCGCGAGCGTCGCGGCGATGGCAAGGGTCAGTTGCCTCCTCATGGGTCCGCCCTGACGCAGCGAAATCCGGTGGCGAATCCGCTGAATGAGTCCGCGACGAATCCACGCGATTCATCTCGGTCGACGCCCCTACGTAGCGAATTGGGCAACGCGCCGGCTGCCGCCGACCAGGTGCCTCCCCGGGCGATGAACGGGACGCCGTCGGCGACGCAGACGGGATCGACGAGGTACGGGGCCGCCCAGCAAGCGTCGGTGAGCGGGATGAATGAGTCACGAGTCCACTCCCATACGTTGCCGCCGAGGTCGAAAATGCCGTCCTTCGTGGCGTCCCGGGCAACGGAGCCCACCGATTGAGAGCCCTCGGCCTCTGGGCCGTCGTCGGCACTTACGCACTCTCCAGGCCGCCCCACCGAAGACTCGTAATAGATGCCGAAAGACGCGGCCATGTTGGGCCCGATTCTCGCGTAAACCGCATCATCACAGGTCGCCGGCTGGTCGCCCCAGACGTAGAGACGCTCATCGCCGCGTCCGGACGCAGCGTATTCCCATTGAGCTTCGCTGGGCAGCAGGCGTCCGCCGTCAAAGGCGCAGAACGCCTGGGCGAGTTCCTTGGACAAGCAGTTCATCGGCAAGTGGTCGTTGCTTCCGTCGGTGGTGAGATTGCAGAGGCTCATGTCTGCCCGCGGTACGTGCTCGTCCGGCGGAAGCACAAATCCCTCCCGGACCGCCGCGTTGATTCGACCCACCGTCACTTCGTAGCGATCCATGAAAAACGGAGAGATGCGAACGAGGCGCTCCGGTATGGATGCCCAAGCGGCCCCGGGGTTGGCGTTTACTCCGAGGCGTCCGTCGCCGATGAAAAAGACGCCGCCGGGCACACAGACCTCCTCGTCGTAGAGGCCCGATTCGGACCGCGGCACTCCCGTACACGGTCTCTCGCGAGCCGCCTCCCAGGTTCCGGCGCGGGGAGGGGCATCGGGGTCGGGGGGGCCGTCGAGGGGGAACACGCCGGCTCGAGCTCCCTCCGCCGGGTCGAGAACACTCGCGATGCAGTTGCTTCCGGTCTCGAAGTCCGTCGCCACGCCCATGCATTCTCCGTGGAGAATGACGAGCTGTTCTCTCGCGCCGCCCGCCCCCGGGCGCACCTCGACCATCCGATCGACGACGAATGCCGGGAGCGGTTCGTCTAGCTCAAGGCCGGGGTGGAGCAACGCCTCCGCCGGGTTCCTGCCGATGATCCGTGACGCTTCGTAGAGCCGCATCCGGAGCAATGTCGGAGTAAAGTCCTCGCGGGGCACGATGCCGAACGACACGGGCCAGTCGCTGATGTTCGGCAGCACGTACTTGCGCGATTCGGAGACGGTGCCATCCGCTTCCACGACCTCGATCCGCAACGTGTCCGCGAAGGAAGGAACCGGGACGTCGGTATCGACGTAGAGCACGGTCTGAGGCAGGGGCTCCGCGTCTGCGGCGCAGCCCGCCAGAGCCAAACTAAAGAAGAGCGCGCCGCACCTTCGCACGCCCAACCATACCACGAGGCCGGTCCCCGGGCGGCCCGTCGGCGGGCCTGCGGAAGTAGGCCGCCCGCCCCTACGTCTGCGTATCGGGCGGCTCCTGGGGCCCGCCACACTGCGGGCACTTCATGATCTCGGCGGCATACGGATAGGCGCAGTAACCGCAGAAGACCCTTCCTGCGATGGAGTGCTCGTCGATACGCTGAAGCTCCGGGTAGAGCAGTTCGAGTTCGGCGGTGCTCATGCGGTCTTCTTCGACGGCAGGGGACCAGATGACCTCGAGGACCATCAATCGGCTCGCGCCGATGCCGCCCAGGGCGCGCATCAGCTCGCGCAGGTGGTCGGCGTTTTGGGCGTGGGCGATGTCGGGGATTTTGCCCCGAGCTGCGACGAGAACGGTGACCACGACCACCCCGGGCCCTTCCTCGGGGCGAGCGCGCAGTGCCGGCGCGTCTTGGTTCTTCACGATTCCGTCCGCCGCGCGTACCACTTCTTCGCGATAGCGGCTGCGCATGTCGCCAGCGATGGAGCGAAACATGGTCTCCGCTTGGCGTGCGCGGCCCGGCGTCCAGTTCACCGCGCCCGCGTAGAGCCAGCTCTTCTCGATGCGGCGAAGCTCGACGACGGTCTCGTGCAGCATGCGCGCGAGGCCGCCCGGCGTGGACGTGTCCCCGGTCTCGGCGAGGTCGTTGAGCTTCTTCTGGAGGGCTTTGCGCTCTCGCCAGTCGATGGCGACGGTGATGGCCGAGACGTCGACGCCCTTCGGTCGTCGGGAGGGGGGCGGGGTCACTGCACGGCGGAGTTGGGCTCGGTGCATCGACTCGGCCCATTCGGTCTTCTGCTTCCGCCTGCTGCGCAAAAAGAAGAACACGATGAATGGGAAAGCAAGAACAGGGATCGCAAACTCAGACCAATGGGTGGGTCCTTGGCGGGAGACGCCGGAAGACGAAGCACTTCCGGAGTCGACTCCTCCTGTGCCGCGGTAGGCTCCGCTCGGCCCGAAGGCGCTCCCGCTCCCGCTCCCGCTCCCGCTCCCGTAGCCGCTCCCGCTCCCGCTCCCGCTCCCGCTCCCGTAGCCGCTCCCGCTCCCGCTCCCGTAGCCGCTCCCGCTCCCGTAGTCGTTGCCATCATCGCTCCCGAAGCTCCCGCCACCAAAACTCCCTCCGGTGGTCTGGGCGGACGCAGGGCTAGGGACCAGGAGCAGCAGCGCGGTCAGCCAGGCGACGATCATCGTGCGATGCTAGCTGTCCTGGCGTGGTGTGGACGTTTGTTTTCCTGGTCTCCCGGCGTCGAGGCGTTCGGCGAGGAGGTCGATGAAGAGCCGGACCTTCGGGAGCAGGTCCCGGCCCGGGATGAAGACGGCCTGGGTGGTGACGGTTTCGACGCCGTAATCGGTCAACAGACAAACCAGGTCTCCGGCGGCGAGGTCGTCTTCGACGAGAAATCGTGGAATCAGTGAGATTCCCGCGCCCGCCCGGAGCAACGCCTGGTTCGCTGCGCCGCTGTTGGTGCGGATGGGGCCGGTCATGCGCACCGTCACCCGGCGGCCTCTGGGGTCGACCAAGCGCAGCCGGGTCGGCGTTTGGAAAAGCGTGTAGATGATCCAGTCGTAGTCCCGGAGCTGGCTGTGGTGCGTCGGCGTCCCTCGCCGGGCGAGGAGATCCGGGGAGGCGCAGAGTACGACTTCGGAGGTGGCGAGCTTTCGGGCGATCAGCGTCGAGTCTCGGAGGTTGCCGACGCGCACGGCGACGTCGATGTTGTGGGCGACGAGATCGATGTGGGCGTCGTCGAGGACGAGTTCGATCTCGACGTCGGGATAGAGGGCTCGAAAACCACAGATGACCTGAACGAGGGGGCCCTGGCCCAGGTGCTGCGGGGCCGCGATCCGGAGCACGCCGGTCGGCTTCGCCGCCTGGCCGCGAAGTTCGGAGAACGCCGCATCGGCCTCGGCCACTAGGCGCCGAGCGTGTTCATAGAATCCCGCGCCGGCCTCGGTCAGGGACGAGCGACGGGTGGTGCGAGCGAGGAGCTGGGCGCCGACATGATCCTCGAGCAGCGACACCTGTCGCGAGACCGCCGACTTGGCCAGCCCCAGGCGCTTGGCGGCCGCGGTGAATCCCCCGGCTTCGACCACGACGGCGAAGATCGCCATGCGTCGGAGCTCATCTAGATTGTTCACTAGCAGTGAACAGAGTGTTGTTCGATGTGTCTATTGTCAACCACGCCTGCCGCCTCACACTTCTATGGAGACGCGCCTCCAGCGCTCAGACGAAGGGACCCGATGACTGACTCCACCCAGACCGCCCCCGAGCGCATCGATGTGAGCCTCCTCGCCATCCGCCTGATGGTGGGCGGGGGTCTCATCTTTCACGGGATACTCAAGGTGCTCCCCGGCGCCATGGACGGCTTCATCGCCTACAACACCTCCCTCGGCATCCCCCTGCCGGCCCTCGGCTCCTACCTCGCCACCTTCGCCGAGATCGGCGGCGGCCTCGCGATCGCCACGGGTGTTCTCTCGCGTATCTCTGGGGTGCCGGTGGTCTTCACGATGCTCGTCGCCGGCCTCGTCGCGCACACCGGCTTCAATATCGAAACTGGCGGCGGCGAGTACGCGCTCACCCTCGCGGTCATCGTCGCGGCCCTTTCCTGGAGCGGGCCGGGGCGCCTCACCGCGTGGCGTTTCTTCGGTTCGAGTGCCGCCGTGAGCAAACTGGCCCGGCTCTGACCGAGGGCTGAGGTGCGGCGGCCGACGTGCCGAATACCGGATCGCTCTCTCAGTCCCCGTCGCCGTGGGCCGAGAGCAAGTCGGTGATCTCCATTTCGCGCTGCATCTGGCCCATCGACTGCATCTCTACCGCCTGCAGCGCTTCGAGCTCGGTGCGCAGCGCGTCCAGCTGCTCTTCGATGAGGCCCTCGATCTCCATCTCGCGCTGCATTTGGCTCATGGACTGCATATCGACGGCCTGGAGAGCCTCGAGCTCGGCCGTGAGGTCATCGAGGCTCGCCGCGCCGCCTTCGCCCTCATCACCGCCGTCCTCGCCCGCGTCGTCGTCGCCGATCTCTCCGCCCACCGCCCGAGGCACCTCGACCTGCGCGGGCGCCTCGACGCCCATGATCGCCCGGCCGAGGCCGACCGAGATCTCCGGCACGTAGGTGATCAGCATCAAGCCGATGAACATCAGGCCGATGAAGGGCAGGACGCTCTGAACGATGTGGCCGACGGGTTTTTCGAAGAGGGTGCTCGCGACGAAGAGGTTCAAGCCTACCGGCGGCGTGAGGTAGCCGATCTCGAGGTTGACGATGAAGATGATGCCAAAGTGCATCGGGTCGACGCCCATGGTTGCGGCCATCGGTGCGAGGAGCGGTACGAAGATGAACATCGCGCTGAGGATGTCCATCATCGCCCCGACGACGAGCAGCAGGATGTTGAGCACCACCAGGAACTGCCACGGCTCGAGGTCGAGGGACTCGATCCATTCGGCGGCGGCCCGGGGGATGTTTTGTCCTTCGAGGAATTCGGCGAGGGCGAGGGCCGCGACCATGATCACCAGGAGCGAGCCCAGGAAGATGCCCGCGTCCTTGAAGATGCGCGGCACGTCGGGGAGCGTCAGGGCCCGGTGAATGTAGAGCTCGACGACCACTGCGTAGATGACGCTGATCGCCGACGCCTCGATGGCGTTGTAGATGCCGCCATAGATGCCGCCGAGGATGAGCACCGGGAAGAGCAGGGCCCAGAAGCCGTCGATGGTCGCGCGCTTCAACTCTGAGAGGCTGAAGGGGTGCCGGGGGGTGCTGTGCTTCAGGCCGTGGAAGATCGAATAGCCTGCGAGGATCGCGCCCATGACCAGGCCCGGGCCGAAGCCCGAGGCGAAGAGCTGCTCGACCTCGATCTGCGAGCCCTGGTTGACGATCGGGTAGATGATCATCGGGATCGACGGCGGGATGAGGATGCCGAGGGACCCTGCCGAGGTGACCAGGCCGTGGCTGAAGCGCTCGGAGTAGTTGTTGGCGATGAGCGTCGGGCCCATCATCGCGCCGATGGCGACGACGGTCGCCGGGCTCGAGCCGCTGATCGCCGCGAAGAGCATGCAGGCGATGACCGCGCTGATGGCGAGGCCCCCGGGCAGCCAGCCGATGAGGGCTAGCGCAAAGTCGACCAGGCGGCGGCTGATGGCCCCCTCGCTCATGATCGCCCCGCTCATGATGAAGAGCGGGATGGCGAGGAGCGGCGGGCTGTCGGCGAGGGTCCGGATGCGCTCGATGAGGACCGAGAACTGGCTGATGTCCGTGAAGCCGGCCCACAGCAGGAGGCAGAGCACGGTGGACATGCCGATGACCACGAAGAGCGGCTCGCCGAGGAGCGCCATGGCGAGGATCGCCGCGGCGAGGAGGCCGCCCTTGCCGAGGAAGGGCAGGGCGACGACGGCGAAGAGGACTACCGCGAAGGCGATGGGCGGGCGCTTGTGGGCCGCGGTCATCATGCGGACTGCCCCGCGTCGTCGTCGTCTTCGGGTTCCGTCGGGCCGATTGCGCCCTGGGCGGCGGCGGCGAGGGCCTGATCCTTCGGCGCCTTACCGTAGCTGCCGCCCAAGAGCGCCGAGACCCCGGCGCCGATGAAACGAAACATCGTGAGGCCAAAGGCAATTGGCACGGCGACGGTGCTGATCCAGTCGGGGATGCGCATCTGCGCCGAGACGCCCCCGATGGCCCGCATGCCCACCTCGGGGTCGAAGACGTAGCGGTAGCCGAGGAGCATCATGAAGGCGCAGAACGCCGCCGTCCCGAAGTAGCCGATGGCGTGGATGAAGCGCGCGGCCTTCGCCGGCAGCGCCTTGTCGAAGGCCTCCATGCGCAGATGGCGCCCCTCGTGGGCGCAGACGCTCGCGCCGAGGAAGCCGATCCACAGGAGCAGCATCAAGCTCAGCTCCTGGGACCAGGTATAGCCCTCGGGGAAGTAGGTGAGGGCGAGCCACGCGAAGAGCGGCGTCACGACCAAAGCGACGATGGCGATGCGCGGGAGCCAGCCGTCGGGTTTGTTGCGCAGGAGCGGCGCGGCCCACAGCCCGACGCCTCCGGCGTAGACGAGCAGGTAGAGGTACTTCGAGGGCAGCTCGAGCATGAGCCAGCCAAAGAGCGCGACGGCCCCGGCGGTCGCGGCGGTCAGGGCGATGTTGGCGCCCTTGAACGGGAGCAGCGGTGCGCCCTCGTGGCGTTCGGCGCTCCAGAAGGCGAACCAGATGAGCCCCACCCCGAGGCCGAGGCCGAACATTGGGGCGATGGTCTCGTCGAGGAGAGCTCGGCTCCCGGGATCCTCCACCCCGAAGATTCGCGCCAAGATGGCGCCGACCTTGCTGTCCTGGGAAGAGAGGCGGCGGTAGACCACGTCGAGGAAGACCATCACCGCCATCGCGATGAGAGCGGTGATGACGATTGCCTCTTCGACCGCGAAGACCAGGTCATCGACCCGCCGGAGCACGGCGAAGGGGCCCGCTCCACGCGCTTCCGCTTCCCCTCGCTTCTCTTCCCCCGTCATGGGCGGGAAGCTATTTCGTCACGCCTTTCGCGGTCAAGCATGGGTGTGACGGCCGCCCGGTGGGTAGCCTTCCGCGCCCCGCCGTGAGAACGTGCCCTTCGATTCGGGGGAGATGACGATGCTGCGATTTGGTAAGACTCTTCAGGCGCTGCTGGTGCTCGGCGGGGCCCTGGGGGCGGTCGGCGTGACCGGCGTAGCCCACGCATTCTGCGGGTTCTACGTGAGCGGCGCCGACGCCTCGCTCTACGCCAACGCGACGATGGTCGTCATGATGCGCGACGGGAACCATACGGTCCTGTCGAT
This sequence comes from Deltaproteobacteria bacterium, assembly GCA_003647065.1. Lineage (GTDB taxonomy): Bacteria > Myxococcota_A > Polyangia > Polyangiales > B10-G4 > B10-G4. Next base: position 6,196 of record QMMC01000093.1, on the reverse strand, counting down.
GCAGAACAACTATCAGGGGCCCCCCGAGGACTTCGCGATGGTGGTCCCGGTTCCGGTGGTCCTGCAGGAAGACAACGTCCAGACCCTGCCGCGGGAGATCTTCGACCGCGTCGACTCCCTCGCCGCCCCGCGCCTCGTCGAGTACTGGGAGACCGACCCTTGCCAGCCGCCGGCGCCACCGATGGGGATACGCATGAGGGCCATGCCCATGGCGGCGATGGCCGAGGGCGCGAGCGGCGCTGGCGATCTCGGGGTGACCGTCGAGGCCGAGTTTTCGGTCGCCGAGTACGACATCGTGATCCTGAGCGCCCGGGACTCGGACGGCCTCGACACTTGGCTCCGTCAGCAGCACTACAACATCCCGGAGGGCGCCGAGCCGGTGCTCCGTCCCTACGTCGAAGCGGGTACGAAGTTCTTCGTCGCCAAGGTCGACGCCGAGCGGGTCACCTTCGTGGACGGGCGCGCGGTGCTCTCGCCGCTGCGTTTCGACTACGATGCCGCGGAGTTCTCGCTCCCAGTGCGCCTCGGCCTCCTCAACAGCGGGGGCCAGCAGGACCTGCTCGTGCACATCCTCGCTCGCGGCCAGCGCTACGAGGTCGCCAACTACGAAAACGCGACGATCCCCACGAACCTCGTGGTCAAAGACGAGACGCGCTGGGGCTTTGGTGAGTTCTATGACCTCATTTTTCGCCGCACCGTCGCCCACAACCCGCGGTCCGTGGTCACCGAGTACAGCTGGGACGCCTCGAGCTGCGATCCGTGTCCGGTGCCCGCCCTCGACGCCCAAGAGATCACGACCCTCGGCGCCGACGTTCTCCAAGGACAGGCCTACGGATTCGTGCTCACGCGCCTGCACTACCGCTACGGGCCCGACGGCCTCGGCGAGGACCTCGTCTTTCGCGCGGCCCCGCCGATCGTCGGTGGCCGTGGCACGCCGAACGCCGATGGTGCCTTCGCCGAGGAGGGGGCCGAGGCGGGCTCCTACAACAACTTCCAGGGCCGCTACGGGATCCTTCACCCCTGGGAGGGCGAAATCAGCTGCGCCGAGCCCCTTCGAGGCCGCTGGGGTGGCCCCCCGGGGCAACCAATGCCCGTCTGGGGTGCTCCGAATCCGCTGCTCCGCGGAGAAGGCGCCGGCGAGGCCGTTGGCGCCCCCGAGCGCCCAGCGGGGCTAGCGGCGGTGAGCTCCATCGGCATGCTCGTCGCGGAGGACATCCCCGCGATTGGGGTGGTCGCCGGTCGCAGCGAGGCGGTGCACACGAACGATCCCGGTCCCGCCGGCGGTGCACCTCCGGCCGCGGCCGTCCTCCCTGGCAGCGGCAGCGGCAGCGGCGGCGGCCGCGATGCGCCCCCGGCTGCGCGCTCCGATGGCGGCTGCGCGTCCTGTGCCGTGAGCGGCCCCGGTGGCGGTGCGACGGCGTTCCTCGCCTTCGCCCTGCTCGCGCTCTCTCTCGGGTGGCGCCGGTTCCGTCGCTGAGCGGCGGCCACGCGGGGGCCGCGCCATGACAGCGCCCCGTGTCCATTTCCCGCTCTGCGTTTACAACTCGACCGACGGCAGGGGGAGGAACGTCGCGTCGATCACGCGATCTACGCGCTGAATGGAGACCCTGGTGGCGAACGAATCGAAGTCGTAGCTGGTCGGCTGGAGGTTGACGCCGATGGGGGCGTCCGTAATCTCGCCGTCGGTCAACGAGACGACCGCTGCGGGGCCCGGCGGGGGGTCTCCGATTTGCACTCCGGCCAGGGCCGAGCGGGAGATGCGAAAGCGGGTGAGGTCGAGGGCGCTGACGCCGAAGCTCGAGACGCCGATGCCGAAGAGGTCCAGGCAGGCGGGCACGCAGTCGGACGCGAGGGTGTCCTCGATCACGACGTCGGTCAGGGTCGCCGTGGACCCGCCGTCGACGGTAACGCCGACCTCCCGGACGTTTTGGATGAGAACGTGGTCTGCCTCGATGGTGGCGCCGGCGGTCGCGACGATCCCTCGGCCGAAGGCTCCGTCGAGGGCTCGGCCTCGCACGTCACGGATGACCAGATGTGAGATGTTCACTTCGGAGGGATTGAGGGCGATGAGACCCGCGCTGCGGCTGTCCTCGATGAATACCCGGCTGCCCCGGAAGTCGGCTCCTAGAACGGCGATGCCGCGCCCCGTGTGCCCCATCACATCGCTCTCCGTTCCGCGAACCAAGAGCTGGTCCAGGGCGATGACCGCGCGCCGGATGCCTCCTACACCGACGCCGAGGTTGTTCAGAACCACGACTTCGGATCCGGAGATGCTCGCTCCCGCATCCGCGATGATGCCCCGCCCGAAGAGGCCGTCGAACGACCGGCCCACGGTGTCCCGTACGACGACGTCCAGGAGTTCGATTCGCGTGCCGCTGTCCAGGGCGCTCAATCCGGTGTCCTGGTTGCCGCGGATGACGGCGTGTTCGATGAGGACGTCGCCGTTTTCGTAAACATCCACCCCGCGGCCGAGCCAACCGTCGGACGGACGCGAGCGGGTATCGGCGACGATGAGGCTCAGGGCACGCAGCCGCGCTTCGCGAGTGACGAAGACGCCCGCAGTTTCCGCGCCGGTGACCGCGACGCCCAGAACGTCGGCGGTGACGTCCGGCCCGGAGGCGATGATCCCCGGCCGTGGGCTCGTCCCGAGGCGCAGATTGCCGAGCCCCGCCCGGCCGTCGACGAAGTTGACGATCCCGGTCCCTTCGCGAGGCTCGCTGCTCACTACGGTCGTCTCTTCCGGGCAGGCGCCCCAGACGCGCACGCCGTCTCGCAGCCGAAGTACTTCATCGTAGGTGCCCGCGCTGACCAAGATGGTCGTGCCGGAATCAGCGGCGGCGAGAGCCTGGTTGATGGTCCCGTAGGGTGCCGCCTGAGAGCCGACGCCGCCCGTCGCGCCGGCGCGCACGTAAAGTCGCCGCGGCGTGGCGACCCAGCCAGGCGGCAGCAGCTCATCCTGCCAGTCTCCGGTCGGGCACACGGTCCCCGGCGAGACGCACTCGTCGGACCCTGCGAATCGGCCCTGCGCCCCGGTGCACGCCGCCGGGCTCGCCTCGGACCATGGCTCACACACGGGCACGTCCCCGTCGGTGAGCAGCCAGCCCGGGGGGCACGGCCCGAAAACCGGCGGCGCCGGCGGTTCGTTGGACGGCCCGGCGTCCGGTGGGGGCCCCGAATCGGCCTCGGGGCGCACGCTCTCGCCGCAGCCGATGAGCACGAGGGCGGCGAGCACGACGGAGCGCATGGCTCCTTTCTAACCTGAATCAGCCCCCACGGCCACGCGGTGGGTGCGCTACAACAGAGCCGTGGGCCTCTCGCCGCGACAGATCCTCCACGTCGACATGGACGCGTTCTACGCCTCCGTCGAGCAGCGGGACGACCCTTCGCTCCGGGGAAGGCCCGTCGTCGTCGGCGGTCGGTCGAAGCGCGGGGTGGTCTCGGCGGCGAGCTACGAAGCGCGGGTCTTCGGCGTGCACTCGGCCATGCCGATGGTCGAGGCGCTGCGTCGGTGCCCCGACGCCGTGGTCGTCGGCGGTCACATGAAACGTTACGCGGAGGTCTCGAAGCAGATCTTCGAGATCTTCCGTCGCTACTCGCCGTTGGTTCAAGGGCTCAGCCTCGACGAGGCCTTCATCGACGTCACTGGCAGCCAGAAGCTCTTTGGCGACGGCGAGGCCATCGCCGCCCTCATCCGCCGGGACATCCGAGCCGAACTCGACCTCACGGCATCGGCCGGGGTCGCCCCCAGCAAGTTCGTCGCGAAGATCGCGAGCGACTTCGACAAACCCGACGGGCTGACCGTCGTCCCGGAGGGTGGGGTGCAAGCGTTCCTCACGCCGCTCTCCCTCGACCGCATGTGGGGGGTCGGGCCCCGGGCGGCCGCCCACCTCCGGGAGCACGGCTTCGAGACCATCGGGGACCTGGCCGTGGCCCCGGAGGGCAAGCTCACTCGAATCCTCGGGAGCTGGGGGGCCACCGTCGGGCGCCTGGCTCGGGGTGAAGACGACCGACCGGTGGTCGTCGGGGAAGGCGCCAAGTCCATTGGCGCCGAGCAGACCTTCGAAAAGGACCTCCGCGCCCAGGTCGACGTCGAGCGGCACCTCCTGGCCCAGGCCCGGCGGGTGGCCCGGCGCCTGGTCAAGGCGGGCCTATGCGGCCAGGTCGTCGCGACGAAGCTGAAATACGCCGATTTCACCGTCCGGACCCGCCAGATACGTCTCCCCGAGCCCGTCGACGACATCGACTCCATCTACGAGGCGGCGGTCGCCCTCCTGGACCGTTTTCCGCGCGGTACCACGGGGGTTCGGCTCACCGGAGTCTCGGTTTCGGACCTGATGGAAGGGCCCCCGCCAAAGGTTCTCTTCCCGGATGAGCACCAGGAGCGCCGGAGCAAGCTCCACCGGGCGGTCGTGGCGCTCGAGGCCCGCTTTGGTACGGCCGGCCTCACCCGCGCGGCCCTCCTCGAAGACGACGCGCCTCGCGACGAGTGACCCTCCTGAAGATCGACACTGGGATGCTGTCAGCTCAGCGCTCGACGAGCACTTCCTCGAGGGCTTTTTTTTCGATGGCCGGGACCTCGCAGCCCTCCGCCGGATAGCCGACAGGGAGCAGCAGGTAGGGGCGCTCGTGGTCCGGTCGGCCCAGGATCTTGCCGAGAAACTTCATTGGGCTCGGCGTGTGGGTGAGGGTCGCGAGGCCCGCGTGGTGGAGCGCCGTGATGAGCATGCCACAGGCGATGCCGACTGACTCGGCGACGTAGTAGTGCCGCTCGGCGGCGTCTGCCCCGCGGCTCTGGGCGAAGACGGCGATGAGCGCGGGGACGGTTTCGAGGAAGGGCTTGTGCTCGTCCGTTCCAAAGCCCCGGAGGTCGGCGAGCCACTTCTCCGGCGCTCGGCCTCCATAGAAGGCCCGCTCTTCCTCCTCGGCTCCGAGACGGATCTCACGCTTGAGGGCGGGGTCGGTCACCAGGACGAAGGTCCACGGCTGCTTGTTGGCGCCGCTCGGGGCTGTCGCCGCCCCCCGGATGCACTCGCGGATGACCTCGAGGGGGACGGCTTCCGGGGAGAAGTCGCGGACCGAGCGGCGGCGCGTCAGTTCTTCGCGCAACGCCTTCGCTCGCGCCAGCATCTGGTCTTCGGGCTCTCGGCGGAAGTCGAGGGGATGGAAGCGCGGTGCGGGGCGGTCCGGCATGGCCGGCCTTGTACCACCGACCCAGAGGGGCCGGCGAGGGGCCGAGATCGCGGGTAGGGAGCGCTGGCGCCTTTCCGGGAGGCTCCCCCCCCCCCCACTTTGTCCTGGTTTTCTCTTGGAGTTGCCGAGAGTTTTCAAAGCCTCGCCAACTCGCGTTGACACCAACGTCCCTTTGCCTAAACCTCCGGCCGTGCCGTACGCGCCATCCCACTTCGAGTGGACCTCGCGCATTGACGGCCGACTTGCCTCCGATGTGATCGGAGCCTCTGGATACCGGGTGAAGTGATGAGCTCGAAGCGCACCAAATTCATTTTCGTTACCGGTGGCGTCGTGAGCTCCATCGGCAAGGGCCTCGCAGCGGCGTCGATAGGCGCGCTGATGGAAGCTCGCGGCCTCAAGGTCACCAACATCAAGCTGGACCCGTACATCAACGTGGACCCCGGCACGATGTCGCCTTTCCAGCATGGGGAGGTCTTCGTCACCGACGACGGGGCCGAGACCGACCTCGACCTCGGCCACTACGAGCGCTTCACCTCGACGCGCATGAGCCGGGCCAACAACTTCACGACCGGCCGCATCTACGATGCGGTCATCTCGAAGGAGCGCCGGGGCGAGTACCTCGGTGCGACCATTCAGGTCATCCCCCACATCACCGACGAGATGAAGGCCCGGATCCTCGACGCGGCTCGCCACGTCGATGTGGCCATCGTCGAAGTCGGCGGCACCGTCGGCGACATCGAGTCCTTGCCCTTCCTCGAGGCCATCCGCCAGCTCCGGGCGCAGCTCGGGCCCCACAACACGGTCTCGGTCCACGTGACCCTGGTTCCTCACATCGCCGCCGCCGGCGAGTTGAAGACCAAGCCCACCCAGCGCTCCGTCAATGGGCGCCTCGGCCTCGGCATCCAGCCCGAGATTCTCATCTGCCGTACGGATAGGCCCCTGCCGCGGAGCCTCAAAGAGAAGATCAGCCACTTCTGCAACGTGCCCGTCGAGGCCGTGATCTCCG
>QMMC01000092.1 GCA_003647065.1 Deltaproteobacteria bacterium | reverse complement strand
GGCGCCCACCTCGGAGCAGCCGTTCGACTGCGCGCGGAGGCGGCGGACGCAAATGGAGCCCCGGCCCGAAGCGTCGAGATCCGGGTAGATGACGTGGCCCTCGGACGAGCTTGCGCGGGCGAGTTCTCCGCAACGGTCGACCCCTCGGCCCTCGAAACCGGAGCTCATCGCGTCGATGTCATCGCGACCAGCGCCGAGGGCAAGGTCAGCCGACGTCGGTTGACCTTCTACTCGGGCGACTACTACCTGACCCGCGCGGGCTCCCGGTATCAGGACGGTCACACCGCCTTCTCGCTGCGCAACGTCGCCACGACAAACTCCGAAAGCCGGGTCCGCCTGCGCATCTTCGAGGGTGGCCCCGGCGGGGCTCGGGGAGACCGCATCTACGACGAAGCCGTCGACGCCGCCCCGGGGGCGATGACCCTCGACTGGAACGGAGAGAACGCGAGCGGCACCGCGGTGACGAATGGCCGCTACATCGCCGAGCTCGCCTACCTCGACGGCGACGGCGCAGTACGCCAGAGCGTAAACCTACCCTTCGTGCACGATACCGCCGCGGCCCAGGCAGAGCAGTTCGGTCAGGTCGCCGGGCGCATCGCCTTCGAAGATGCGGACATGGAGGGCGCGGCGGTGGAACTCGTCGACCAGGACGGCAACGTCGTCCAGTCGACCTCATCGACCCGCAACGGGCAGTATCGCTTTCGCAACGTCGACCGCGGGAACTACCGCGTGCGGGTGCGACGGCGCGGATTGGGCGTGCGTGAGGCGCCCGTATCCGCGGCCCCAGCGGCCTCTGCGGAGGCCGACCTGGTTTTCTGAGGGCTACGGCCCATCCGACAAGCCCGGGTGAGCTTTGACCCGCCCACATCTTCGGACGGGCGGGACTCAGGTCCCGTGTGTACCTTGCCTGGGTAACCGTGGCGTCCACGAACGGCACCCTCCTGCACCGCCTCCTCGGCTGGACCGGCTCCTTTGGCATGTCCGACGCCCGGGCATTCCTGCAAGCGCGAGTCACGTTCTACGCGAAGATCATCGTCGGCATCCTCGCTTCGTTCTGGGTCTTCGCCCGGCTGGGATATCTGGCCCACGGCTACGACGTCTTCCTCGCGACCCTCCTAGACCCGCTCTCGATCGCGCACCTGGCCCTCACCATCGGCATGGCCCTCGACTGGGCCTTCCTGAGCCACGGTGAGCGAAAGCTCTGGATGCTGCATGCCTACGAGTCGGTGGGCACCATCATGCTCAGCGCCTTAATAGGGTTGATGGTGCACATGCTGCCCGACGGCATGTCCGCCATGGTCGCGACCCCGATGCTGGCCCTGATCCTCGTGGTGCGAGCGTCCATGGTCCCCTCGTCGGCCGTGAGGACTATTGCCATCGGCCTCACGTCGACGGCGGCCCTCTGCGTCGCGACTTACCTGACCCTCGAGCCCGGCGCCGACCCCCTCGACTTCGGGGGTCGAGCGGTTCAGGTCGTGACGATGGCGGGATGGGGCGTCGCCTTCTCCGTCATCACCGGCATCATCTCGCGGGTGATCTACGGCCTGACCGAGCGCGTCAGGGAAGCCCTCGAGCTCGGCCAGTACCGCCTCGTCGAGAAGCTCGGCGAGGGCGCCATGGGGGCCGTGTATCGCGCCGAGCACGCGCTCCTGAAGCGCCCGACGGCGGTCAAACTGCTGCCGCCGGACAAGGCCGGGGACGAAGCCATCCGACGCTTCGAACGCGAGGTGGTCGAGACCAGCAACCTCGCCAACCCCCACACCGTCGCGATCTACGACTTTGGCCGAACCCCCGATGGCCTCTTCTATTACGCGATGGAGTATCTCGACGGCCCCGACCTCCAAGACCTCGTCGAGATCGACGGCCCCCAGGCCCCGGGCCGGGTGGTGCACATCCTCCACGGCATGGCGGAGTCGCTGCGCGAAGCCCACGCCGAAGGCCTGGTCCACCGCGACGTGAAGCCGGCCAACGTGATGATCATGGACCACCGCGGCGGCCTCACGGACATGGTGAAGCTCGTCGACTTCGGGTTGGTCCAGGAGGTCCACGGAGTCAAAGGGGCGGACGGCACGGAGAACGTGCTGGCCAGCAGAGAGCACGCGATCGTCGGCACGCCGCTCTATCTGGCGCCGGAGGCCATCACCGCACCGGACGACGTGGACGGCCGCGCCGACATTTACGCGCTCGGCGCGGTCGCCTATTTTCTGCTCACCGGCGGCCCGGTCTTCGAGGCCCAGAGCGTCGTCGAAGTGTGTGCCGATCACCTGCACAGCCCGCCGGTATCGCCGAGCGTGCGCCTCGGCAAGAGCCTACCCACCGACTTCGAAGCCCTGGTCCTCCGGTGCCTCGCGAAGGAGCCCGGAGACCGCTTCGACGCCGACGGGCTCATCGCCGCCCTCGATGCCCTCGATGTCGCACCCTGGACCGACACCGATGCCCAGGCGTGGTGGAGAAGCACGGGTAACGCCGTGCACGGTTACCTCGAGAGCAAGCGCGGGGGATCGACCCCGCCGGGCCCGATGAGTGTCACCATCGGCCAGCGTCACGGGACCCTGCCGCTCGGCGGTGAGACGGACAAGGTGTAGACTCCAGTACGTGAGTCTCGTCTTTCGCGCCTTCGCGCTCTGTCTCTTCTTGGTCGGCTGTGGAGGCCCCGCCATGGATGAAGACGGCGGGGCGACGGGTGACGCCGGCGCCGACGCCGACGGCGGGGGGCCAACCGAGCTCCCCGCCGAGCCGATGGCGCCGGCCGCCGCCGCCAGTATCGTTCGCCCCTGCCCCGACGGATGGTCCCGGACGGAGTCCGGATGCATGCCCTTCGACGTCGAACCCGCGTGCACGGGGGCGGAGGCTGCGATCCCGGGAGTTTCCGCCTGCGTCGCGATCGGCAGCGCGTGTCCATCCGGTGAGTTTGGCGCCCCTCCCGATACCGGCGAGGTCATCTACGTCAGCGCGCGGGCGACCGCGCCGGGAGACGGCTCCCTGAGCGCGCCCTACGACCGGCTCTCCCGCGCCATCGCCCGGGCGACGAGCGGAACGACGGTCCTCCTGTCGAAGGGCGCTCACGTCGGCGAGACCACCCTCGCCGATGGCGTACACCTACGAGGTGCCTGCGCGGCCGAGACGTCGCTCTCTTCTGCTCTTCCGGACCCCCGGTTGCCTACACTGCTGGTCGACGCCGGCGACGCGCAGATCTCCGACCTGACCCTCGACGGCCAACGGCCCGGGCTCTTCGCCATCGGCGCTGGGGCCCGGGCGACCCTTCGCGGCGTCATCATCGAGGGAGTGCCGGGCCTGGGCATCCTGGCTCAGGGCGGTGCCATCGACGCCGAGGAGGTCATCATCCGCGACGTGCGCGCGGTCGGCGGCATGGCGGGGCGGGGTGCCGACGCGGTCCGCGGGGGCTCCCTCGAAATCCGACGGTCGATGATCGAGGCCACCGGAGGTGGCGGCATGCTCCTGGGCTCGGAGGCTCAGGCAACGATCCGAGACGTGGTCTTTCGGGACCTCCCATCCCGAGCCGTATCGGCCCAGACCGGCGCGGACGTGCATATCGAGCGGGTGGCCATGCTGCGCGTAGGAAACGTTGCGCTCAACGCCAACAACGAGGGCACCACGCTCACGGTCTCGGATTTGCTGATCGACGGAGTGACGGCTGTAGATGGCAGGGGGCGCGGAATCGGCATCGGCGAAGGCGCGACCCTCGACGCTGCCGGCGTCGCGATGACGAACATCGAGGAGCACTGCCTCTTCGCCACGGACCCGGGGTCGACCGCCGTGATCGAAGACGCCTTTCTAACGCAGGCCGGCGGCCGGGGCTTGAACGGTCAGCGTGGGGCCGTCCTCTCGGCGAGCCGCGTCTTCCTGCGAGATCTCCTCGACGTATCCGTACTCGCATCGTCCGAGGCGAGCGTCACCGTCCGTGACGCCGTCATCGTCGGCGGGGGTCGCGCGCTCCGAGCGCAGACTGGCTCGAGCCTCCTGGCCGAACGCGTGCAAGTGAGTGCCATCATCGGGGACGCGGTTCAGTCCAGCCACGAGGGCACGACCGTCGTCGTCGAAGACCTCGATGTACGGGAGGCCCGCACCGGGCCCGACAATGTCACCGCCCGCGGCGCCGCGGCTTTCAGCGGATCTCGCCTGACCCTCCGCCGAGCGCTCCTGGCCGACACCATCTGGGGCGGCGTATGCGTCTTCGACGAGTCCACGAGCGCCCTCATCGAAGACGTGCACATCGTCAGCGTGCTTTCCGACCACGACGGGTCGGCGGGATTTGGTCTCAGCGTGCTCGCGGGAAGCCTCGAAGCCCACCGGGTCCGAATCCAGGACGCGCATACGATGGGCATCGGCATGGCCCACGGTGCCCGCGTCATCGCCCACGACATCGCGGTCAGCTCGACCTTCGAAGAAACATCCACCGGCTTGTGGGGCCGCGCCGTGAGCGCCGAGGGCCCATCCGACCGCTTTACCGTCGAACGCGGCATCTTCGAAGGAAGCGTCGCTGCGGGCGTGTTCGCCGGGGGCGAGGGCACGGTCTTCGACATGACGGACGTCATCATCCGCACCACCGCGCAACGTGATTGCGCGAGCGGTGACTGCATCGAAAAGGGGGGCATCGGCTTGGTGTCGTTCTACGGGGCCGCGGTCCGCCTCGAATCGTTCGTCATCTCCGACAACGCCGTAGCCGGCGCCCAGCTCGGCGAGGGCGGAGAGATCGATTTCGTCGACGGAGAAGTCCGCAATCAGCCCATCGGGGTCAGCATCCAGACGCTCGGCTACGACGTGAACCGGCTCACGGAACGGGTGCACTACATCGACAACGGCGCGAACCTCGATGCAGAAGGCCTACCGGTACCCTCGAGTCTGGCCCCCAGCCTCGTGAGCGAAGAGCCTCCGGAGGATTGACCGCGGCGGCGACGCCTCAGCCTTCGAGGAAAGCGTCGACCAGGCCGAAGAGGTCCGGACCGGTCCTCTGGACGAACTCGTAGCTGACGCGCTGAACGGGCAAGTCCAGCTGAAGAAGAGTCTTCAGGCTCGCGGGGCTGGCGTCGAGGACCACGTCGGGCTTCGCCGCTCGGATCGTCGCAGCGAGCTCGGCGCGCTGTTCTTCGGAGTAGCCGAGGGCAGGCAATACGGGGCCTATGTGCGGGTACTTCTCGTATGCCGCGGCGACCGTCCCCACGGCAAAGGGGCGCGGATCGATCAACTCCGCGCCGGCGCCGCGCGCCGCTAGGGTGCCCGCCCCGAAGCTCATGCCCCCGTGGGTCAAAGTCGGGCCGTCTTCGATGACGAGAACTCGCTTCCCCGCGAGGGCATCGGGGTCGTCGCAGCTCACTTCGAGATCGCTCTCGATGACCGTCGCCCCGGGGCAGAGCCGTGCCGCCGCCGCGTGCAGCGCTGCGACATCTTCGGGCCGAGCTTCGTTCACCTTGTTGATCACCCACACGTCGGCTCGCCGAGCGTTGGTCTCGCCCGGGTAAAACCGGCTTTCGTGGCCCGCCCGGAGGGCGTCGGCGACGACGATCTGGAGCCCCGCCCGGTAGAACGGGTAGTCGTTGTTCCCGCCGTCCCACAGGATGACGTCGCTCTCGGCTTCTGCCGCCGCGAGGATTCGCGTGTAGTCGACGCCTGCGAAGATGATCAGCCCGCGCGCGACGTACGGCTCGTACTCCTCGCGCTCTTCGACCGTGCACTCGTGGCGGTCGAGGTCCTCGCGTGTCGAGAAGCGCTGGACCGCCTGGCGAGCGAGGTCTCCGTAGGGCATCGGGTGGCGAATCACGCCCGCCCGGAGGCCCTTCTTCACCAGGTGCGCCGCGAGGGCTTGGGAGAGGGGCGACTTGCCTGCCCCGGTGCGCACGGCCGTCACCGCGATCAGGGGCTTCTTCGGTGTCAGCTCCGTGTGTTTGGGCCCGAGGATCGCGAAGCTCGCCCCCGCCGCCTGCACGATAGACGCCTTGTGCATCACGTCCTCGTAGGCGAGGTCGGTGTAGGCGAGGAAGACGAAGTCGATGTCCCAGCGCGCGATGAGCTCGACGAGGCGCTCCTCGGGGTAGATCGGCACGTCGTCGTAACCCGCAGGCGCCAGCTCTTTGGGGTAGGTGCGCTGGTCGATAAACGGGATCTGAGTTGCGGTGAAACAACGCACCCGCATCTCCGGGTGGTCGCCGAAGAAGGTCTTGAAGTCGTGAAAATCGCGCCCCGCGGCGCCCATGACGATGCAATCGAAGGCCATGGCGCCGAGGCTACCGTGATTCTTCGGTGGACAGCGAGTCGTGACGGTGGTCCGTAGGTGATTCGTGCCCAGCCACGCTCCCGAGTAGCGTGAGGCTCTACGCGGGCTTCTTTTTGAGAGCGAAGGAGCCCGCGAACTCGGGGCGCACGCCGTGTTCGAGGTCGCCGAGCCAAGGCATCATCAGACGCCGCGGCACGGTGATGACCTCGGGGGCACGGTGCGTTCCGAAGACGTGATCCCAGAGCGGCGTGGTGACGCCGTGGTTGAAGCGGGCGTCTACGAAGTGGTGATAGAAGTGGTGGCGCCGGGCCCACCGGCCGTAGGCGCCGAAGCCTCCGTGCACGTGCTCGAGGCGGTGGAGGACCTCGTAGAAGAGGTAGAAGCTCACCAGCCCCGTCACCCAGGCGATGCCGGTCCAGAGGCTCGCGAGGAACACCGCCGGGCCGATGACGAGGGCGGCGAGGGCAACGGCCGCCGCCGCCTTCTTCCACCACGGAGCAAAGTAGTCGCCTTCCACGTGGTGACGGATGTGCTCCTTGGCGAAGGGGTTCTTACGCACCCGCGGGTGATGACCGAGGTAGCGGTGGATACCGTACTCGAGGAGCGTCCAGGTGAAGGCGCCGAGAAAGAGCGCGGCGGCGATTTTCCAGATCATGAGGGGCCTCCCGTAAGCAATTCGAACGCTCTGTCTACGGCGCCTTCGTCTGCACCCCATCCGAGAAGAAGTGTGCGCACGACCGCGGCGACCATGCGGTCGAGGTCGAGGAGTTCGGGGGCGACGCGGGCTTGTTTGCGCAGCTGGACGATGCCTTGGACCGATGCAAAGACGAGCACGGTGCGCTCGGGCACGGACCCGGGGGAGAGCATCTGCTTCGCCTCCGCGACACCGAGGGCGTCGGCGATCGGCGACAGCGTCGCGATCATCGAATGCACGACCGGCTCGGCGACCTCCGGAGCCCGAAGCAGAACTCGGGGCTCGGCCATCGACATCGCGAGGAGGCTGAACTTGTTGCTCTCCTCGACCGAAAACCGGCGATAGGCGCGGGTGAGAGCGAAGAGGCGCGCGAGGGGCCGGTCTTCGGGCACATCCTCGGCGGCGACGACCAAGACGGCGCGAACTTCGTCGAGAACCTGATTCACCAGAGCGCCGAGGAGAGCGTCCTTCGAGTCGAAGTAGCGGTAGAGGGCGCCGGGGGTGTAGTCGACGACGCCAGCGAGCTTGTTCATGGACAGCGCCCCGAAGCCCTCATCGGTCACCATCTTCATCGCCGCGTCGAGGATCTTCTCGAGATTCGCCACCCGCCTGCGCGCTCTCGGGGTGCTTTCCGTTGCGCTGATGCCTTTTTCGTGAGCCACCGTCACAAAGTGAATGATATTCACTCTTAGTCCAGCGATTTCTTCTACCCGCTGGTAATCATTGAAATATATTCAAGATCTGTGACGTCGGGATCTCTATTTGGTGTAGGGAAAATCCTGATGCAGCGGCACTGGTACAAGTGGTAATTCGCATCACATGATCTTCAACATGCTTACCCCAATCGTCGCTCTTCTCCTCGCCCTCGGCTCCCTCTCCGGCTGCGGCGACGACGGCGCGGCGGCGACCTGCACGGCGGGCCAGCAGATCCCCTGCGCCTGCGGCGGCGGCGTCGAGGGTTTTCAGCGGTGCCGCGACGACGGCAGCGGCTACGACGCCTGCGTCTGCGACGAGCCGACCGATTCTGGCCCGAGCGATTCGAGCACGACTGATTCGAGCGTCACAGATTCGGGCACGACGGACTCGAACGTGGCGGACTCGGGTGCCGGCGATACCGGCACACCGGATGCTGGCGTCGTGTGCGAAGGTGACACCGTTCACGACAGAGACTCGGCCGAATGCAGCATGTGTGTCATCTGCCAGCTGACCGAGTTCGGAGACATGACCCTCTGCCCAACCGAAAAGGCGGCGTGCATCGAGGACAGTTCGTGCATCGACTACGCGAACTGTGAACTCGCCTGCGACGGAGATGCCTTTTGTGTCGAGGCTTGCACGGTCGCGCCGGCAAACTGCGATACGTTCTGCGGCGGGGACAGCGCGTGCCTCGCTGCGTGTGGCGCGTCCACGCCCGCGGCGGCCGCTCTCTACGATACCTGGCAGGAATGCGTTGCCTGCACCGGATGCCCCAACAGCTGCAACGCCGCCGTCAGTTGCATCTGAGGACGCGTCTGGTCGACCCACCCTGCACCGCGTTGACACGCGGGTTGAAACAGCTGAAACGGCCGAGCGCTCGACTTCGCGCTTAACCCCATGGATCTCGCGACATCGGTGGGCACGAAGCTTGAGGGGAGTATCCAGCAACTGTCGGAGACTCCATGTTCAGGATTGCCCACGCCGCCGCCCTCACTGACGAAGATCGGGTGCCCTTCACCCACGGGGTAGCCCTCGCTCACACGAGCGGGGCGGAGCTCTTTGCGGTCCACGCCAACCGCGCCGACGACGCCGCCGAACGCATGCTCGATGCGGGCACGATCCTCGTCCATTGGGGAGACGATGCGGCGCGGGTGCCCTTCGAGAAGATGGTCCACCAGTGCTGCGACGACCCCGTCGACACCGTCCTCGACGCTCTGCGCAAGCTGAAGGCGGACCTGGTGGTCGCGGCGACCCACCAACGCCACGGAATCATGCGAGCCCTCCTCGGCAGCAAGGCCGAGGCGATCGCGCACAACGTCGAAGTCCCGACGCTCCTGGTTCCCGTCGGCATCGACGGGTTCGTGGCCAACGACAGCGGAACCATCGACCTGCACCGGGTGCTCATTCCCATCGGCGATCCGGAAGCTGCCCAGGCAGCGGTCGACGCCGCGGCGACCCTCGGTCGAATGGCGGGCGCCAAGTCGGTCGAGTTCGTGCTGCTGCACGTCGGCGACCCGGCGGATACCCCCGAGGTGAACGTGCCCGTAGTTGCCGGATGGACGGTGAGCTCGATCAACGTGACCAGGGTGAAGCTCGAAGACGCGGTGATCTCCCGCGCCGCCGATTCCTGCCTGGTGGTCATGGCCACCCGCGGCCACGACTCGGTCGGCGACGTATTGCTCGGAAGCCACACCGACCGCGTCCTGCATCGGGTGACCTGCCCGGTGCTCTCCGTCCCGGTCCCCCGACCGGCGAGCTGAACCAAGCTCGGATGGTTGCTTCCGTGGTCCGGTCCCAGCTCCGCAGAACGCGTTGATACGGCACCGGTGGCCGGTGCTAGACTGCGGCTCGCTGAGCCCTCTGTGGGCTGAGGCCAAAGCAGTGTCGGACGACTCAGCACCCACAAACGAGAACGGGCCTCTGACCGGGTTGTCCCGTTCCGCGCTCTTCGAGGCCTTGTGCCAGAACAGCCCCGACGCCGTGGTGGTGGTCCAGAGGGACGGCACCATTGTCTTCGTCAACCAGCGATGCGTCGCCCTGCTCGGCTACACATCCGAAGAGCTCCTCGGTAAAGCGGTCGAGGTCCTGGTGCCACACCACGGGCGAGACCACCGGCAGATGCGGGAGCGCTTTCACGAAACGCCCCGGCCGAGGCACATGGGCACGCGGCCCGTCCTCGGGGCGCGCCACAAATCGGGGGCCATCGTTCCGGTGGATATATCCCTGAGCCCGCTGCCCCTCGAAGGCTTCGAGGGGGGCCCCTTCACCCAGGCGGTGGTGCGCGACGCCGAATATCATCAGCACTTCGACCAGGACCGGGTCCTGCAAGGCGTGGCCATGAACGCGGCGGCGAATGGCATCGTCATCACCGACACCCGGGGGGTGATCGAGTGGGTCAATCCAGCGGTCACGCGCATGACCGGCTACCTCGCCGAAGAGTTGGTGGGTCAGCATACGCGCATATTGAAATCCGAAGTGCACCAGCCGGCCTTCTACCAAGACCTGTGGCAGACCATCACCGCGGGCGAGACTTGGTACGGGGAGATCTCCAACTGCCGCAAGGACGGCACCCTCTACCGCGAAGAACAGCACATCTCGCCGGTGCGCGGGGAGGACGGCGTCATCACCCACTTCATCGCCATCAAGCAGGACGTGACGGCGCGGAAGGAGGCCGAAGAAAAACTCCAGGAGACCCACGAGGAGCTGACCATTCGCCTCCGGGAGATCGAGGAGCTTCACCAGAAGCTTCGCGAAGAGGCCATCCGAGACCCCCTCACCCGGCTCTTCAACCGGCGCTATCTACGGGAGACCCTCGCGCGGGAAATGTCCCGGGCGAAACGAGAAGAGATCGACCTCGCCGTATTGGCCATCGACATCGATCATTTCAAACCGCTGAACGACACGATGGGCCACGCCGCGGGTGACGCGGTTCTGGTGGCTTTGGCCGAGCTGCTCCAAAGCAGCATTCGCGAGAGCGACATCGCTTGCCGCATGGGCGGCGACGAGCTCCTGGTCGTCATGCCGCGAATGTCCCTCGACATGGCCCAAGAGCGGGCCCACGAATGGCGCGCCGAGTTCATCCGCCGACAGCAGTCTCTGGGAAACGCCGATCGGGCCCCGGTCTGCACGCTCTCCATCGGTGTCACCAACATCCGAAAGGACGACCCCTCGATCGATGCCCTGCTCGAGCGAAGCGACAGAGCTCTGTACCAGGCCAAGCGCCAGGGACGAGACCGGGTGGTCACCGAAGCGTAGCCAACGACGTAAACGACGACGCCGCCCTCACGAATGAGGGCGGCGTAGATCGACCAAGAATCTAGCCAGAGTCTGGCCAGATACTGACGTGGCTCAGGGAGCCGGGATCATCGCTCGGGCGGCGGTGAAGAGCTCGACGAAGCGAGCGCGGTCGTCGTCGCGCGTTGCCTGGGCCGCGGTGAGGGTCTCGATGCGGTCGAGGTCGGCGTGTTGGGCGAAGGGGCTGTCCTTGAGGATTTCGGCGAAGGCCGCGATGGACGCCGCCCAGAGGAAGTCGGGGTCGGCGTCGGCGGGCTGGACGACGTCCGCCGGGGCGAGGCCCTGGGAGGTTTCGTAGGCGGCGTCCTCGGCGCTCGCACCGAGGTCCTTCCAGCGCACCCGTACCTGGACGAACTCACTCGCTTCAATCTCCCGGGTCCCTTCGACGGGCTCACCATCGGTGGCGACTGGGGCCCCATCGATTGCGGGGATGGACTGGCCGTTCAATACGACCTCGTAGAGCGCGGTGACCCGGTGACCCGCGCCGACTTCACCGGCATCGACCGAGTCGACGCGGAAGTCCGAGTCGGCGATTGCGCGGTTCTCGTAGCCGAGCAGTCGGTAGGCGACGACGTGGTCGGTGTTGAACTCGACCTGGATCTTCATGTCCTGGGCCACGAGGTTGACCCCGGCGAGGAGGGCCTCGTCGGCATACTCCCGGGCGTGCGCCTGGCTGGTGATGACGCTGTAGGTGCCGTTGCCGGCGTTGCTCACCCGCTCCATCATGGCGTCGTTCAGGTTGCCGCGGCCGAAGCCGAGGGCCGTGAGGGTGACGCCGGTGCGGCGCTTCTCCTCGATCATCGTGACGAGGGCCTCGGTGCTCGAGACCCCGACGTTGAAGTCGCCGTCGGTCAGCAGGATGACGTGGTTGAAACCGCCATCGATGTAGCCGGCCGCGGCCTGGGCATAAGCGAGGTCCATCGCCGCCCCGCCGGCGGTGCTGCCGGCCGCGTTCAGGGGGCGAATCGCGCCGAGGATGGTCTCGCGGTCGGTCGCATTGGTGGGCGGCAGCGCCACTCCAACGCTACCCGAGTAGGTGACGATGGAGACCGTGTCGGTAGCGTCGAGGACGTCGAGGCTGTACTCCATGAGCAGCTTCGCCAGGGGCAGCTTGTCCTCCGACCCCATGCTGCCCGAGACATCGACGAGGTAGATGAGGTTCGTCGGTAGCTTCACGAACGCGGGGGGCGTCGCCGCCTGGATGCCGACGCGAAGCTGAGTGATCTCGCGACCCATGGCGTGGTTCGCCGCCGCGAGGCTGATGGTGAACGGGATCTCCGCGTCGTAGGCCGGCGCCGGATAGTCGTAGTCGAAGGCGTTGACGTACTCCTCGAGGCGCACGCTATCCCGGGCGGGCAAGAGACCATCGGTGACGTCCCGACGAAAGATGTCGTAGCTCGCGGTATCGACGTCGGCGGCGAAGGTCGAGAAGGGGTCATGCTCCGCCATGACAAAGGGGTTGGTTCCGACGTACTCGTAGCGGTCACCGGGGGGCGTGGCGACCTCGTCACCGGACATCGGGGCCGCAGAATCGGCAGATATCGGCGCGCCGCCGTCAGAGGGCCCCGGGTATTCTGCGTAGCGGCCGTCCTCGTCGTAGGCCCCACATCCGACCGCCACCACACAGGACAATCCTACCAATACGATCTTGTTCATTGTGCCGTTCTCCATCCGGCCAGCACCACTTCAAGCGGTGTGCCACCCGGATTCACGGCGGATTCGCTATGTAGGCAAGGCGAACCGAGACACTTGGCCCATCATTGGCCCATCGCCGGCCCATCGTTGGCGCACGGTGGCACAGGCCCCGCGAATGAGCGTCAGGGGGTTCGTTCGCAGACGATGCCTTCGGCGACGTTGCCGGGGGCCGTCCCGAGGGACCAGTGATGCGAGTTGGACCACCCGCAGCTGCTCCGCGACTGCGAGTAGCCGTCGTGCCGGGTCGCGAAGACCCATGCCGACGAACCGCAGAGTTCACCGTCGAAGGTGTATTTGACGTCGTCCGTGTAGCCGGGGCCGGTGAGGTGGGCGTTGACGATCCACCCCCTCGCCATCCGCCACCCCGTATTGCAGTAAGTCGCTTGGTTGTCGAAGTAGGCCTGCCAGGTCTGGGTCGGGCCCCGGCATCCGTGCACGTCCGCGTCCCAGGTCACTTCGACCGAGCCGTCGCGACAGCCCGTGGCGCTGACCGTGCCACAGGACCCCGAGGTGCAGGTCATCGTGAGGCAGTCCGAGGGGTCCATGCAGTCGAGGCCGTCCGCGCACCGCGGGCAGCTCCCGGCCCCGCCGCAGTCCACGTCCGTCTCGCCGCCATTGTGTACGCCGTCCGTGCAGGTCGGGGCCTCGCATGTATTCCCCGCGCCGCAGACGCCGCTGTCGCAGTCGGCGCCATCCATGCACATCTCGGTCTCCGCGCAGCGCGTCATGCAGGTCGAGCCGCCACAGTCGACGTCGGTCTCATCGCCGTTGTGCACGCCATCGGCGCAGCCCGGGGCGAGGCAGACCGTCGCGCTGCAAACGCCATCGGCGCAGTCACCCGGAGCCATGCAGGCCAGACCGGTAGCGCACCCCGGACACCGCGAGCCGCCGCAGTCGATGTCGGTCTCTTCGGCGTTTCGAACCGTGTCGTCGCAGGTCGCCGTCGTGCAGAACCCCGCGCTGCAGATCATGCTGAGGCAGTCTTCGGCCGCGGCACACATCGACCCGCCGAAGCAGGCTGGGCACTCGGACCCACCGCAATCGACGTCGCTTTCTTCTCCATTGCGAGTGCCGTCGGTGCAACCGGTGACGGCGCAGATACCAGCTTCGCAGATACCGCTCCGGCAGTCGGTCCCGGCCGAGCACGAGAGGCCCCCATCGCACGGGTCGCAGGAGCCTCCGCAGTCGACATCGGATTCGTCGCCATTGGCGGCACCGTCCATGCAGTTCGGGACCAGGCAGAACCCAGCGCGGCACACGCCGCTCGCGCAATCAGCGCCAACGCTGCACCCGGACCCATCGGAGCACGGAGGACACGACCCTCCGCAGTCCAGGGAGGTCTCGTCACCGTTGCGCATCCCATCGGTGCACGCGGTCGGAGCGGAGCTATCTCCCGCGTCCATGCGCGTTACCGAGGTATCCGTCGGCGCCACGGAAGAGTCCCCGACAGGTCGGCGGCTGCTGCTGGAAGGACAGGCGGCCAGCAAGAAGACAGTCAGGATTGCGACCCCGAAAGACACGAAAGCTCTCATGCCCTCATTGTGACGTCTCGAGGCCCGATCACGCCAGACCCCGGTCAATCTTCGCCAAACTCGATCTTCTGAAGCACGTCCCGCGCTCCTAGGCGTAGGGCGGTGGCGTCCGCGTGGAGGCGCTTCTTCTCACTGTGGATGTACTTGAGGCGATCGATGCATTCCGAGAGCTCGTGCACCCACCGCATGCGCAGCGCGCCCTCCTCGCCCTCGGCCCGTAGGACGCCGAGCTGTTCCTTGAGGCTCTCGGCGATGCCCCCGAGGTCGTTCTCTTCATCGGAAAACGCCCGCGCCTCCGCGTCGAGATCGGCGGCCTCCTGCCACGTATCCATCACGCCCATCAGCACCTGGTTCGTGGACGGGTCGATGTTGTCGGTGGTCATCCACGACTTGAGCCGATGCATATCCAGACGTTCGAGGTCCAGACGATAGTCGTGGCGCCACCGTTCGACGAAGGTCGCCTCGGTCGTCGCGCCGGGGGCCGCCTCCACGGCGAAGCGCCACTGGGTCGCGGTCTCTTCGATGGGAGAGAGGCCGTCGGTGGCGATCTGATGAGAAGATGACCTCGGAACCTCGAAAATGACGGTAACGGCTTCTTCGTGGTCGTTCTCGACGACCAGAGTATGGGTGTCTCGACGCTCGTGCTGTTCCCAGGCGACGAGGCTCTTGATGCGAATCGCGTCGAGGCGCACCGAGTTCTCGACCGAGCGGCTGCAGCGAATGCCGAGATCCCGGGCGAAGGCCAGGCGCACCTCGGCGCCCCGAGCGCTGTAGGGCACCATGGCCTCGCCGCCGTACCCACCGTCGTCGTAGATCACCGCCGGGCCCTCTTCGAGGACCGCCTCGGACGAGTTGTCGAAGCGCAGGACGATGTCCGGCGCCGGCCCCTGGCCCGAGCGCCAGATGCGCTCCCGGGCGGCTTTCACCTTCGTCGAGAGGATGGGCACCATCGCGGAGCCACCGCGCGGGAGGGTCACGGGCCGGCCGACGCGGTACTCGAAGTGTTCGCTGCGGTCGCCGCTGCCCACCTCGGCCGCGAAACTGTCGTCGATACCGATGGACGTATCGCTGGCCTCGAGCATCGAAGCTTCCGCTCCCCCTGCGCCAAACGAGTGCATCGCGGCTTGCTGCAGTGGCGGCGGCGCCCCAGCCGGAGCCGGAGACCTCATTGGCGGCGGCGCCCCAGGTCCGCCTCGGGACTTCTTCTTACGCGACCGCTCGAGCTTTCGCGGTGCAGCCACGGCCCTGCTCGACTCCTCGAGGTGGGCCCGAGCAACGATGCGCGGTTCATAGAGCTCGGTGACGAAAGAGACTGGCTGCCCCGTGGTGAGGGTCAGGGCAATGCCTTCGAGGTCCTCGTCGGTGGGGTTGTGCACGATGGCCCAGGCCATCAGCGTGACGTCGTCGTCTTCGGCCACTACGCGATACGACACGCGCCACATCGGCGCGGGGATCGTATAGGCCACCCGCAGATCTTTCGCCGTGCCCTGGACGTCGATGCGCCCTCGTCGATGCTCTCGGTCGTTGGCCGCCCGGCTCTTATCGACCAACCAGGCGAGGTCGGCCCGGCTCGTCTCTTCGTCGAGGGAGAGGTGCCGGATGACCGACGAGTCGAGAAGCGCGACCCGTCCTTCTTCGTCGCGCAGAACCAGCCGCTCGCGCACCCGACCCTCGCTGTCCTGATCGCGGTCGACGCCGAGGACCTCGCCCCGGTGGGCGGTACCCCCGACATCCACCGTGACTCGCCGCCCGGTGAAGGCCGCGAGCAATCCCCGGAAGGCCGCCCCCGGCGAAAGCGAGAGCCCGCGCTCCGCGAGCTCCTCGGCCGGGTCCCGAGGCGCCTCGAAGGTCGCCGCCCCAACCGAGCCGTCTCCATCGACGACCCAGACCGCGAGGGACTTCAGCACGTCGTTCATCTCGTCGCGCCGGAAGGTCAGCTCGAAGGGACCAGACGCGGGGCCCCCGCGCTCGAGGTAGGCCACGCCGTGCTTGAAGACGACGAGGCGGCGTACTCGGGGGGATTCGGAGGATTCGGTCATGCTCGGAGTAGAGCACGACGACCGCGGAAGCGTCTCAGGCCGCTGGCTGGTGGTAGACCGTTTGAGTCGGGAAGGCCATGTCGAGGCCGTGCTCGCCGAACTCTTCGAGAATGCGAAGGTTCACTGCGGTCTGGGTGCCCATGATGTCGGCGCCGGGTTCGATGTAATAGATGAACAAGATGTTCATCGCGAAGTCTCCGAAGGCGTTGAACGCGACGAGGGGCTCTTCGGCGACGGCTTCGGTGCCGTCAGCGATCTCTCGAAGCACTTCCATGCCCCGACGCATTTTGTCTGCCGTCATGTCGTAGGTCAGGCCGATATTCACGACGACCTTACGGCTGGGTTCGAGGCTCACGTTCTCGACCGGAGAGTCCGCAAAGGTCGAGTTGGGGATGGTCACGATACGGCCCTCGAGGGTCTGCAGCCGCGTGCTTCGGATGCCGATCTCCTTGATGGTCCCGTCGAAGCCCGCGACCTTGACCCGATCGTTCAGCTTGAAGGGCTGGTCGGTGAAGATGGTGACGCCGCCGAACATGTTGGCGACGGTGTCCTTGCTGGCCATCGCGAGGGCGAGCCCGCCGATGCCCATGCCGGCCAGCAAGGCGGCGACGTCGTAGCCGGCGTTGTTCAGGGCGACGATGATCGCGACCCCCCAGATCGTGATCTTGATGCCCTTGCGCACGATGGGCAGCAGCTGGTCGTCGAGATCCGTCTGGGAGTTCTCGGCGAGGGGCACGACGTACTCTTTGAAGAGAGACTCGAAGAGCCGCGTGAGGAGCCACGCCACGTTCAGCACGATGACGATGTGGAAGACACGGTCGACCCACACCTCGACGCTCTCCGACATGACGAGGGTGCCGACCCCATATCGAATGCCGGCGACCACGACCGCGAGGACCAGCGGCTCTTCGAGCATGTCGAGGAGGATGTCGTCGAGATTGGTCTTGGTCTTGGCGGTCAGTTTCCGGGCGATGCCGGACAAGACCCAGTAGAGGATCTTTCCCACGATGGCCGCGCCGAGGGCGATGCCCGCCGCCGTCAGCCATTCCAGAATGGTGTTTCCGTAGAATGCTTGGCTCAAGAACTCGGTCATGAATCGGATCATAGAGAGGCGGTGGCTCCAACCACGACTTTCCGGTGATCCCCCGCCGGGGTCGTTCGACACCGACAAACGCAACGAATGCGCCCACCCTTGCGGGCTACAGCCCGCAATCTAGCTCTGGTCGACTGGCGTCGCCCGGCCGCCTTCTTGCGGGCTACAGCCCGCAATCTAGCTCTGGTCGACTGGCGTCGCCCGGCCGCCTTCTTGGGGGCTGGTGGACCGGAACCGTCGGAGGCGCTAAACCCGCGCCGTGAGCGACCAAAGACCCGGTTTCATCTCCCGCATCTTCCTCTCCTGGGTGGCATATTTCCGCTGTCTCTTCGACGCGGACTTCGCGGCCGGGGTGGTCCGCTTGAGGGCCGGCACGGCGCTGCCCGCCGACGCCGAGACCAAAGAGAATAAAGAAGACGCTCCTGCGCCCAAGCCCGTGGTCTTGCGCGAGGCCACCCCGGACGCGGCGCTCCAGCTGCTCTCGCTGCTCCAGCGCGAGGGGCGCTTCATCGACTTCCTCGAAGAAGACGTGGCGTCGTTCAGTGACGCGGACATCGGCGCCGCCGCCCGGGTCGTACACGAGGGCTGCAAGAAGGCCCTCGACGAACATCTCACCATCGAACCCGTCCGCAGCGAGGAAGAGGGCGCGAAGGTGACCCTCGAGGCGGGCTTCGACGCCGGGGCCGTGCGCCTCACGGGCAACGTCGTCGGTGAAGCTCCGTTCACCGGGACCCTCTCCCACCGCGGCTGGCGGGTGACGAAGATCGAGCTGCCGAAGCTCGCCGAGGATCACGACGCCAAGGTGCTCATGGCGGCCGAGGTCGAGCTGTGAGTGAAGGTGCCGACGTCGATTCCGCGAACGATGACGGGGTTCAGTACGCAATAGGCGTCGACCTCGGCACGACCCATTCGGCGGTAAGCTACGTCGAGCTCGACCTCTCCGAGGGCGAAGAGGTCGCGCAGCACGTTCTCTCGATCCCCCAGCTCACCGCCCCCGG